>JAWLHF010000019.1:0-37762 GCA_041690515.1 Clostridiaceae bacterium | reverse complement strand
TTTTGGGCATTGTTGTTAAGATGCATCTTCTATAATCAGGCTTCGCGGGCCACGGTTTTACACTAAGAAAATCCAAAGCTTTTGCTTTCTGGAGCGCCTTAGCCGGCGAACCACCGCAAAAGGGATTTTCTGTGAGTGAAGCTTTTTGGTTTATGTTTTTTGGGTCATGCTTTTGGGCATTGTTGTTAAGATGCATCTTCTATAATCAGGCTTCGCGGGCCACGGTTTTACACTAAGAAAATCCAAAGCTTTTGCTTTCTGGAGCGCCTTAGCCGGCGAACCACCGCAAAAGGGATTTTCTAAGTGTAAAACCTTTACTTATGTGGTAAAATAAATTATTAAGAAGCTTAAGGGGGTGGTTTCAAATGCAGTTTATTAATGAGCAGTATAAGGTTGTTAAGGCTAAGAGTCTTGATTCATATGGGATAACTTATGTGGTGGAGGACATTCATAAGGGTGATCTGCTTAAGCATTTGAGGCTCATCAATCTTCAGAATGAAACAAAAGATTTTATTGAATATATGAAGAGCAACTTTTATGATTATTCTACTTACTTTCATCCCAATCTTATAGATTTCCATTTTTTTAACAGAGTCAGATTCATAGATTTTAAACAGGTTGCTATAAATCAATATTATTATACATATGACTACTTTGAAAGCGTCAATGCTTTTGAATATTGTAAGGGTAGGGAGTTGGATCTGATTCTGGATCTGACTGCCCAGCTTTGTTCTGCTGTTAAGTACCTGCATTTAAGAGGAATGCTTATCCGCAGTATTGATATAAATGCTTTGCAGGTTATCCAGAGTGATAAAGGGGATATTTTGAAGGTATTATCAATACCCTATCCAGAAAAAGCAAGTCGAAAAATAATGATAAACAGGGAGAACTCTTGCTTTAAAGCCCCAGAGATACGAAATAATAGCGGCTATTCTGTTCGATCAGATATATATCTTATAGGTGCAGTCCTTTTTTATCTGGTGAGTGGATTTAATAATTATGAGGAAAAAATAGAGAATTCCCTATCCTTTTTTGCATTAAAGGAATCTGAAAAACTGGACTGCAGAATAATGGACATAATTAGAAAGTGTACAGCTGCTGATATTGAAAAGAGATTCAGATCTGTGGACGAGCTTGTTTCAGCTATAAACAACAGTTTTGAGAAAGAGTATAGAATAGTAAACAAAGATTACATCCAGGCTATGCCGCATTATAGAATGAAACCAGTAGCCAGATACAACCTAATTGATAAGGTTTTGAATAATGCAAAAGGACACTTTTTTGCAGGCAGACTGCGTAAGGCTTCTTTAGTGATAGGACAAGAAGGATCAGGTAAGAGCGATTTTTTGGAAGCATTGAGTATAAAGGTAGATCACGAGGGTTTTGTTCCTGTTGTAACAGTACTGAATGAGTCTGACCTATTAAGATTAAGTGCATCTGAGATTCTTGTAAAAAGCATTACCAAATATGTGGACAAGGATCTCATAGAGAAGTATATGGGAGATATGAGTATTACATTACCTCAGCTTTCCATGTACAGGACTATTGCATCAAGCACAGAGGCGGGATATTCGGTAAAGGACAGTAACGCCAAGCTCTTTCAAAAACTGAGCAATTTTATAGCAGAAGCATCTGAAAAATTGCATTTTATTTTCATAATTGATAATATCCAGTGGATAGATGAAGGTTCTTTGGATCTGATAAATGAGCTGCTGAGGATACAAAATGGATCAAAAGTCTACTTTGTGCTTGCAACAGACAAGGAGACCTATTCGCAAAACAGCAAAATAAAGGAATATTGCAGCGAGCTTAAGGAAATAGATGTGCTGGATACCATTTCCCTCAGGAACTATAGCCTTGAAGACACACAAGAATATATAAGGCTCATTCTTGGAATGAGCGAGGCACCTTATAATTTTACTAAGATTATATATGAAAAGACCAAGGGCAGTCCTGAGTATATATATGATATTTTGTATATGCTCTTTTCAAACAACAATATATTTGTTGATGATAATGGCTGCTGGATACTTGATAAAGTAGATTATGATTCTTTGAACCTCTCCCATGCAGATGACATCGACACATTGAATAATGTTTATAAGCTTAATACTAATTATCAGGAAATATTGAAGGTGCTGTCAGTCTTTAACATTGCAGTCTCAGCAGATGTGGTGGAAAATTTTGTGGATGCCAAAGGAGAAAAGCTTGTAAGCCAGCTAAATTATCTTTCATATATAAATATATTGATACGAAAACAGTATGATTGGGGTGTTTCATACAGCTTCAGCTCATTAAGCCTGAAAAACTCAATGTATGATAGTATACCTGCTGAGTTGAGACAGAAATACCATGAAAAGGCATCATATATCCTGAAAAGTAAATTCAACCGTGAAAACAGGGAGAATGAGGATGAACTGATTAATCAGATGTTGAAGGCCAATTGGCACCTTGAGGTCAAAGAATATCTCGTGGATTCAGCAAAAGAGATAGAGAACAATTCACCGGATCAGGCAATACAATTCCTTGAGCATGCTTACAGCTTATTCATAAACAAAGATACAATAGAAGAACAACTATTGGTCTGTATCAAGCTGGTAGAACTATATGAACGTATAGGCAACTATCCAAAAGCTGTTTTTTATAGTGATATTATTGAAAGCACAGCAGAGAGTACAAAAAACTATTATCAGCTTATAGACATATACAACAAAAAGTACTCATTATTATACAAGATGAACGAAAAAAAGAACCCATTAAAATACCTCGCCAAGGGAAAGCGGCTTCTAAAAAAGGTAGATTATAAAAAAGGTTTGTACGAGCAGATAATCGTGGTAAATAGGATGATGCTGCACAAAAGAAAGTTCAGCACTTACATAAGGTTGCTGGAAAATGTATTGAAAGATATTGACAAAGAGGAATATAGCTTTTTATATGCAAGAATGCTTGGCATACGTGGAAAATTCAAATCCTATAAAGGGTTATATGAAGAAGGTCTGGCTGAACTAAAAGAAAGTCTGAGTATGCTGGAATCCATAGGGAATTATAAAAAAATGCTATATCCTTTGAACTCATTGGGATCAATATATCATAACAACTATAATGATATTCAGAGGGCAAGGGAGCATTATGAAAAATGCCTCAGCATAAGCCTTAAAGTAAAAGATATTTATTATATAGGCGTAAGCTACAACAATCTGGCTGAGTTATATAGGGCAGAGGATAAGTATGTAGAGGCACTGAATTTCTATCAGAAGTCCCTGGAAAACATTTTAATCATAAGGGACAAGTATTCTGAATTTGTGATAAATCTCAATATGTCTATGGCAGATATAGAAATAGAAGACTATAATAGGGCACTATACACCCTTGACGGCATGGAAAAGGAATTCATGGAATCCAAATACTCCGGAAATCTGATAGATTGGTTCTACCAGTGCAGAGCAGAGCTTTTCTATGCCATGGGGGAGTATGAAAAGGCATTGGAATATGCACAAAAATCAGTGGATATATGTATAAGCTGGGGCATAACGATGAATTATGAGGCTCATTTTGTGAAGCTGCTTTCAGAGATACAGCAAAGCGGAAAGCCTGACTACGAGAGAGACAGAGCCTTTTTGGACAAGGTCTTTGACGAGAACCTGTACAAGCTTGGGCGTACTGCCTGTGTCAAGCTTGCAGAAATATACGTTACAAAGGGCATGGAGGACAGGGCAAGGGAGATTCTCGAAAGAGGAAAGGGCTTTGCAGCCAATATAGATACAGAGATGCTGAGAATCAGATACAAGTATGTAGAAGCCCTTTTAAAGGAAGGTACACAAAAGCTTGAAAGTCTGAAAAAGCTTGCCGGGCGCATAGAGGCGGCGGAGAACAATGAAATAAAGTGGAAGGTATACAAAGCAATAGCAATGGAGCTTGCAGGGCAGAAGAATTACAAAGAAGCCCTGAAACACCTTATCACATCTCTGAATTACCTTAGAAAGCTTGTATATAACGTACCCGATGAATACAAAGTGAGGTTCATAAACTCCCATGACAGGAATTCTGTAAAAGAAAGCCTGTCAGAGGTAGCAGAGCTGCTGACCACGAATACGAACAAGCCCGGATACAAAAAAGGAAGGGTAAACATAATAGGGAAGAGGTTTCTTAGCAAGCAGAGAGGGAACATAGACTTTCATGAAATAGACAAATATTTTGATTATACAGAATACAGGGATATATACAGACACAAGGAAACAGATGAAATAGCCGTAAGCGGTGGAGTAGATTCAGGTGCCCATATAAAATTCATGGGAAAGATACAAGAGCTGGTCAGCAGATTCAGCGATGATGAAACAGGCAACCTGAAGCACATGATAGATCTATTTGCGGAAATAACCCAGGCTAAGAATGCATTCATAGCCACACTACAGGAGGATGACAGTCTTAATGTCATAGCCTCTTACAACAGATACTCGGAAGCCCCCTTCTACAAATATGTGGTCGAGCAGGCCAAGCAGAAAAGAGACAGCATAATAGTAAGTGACACCTTCGAATACAACACCCGGAAGGGAGACATACTGATACCCAAGGACATAACGGCAGTATTCTGCATACCTGTGATGATACCGAAGGAAAGTGACAGCACGGAATTTGTGGAGGAAAGAAGAAGGCACAGGGATTCGGGAAGCGGAACAATAATAGCATATATATATATGGACACCGATAGCATAATAAATAATTTTACTTTAGAAAGCAGCCGCTTCTGCATGATGGCTGCAAAAGTGGCCTATGTATTGGTGGACAACTACAACATGAAGATAGTATCGACGGTTGATAAGCTGACAAAGCTATATACCAGGAAGCATTTTGAGTCAGAACTGTCAAATGAGTTCATGTATGTGGAAAAGGAAGGCGGAAAGTTCTCCATAATAATGATAGACATAGACAAGTTCAAAAGTGTGAACGATCGGTTCGGACATCAGAAGGGAGACGAAATACTGCAGAATGTAAGCAGCATAATAATGAGCAGTGTAAGAAAAGGAGACATCTGCGGAAGATACGGAGGAGAAGAGATAATAATACTACTGCCCGGGACAGATGCAGAGGGAGCTTACAGCGTAGCAGAAAAGATAAGGAAGAAGATAGAGAATACAAAGCTCTTAGGGCTGAACACACCATTGACCATAAGTCTTGGAATATCATCATATCCGGAGCACGGAACCTGGGGTAAGGACTTGATAGACAAAGCGGATCAGGCATTGTATCATGTAAAGGAGTCGGGAAGGAACGGAAGCAGGATATATGAACCCAATATGGGGAAGAACATAAAGAGGATAGACCGGCTGGAAGGAATAATATCAGGGGACTTGGTGGAGGACCAGCGGAAAGTGGAGACAATGCTGGAGATACTTGAGCTTCAGAGAGACAGCGACAAGACATTTGAAGAGAAGATGTTCAGCTTTTTGGGAAGAGTAATAGAAGTATCAGAAGCACAGACAGGAGGAATATTCTACGTAGAAGAGACAGAAGAAGGAGAATGCAGCATAAGAGGAAAGCTTCTGAGGAAGAAGTTGGTAGACCATGAAGTGGAAGAAGCGTATTACAATGAGAGCATATTACAGAAATGCATGGAGAGCAGGGTAGGAGAATACCAGATAGATTGGAGCGGATACCCGGGAATAGACTCCATGATGGGAATGCCGGATTGGCAGTCTGTAATATCGGTACCTATGATAGACAGGGGTATACTGAGAGGGTTGGTATATCTGTCGGTGTCCATAAAGAACAAGGAATTTGATGCGGGCACTTACAATTATGTGAAGACTTTGTCCGATATCATGGCTGCAGCTTTGAGAGCCGCAATATAAATATTCTTGATTTTGAGCAATGATTAACTAAATAACAGTGCACGAAAAGGAAAAACCCAAATATAACCGTCAAGTTATCTCTAAGCGGCTTATAGACTGGGTTTTCCTATATTGTTTGTACTGTTTTTTTTTGTGCACATATGATAGAATATTATAAATATACTTTACACTTCACAATTAACATGAGCAGACACTCAAGTACTTATTAACCACACAGGCCTACTGTGTATGGGGGAATTATATTGCAGTTCATAAACAGTCAATACAAGGTCATAGCGATTAGTAATGAGGATCGTTATGGGAGTACGGCAATTGTTGAAGATAACCGAAGGGGCCATATGGTCAAAAATCTTAGGATAATAAATCATCAGAAGGAAACCGAGGATTTTATTGATTACATGAAACATAACATGTCTGACTATAGGAATCTGAATCATCCCAATCTGATAGATTTTTATTTCTTCAACAAAATACTGGAGATAGATACCAAGCCAGTAGTTGCTAACAAATACTATTATACCTACGAACACTTCAGCGGGGTAGGTCTTTTTGAGTTTATAAAAGATCAGGATTTTGACGTGCTTCTAGAGCTGGTGATACAATTGTGTTCACTGCTAAAATATTTGCATCTCAGAGGCTTTTTACTCTGCAGCATTAATATAAACGAACTTTATGTTGTAAATATAAAAGATACTGTTTTATTAAAGGTCTGTAAACTGCCGTATATTCAGGATGCCGAGAGAGCAGTAATATTTGATAGGGAGGGCAATTACTTTAAATCTCCGGAAGCCTTTCAATTTGGGGATTATTCAAAGGCCTCGGATATCTATCTAATTGGTTCCCTTATGTTCTACATTATTAGTAAAACAGGTATTGAAGGCTCTAATTTCATAGATGAGCTGGATAAATTCGAATCAACGGGAGACAAGCAGAAGGTGCATATGGCAGAAATCATCAGAAAATGCACTGCTTTAAGACCTGAAGAGAGATATGAATCCGTAGACAAGATAGTAGAAGATATTAATAAAAGGTTGGATAAGAAATTCAGTATCATAGATAATAGATACATCCAAAGGCTCCCCCGCTATGCCACCAGCCTTGTATCCAGAGAACATCACCTTAAGAGGATAGCAGATACTGCGAAGGGGTACATTTTCGAAAATAATATTCAACCGAAAACAACCATAGTAAAAGGGGCAATGGGAACCGGCAAGTCGATTTTTATCAAGGTAGCGGCATACAGGCTTGAGCAGGAGGGTATCACGGTAAAGTTCAACACTTTGAATGAAGAAGTGTCATGCAGCTTCCATTATATAATCATGTTGATAAAAGACCTAATGAGGACAGTGGATAAGGATATAATCGACAGGTATATAACGGATATATCATACATAATTCCTGAGATAACAAATGTACCTTCTGCACAAGTATGCAGCAGTGTAATCAGGCAGGAGGATAAAGTAAGATTGATATTCAGACTTGGCAATTTCTTGTTGGAGGTTTCCAATAAGCATTCCTTTGCCATAGCTTTGAGCGGTTTTGACTATATTGATGAGGATTCATTGTCTGTTTTAAACTATATCATCAGAAGCGAAGGAAAAGGAAGGATATATTTTCTCCTTGGAACGGGAGCTGAAAGCCTTGAAGAGAACGATAAGCTTAAGAATTTCTGCACCTCGCTGACAGAAGCCGGTTATGCAGAGACCATAGAGTTGAATAATCTCAATATAAATGAAACTGCAGAGTATATAAGGCTTTTACTCGGCATGGACAAGCCATGCCTGGATTTTGCTGCAAAAGTATATAAAGAGACAGAAGGAAATCCAAAATTCATATATGAAATCATCTATTATTTATTTTTGAACAGCCTCATTTTTGTCAATGAAAAAGGGGAATGGGTTCTCAATCAGATAGATTTTGATAACCTGAATCTCTCATTTAATATCGATGATCTGGTTTTGAACAAAATAAGCAAGCTCAGTGATGTACAGAAGGAGATTATAAAAACTGTATCTATATTCAATACAGCCGTATCCTCGGATATATTGGCAAAAATGCTTGATATGGACGAAGGTGAGCTGAATGAGCAGCTTTTCCAGTTGGATACAATTAATGTATTGTCACGAAAGGTGGATGATTGGGGCATTTCCTTCGACTTCAGCTCCATCAACCTGAAGAAGTCTATATATGAAAGAATGCCACAGGAACTAAAGCATAAGTACCATCTGACAGCATCATATATACTTGAGGATAAGTTTGCCAAGGAAAACCGTGAGAATAAGGATGAGTTGATCCATCATATGGCAAAATCCATGAGATACAAGGAAGCAATTGAGTACCTCATGAATTCAGCTGAAAAGATGATATCCAGTAATTTGGTCAATCAGGCAATTCAATTCCTTGAACAGTCATACAGTATGTTTGACCGGGAAGATGTGAGCAGCGAAAAGGCGGTTGTCTGCAGTAAGCTTGGTGAATTATATGAACAGATAGGTGAATACAGCAAGTCAATGCATTTTTACGGAGAGGTGGAGAACTCCACTGCTTCAATTAATGATTTGAAAGCCCTGATAGATATATACATTAAGAAGTTTTCGCTACTATACAAGATGAATGACAAGAAAAGCACCGTTGATTATGCAATAAAAGCCAGGAAGCTGCTAAAGAAGGTTGATTATCCTGAAGGCTTGTATGAAATGGTTATAAACCTTAATGAAATAATGTCGAATAAGCGCAAGTACAATTCTTATATCAAGATTCTGGAGGGAGTTTTAAATTCAATAGATAAGGAAAGGTTCGAGTGTTTCTATGCAAGGATGCTGGTGATATATGCAAGGACTATATGTAATAAGAACAGGTATGAGGAGAGTCTGTCAATACTTATGAAGGCTATTAAAATCCTTGAAAGGCTCTCAGAATATAAATACATACCCAGCGCATTGAATTCCATAGGCTATGTGTATTCCGATTATTATAATGACATCCAGAAATCCAGAGAGTACTATGAAAAATGCCTTAGTGTAAGTCAGAAACTGAATAATCTCAGTGCAATGGAAAAAAGCTATAATAACCTTGCTGAGCTTTACAGGATAGAGGATCGTTATGTAGAAACCATTGAATATTATAACAAAGCCCTGGAGGTAGTGCGTATATCCCAGAACATGGTTATCAAGGGCTTGATAAATATTAACCTCATTATTGCTAATACTGAGATGGAGGATTATAAGGCTGCAGCTATATATATAAATACCTCAGAGGGACTGCTTAATAATCTGAAGGATTCAGGAAATATCCTACAGTTTTTCTATCATCATAATGCTGAATTCTTCTATGCCATGGGGGAGTATGAAAAGGCATTGGAATATGCACAAAAATCAGTGGATATGTGTATAAGCTGGGGCATAACGATGAATTATGAGGCTCATTTTGTGAAGCTGCTTTCAGAGATACAGCAAAGCGGAAAGCCTGACTACGAGAGAGACAGAGCCTTTTTGGACAAGGTCTTTGACGAGAACCTGTACAAGCTTGGGCGTACTGCCTGTGTCAAGCTTGCAGAAATATACGTTACAAAGGGCATGGAGGACAGGGCAAGGGAGATTCTCGAAAGAGGAAAGGGCTTTGCAGCCAATATAGATACAGAGATGCTGAGAATCAGATACAAGTATGTAGAAGCCCTTTTAAAGGAAGGTACACAAAAGCTTGAAAGTCTGAAAAAGCTTGCCGGGCGCATAGAGGCGGCGGAGAACAATGAAATAAAGTGGAAGGTATACAAAGCAATAGCAATGGAGCTTGCAGGGCAGAAGAATTACAAAGAAGCCCTGAAACACCTTATCACATCTCTGAATTACCTTAGAAAGCTTGTATATAACGTACCCGATGAATACAAAGTGAGGTTCATAAACTCCCATGACAGGAATTCTGTAAAAGAAAGCCTGTCAGAGGTAGCAGAGCTGCTGACCACGAATACGAACAAGCCCGGATACAAAAAAGGAAGGGTAAACATAATAGGGAAGAGGTTTCTTAGCAAGCAGAGAGGGAACATAGACTTTCATGAAATAGACAAATATTTTGATTATACAGAATACAGGGATATATACAGACACAAGGAAACAGATGAAATAGCCGTAAGCGGTGGAGTAGATTCAGGTGCCCATATAAAATTCATGGGAAAGATACAAGAGCTGGTCAGCAGATTCAGCGATGATGAAACAGGCAACCTGAAGCACATGATAGATCTATTTGCGGAAATAACCCAGGCTAAGAATGCATTCATAGCCACACTACAGGAGGATGACAGTCTTAATGTCATAGCCTCTTACAACAGATACTCGGAAGCCCCCTTCTACAAATATGTGGTCGAGCAGGCCAAGCAGAAAAGAGACAGCATAATAGTAAGTGACACCTTCGAATACAACACCCGGAAGGGAGACATACTGATACCCAAGGACATAACGGCAGTATTCTGCATACCTGTGATGATACCGAAGGAAAGTGACAGCACGGAATTTGTGGAGGAAAGAAGAAGGCACAGGGATTCGGGAAGCGGAACAATAATAGCATATATATATATGGACACCGATAGCATAATAAATAATTTTACTTTAGAAAGCAGCCGCTTCTGCATGATGGCTGCAAAAGTGGCCTATGTATTGGTGGACAACTACAACATGAAGATAGTATCGACGGTTGATAAGCTGACAAAGCTATATACCAGGAAGCATTTTGAGTCAGAACTGTCAAATGAGTTCATGTATGTGGAAAAGGAAGGCGGAAAGTTCTCCATAATAATGATAGACATAGACAAGTTCAAAAGTGTGAACGATCGGTTCGGACATCAGAAGGGAGACGAAATACTGCAGAATGTAAGCAGCATAATAATGAGCAGTGTAAGAAAAGGAGACATCTGCGGAAGATACGGAGGAGAAGAGATAATAATACTACTGCCCGGGACAGATGCAGAGGGAGCTTACAGCGTAGCAGAAAAGATAAGGAAGAAGATAGAGAATACAAAGCTCTTAGGGCTGAACACACCATTGACCATAAGTCTTGGAATATCATCATATCCGGAGCACGGAACCTGGGGTAAGGACTTGATAGACAAAGCGGATCAGGCATTGTATCATGTAAAGGAGTCGGGAAGGAACGGAAGCAGGATATATGAACCCAATATGGGGAAGAACATAAAGAGGATAGACCGGCTGGAAGGAATAATATCAGGGGACTTGGTGGAGGACCAGCGGAAAGTGGAGACAATGCTGGAGATACTTGAGCTTCAGAGAGACAGCGACAAGACATTTGAAGAGAAGATGTTCAGCTTTTTGGGAAGAGTAATAGAAGTATCAGAAGCACAGACAGGAGGAATATTCTACGTAGAAGAGACAGAAGAAGGAGAATGCAGCATAAGAGGAAAGCTTCTGAGGAAGAAGTTGGTAGACCATGAAGTGGAAGAAGCGTATTACAATGAGAGCATATTACAGAAATGCATGGAGAGCAGGGTAGGAGAATACCAGATAGATTGGAGCGGATACCCGGGAATAGACTCCATGATGGGAATGCCGGATTGGCAGTCTGTAATATCGGTACCTATGATAGACAGGGGTATACTGAGAGGGTTGGTATATCTGTCGGTGTCTATAAAGAACAAGGAATTTGATGCGGGCACTTACAATTATGTGAAGACTTTGTCCGATATCATGGCTGCAGCTTTTTAGTGCAGGTATAATACCTGCACTATTATTCATTAATTGAATATTTAGCCTTAGAATTGTATAATTTATTTGTATGCATAATGTATGGGAGGAGTAAGATTGAAAGGTTTAAAAATGATAGGAGGCAAAGGCATTACAATAATTCTAGTCATCTTAGTATTGGTAATAGCCTTTTTCAGCAATATTGCAGTTTATCTTATTGATTATCAATGGTTTTCAGAGCTTGGCTATAAAGAGGTTTTCTTTAAAAAGCTCATTACACAATTACAGTTTTTTGTTCCTGCATTAATTTCGATTTTCACATTGTTTTATCTATATTTAAACTCTATAAATGTACATTCCATAAAGCATAGCGGAGTGATACTCTCCAATGTTGAGAAGAAGGTTAGGAAGAGGATATATCTTATGGTATCCCTAGGATTATCTTTTATCTTATCCTTGGTATTCGTATTGGATATATGGTATGATTTTCTTATTTTTATCAACAAAACCTCTTTTGAGCTGACAGATCCCATATTCAGCAAGGATATTGGATACTATATTTTCACCCTTCCATTTCTGAATAAGGTATATAATTTTCTGTTGGTGCTTGTGTTTGCAATCGCAGCTGTTACATTGCTGTTCAATATGTATAATTTCTTAAGCACAAAAACCACTAACGGACATTATGAAATGGATGTTAGGTCAATTAACAATCCGAAGAATATATACCGTAATATTCTTGGATCAGCTTCAAAACAGCTTATGTTTCTCGGAGGGTTGTTTTTCCTGGTATTGGCCTTTGGCTTCTATCTTAGAACCTTTGATCTATTATATTCATCAAGGGGAGTCGCATATGGCGCCAGCTATACTGATGTCAAAGTAAATCTTCCTGCTTACTATATATATATGGGGATCTGCATATTGACAGCCGTACTGATGATAGTTTCAAGGAATAGGAAAAGCATCAAACTGGCTGCTTTTGGACCGCTTCTCCTGGTAATATCAATGGTGGCTTCGGGATTGATATACGGGGCAGTGCAGAGCATATTAGTGGCACCAAACGAAGTATCAAAGGAAGAAGAATTCCTGCAGAATAATATAAATTATACCAATCAGGCATATAATCTTGACAAGGTACAGGAGATGGACTTTTCTGTAAATCAGGTCCTAACAAGGGAGGATATTGAGGAGAACAGTGTTACCATAAGTAATATCCCTATTAATGATTACAGACCGGCAAAGGATATATACAACCAGATACAGGGATTGAAGAGCTATTATCAATTTTATGACATGGACATAGACCGGTATACTGTGAATGGAGTATATCGTCAGGTATTCATATCAGCAAGAGAGCTTCAAGCTGCTAATATACCCAAACAAACAGAGGCTCAAGGAGCTTCATGGATAAACAAGTATCTTAAGTACACTCATGGATATGGTGTTGCGATGTCTCCGGTTAATGAAGTTACATCATCTGGTCAGCCCAGATTGTTCATAAAAGATATGCCTGTTGTATCGAGTGTTGATATAAATATAGATACTCCTCAGATCTATTTTGGAGAGTTGACCAAAGACCCTGTCATTGTCAATACAAGGGAAAAGGAGTTTGACTACCCTGCAACCAATGAAAACATAGAAACAGAATATAATGGCACAGGCGGAATCAGGCTTAGTATGTTGAACAGGTTACTCTTTGCAGTAAAAGAGGGTAAAATAAACTTTATATTATCACAGGACATAAACTCCCAAAGCAGAATACTCATTAACAGGGAGATAACCAAAAGAGTTCAGAGAATCGCACCGTTTCTTGTATATGATGAAGACCCATATATAATAGTTGATAATGGCAAGCTGTACTGGATTATAGATGCTTACACCGTAAGCAGCAGATATCCTTATTCAGAAAAAATCAGCAATCAGAACCCAGTTAATTATGTACGCAACTCAGTAAAGGTTGTAATTGATGCATATAACGGCAGTATGGATTATTATATCTCAGATTCCGAAGACCCGCTTATAAGAACATATGCAAATATTTTCACCACACTTTTCAAAGAAATGAATGAGATGCCGGAAGGTATCAGGAGCCATATAAGATATCCTCAGATGCTGTTTGACATACAAGCGGATATATATAAGAAATACCATATGAAAGACGCCAGGGAATTTTATAATAAGAGTGATGTCTGGGATGTTTCCACACAGATTTACGGTGCAAGCACAACACAGGCAAATGCTGAATCAGTAGAATCCACTTATCTTGTTATGAGACTTCCGGACAGCAAGAAGGAGGAGTTCCTTTTAATGGTGCCGTATACTCCTCAAGGAAAAACAAATATGATATCCTGGCTTGCAGTGAAGAACGACGGAGACAATTATGGAGAGATGATACTCTACAGCTTTCCATCCGGTAAAATAATAGAAGGCCCTATGCAGGTAGAAGGGATAGTGAGCCAGGACACGATAATAGGTCCACAGCTTAACTTGCTTGCCACAGGGGGAAACTCACAGGTTATTAGAGGAAATATGCTCACCATACCCATAGAGGAGTCAATACTATATGTAGAGCCTATTTATGTAAAAGCACTGAATGCCAATGCATTACCTGAACAAAAGAAAGTAATAGTGTATTTTAACAACCGGGTTGTGATGGAGGATACCTTGGATAAGGCGCTAGATAGCATATTTCCCCAAAAAGAAAGTACGGAAGAGCCTACAGTACCAGATAAGACACCTGCTGTTACTCCGGATGCCACAGTACAGGATCTTATAAAAAATGCTAATGCTGCTTTCATCGCTGCACAGAATGCGCAAAGGGTTGGGAATTGGGCAGAATACGGGCAAAAGCTTACTGAGTTGGAGAATATCTTAAGGCAGTTGAATGATATGACCGGAGTTGTGCAAAATACAGAAGCACTCCCTGAACAGAACAATCAATGATGATATAAAAATAAAAATAGCCCCGGGGGGAGGGCTATTTTTATTATAAAATGCTTCTCAATATTATTATCCCTTTTTCCGGGCAACTTATTCAAAATTATAATGACCGGGCAAATTTATTATTCAAATCAATCTGATATTGGTATAATATATATGTAAAATAAGGAAGACAATAAGGCTGTATTGGAGTGAAACAATTGTTCAAGGCAAAGGATAAGTACCATTATTATGAGTATATAAAGGATTTATTTGGAAAGAATGATATAGAAGCAGGACCTTACAGCGAAATAAACTATGGATTGCAGTTCCCGATAGTACTCAATGGAAAAAAAGGCTTGATCAGGATATATGAAAGCAAAAAGAATGGGGTAAGGTGTGATTTTTCACAGATTAAAGACGAAGAGAGCCTGACTCTTGTTAATGAGCTTGTGCAATCGGGAGTCATCAACTCAGAGGATAGGGAATATAAAAAGACTGAAAAAGCTGATGATATGGAGGCAGAACTTATAGGTACTGATGAATCAGGGAAAGGAGACTATTTCGGACCACTTGTAATAGCAGGTGTGTATGCGGATACTGAGATGAAGAAAAAGCTCAGGGGGCTTGGAGCAGCAGACAGTAAGACCCTTTCTGATATGAAAATACAGAAGCTGGCCGAAGAAATAGTCAAAGTATGCAGATACTCAGTAGTGACAATCAGAAACAGAAGATATAATGAAATGTATAATAATATCAACAATCTAAACAAGCTTTTGGCATGGGGGCATGCACGGGTAATAGAAAACCTACTGGAGGTGGTTGATTGCAGCAACGTACTATCTGACCAGTTTGGCAGTCCTGAGCTTATCAAAAATGCACTGATGGAGAGAGGCAGAAGGGTGAATCTGGAGCAGAGACCGCGGGCTGAGGAGAATGTAGTTGTGGCGGCAGCCAGTATCCTTGCAAGAAATGAGTATGTGAAAGCCATGAATAAGCTTTCTGAGGAGTATGGGATGGAATTCCCCAAAGGAGGTTCTTCAGCAGTGGTGGAGGCAGCAAGGGAATTCGCAGCAACCCATGGCAGAGATAGCTTGGCTAATGTGGCAAAACTACATTTTATAATAACTGATAAGATATAATATGGGTTCAGTCCGCAAAGAGTACTAGGGGCGGCCACCGGCCCTCCGAACTTAGTATTTAGAAAGGAGAATGTGATTTGAAAAAGGTTAACATCTATCTGGCTGAGGGATTTGAGGAAATAGAAGCCATAACCGTAGTCGATGTGCTGCGCAGGGCAGATATCGATGCCAGAACTATATCAATTACAGGCAAAAAGGAAGTAAAAGGGGCTCATGGGATTGTTGTTACAGCGGATGAGGTTTTTGAGAGTATTGATAACAATAACACCGATATGCTGGTGCTTCCAGGAGGGATGCCTGGGACAAGACATCTGGATGAGCATGCAGGCCTTAAGGAAGTAATTGTGAGCTTTGCAGAAAAAAACAAACCAATAGCTGCAATATGTGCAGCACCAAGTGTTTTGGGCAGACTTGGACTCCTGGACAGGAAGAAGGCTGTCTGCTATCCCGGCTTTGAAGATACCCTAAAAGGAGCAGTTATAGGTGAAGATATAGTATCCCAGGAAGGGAATTTTATAACCTCAAAAGGTCCCGGTACCGCAATATATTTCGCTTTGAGACTTGTGGAGGTGCTTGTAGATAAGGAAGCGGCTGAAGAGCTGCGGGAAGGAATGATCGTACAAGGGGAGTATATAATTTAACCCTCTTTATATTGTAGTAGATACAGATCATAGTACATGCCTTTTCTTTCCAGAAGCTCCTGGTGAGTGCCCATTTCTCTGACTTTTCCCTTGTGAAGCACAATTATGTTGTTTGCATGCTGTATAGTCGAAAGACGGTGGGCTATCACTATGGTAGTCCTGTCTTTTATCACCTTTTTTATTGCATCCTGTATCAGCATTTCCGTTTCGGTATCAATGTTGGAGGTCGCTTCGTCAAGTACAAGGACAGAAGGATTAAAAGCCAGAGCCCTTGCAAAAGCCAGAAGCTGTCTCTGTCCGGCAGAAAGAGTTGCCCCTCTTTCCTTGACCTCCTCTTCATAGCCATTAGGAAGCTTTTCAATGAACTTATCTGCATTTACAAAGGCGGAAGATTCCTTGATGATCTGGTCATCGATACGATCCTCATTAAGTCTAATGTTTGATTTTATATCACCTGAGAACAGGAAAACATCCTGAAGCACTGTCCCTATCTGAGAGCGTAGTTCATATTTGTCAATTTCTTTAATGTTCTTTCCGTCTATCAATATCTCTCCTTTTTGTATGTCATATAGCCTGCCTATCAAGCTTATTATGGAGGTTTTTCCTGCACCTGTGGCTCCTACAAAGGCTGCCGTTTCACCTGCACGTATTTTAAAGCTGACATCCCGCAGCACCCAATCTTCTTCCTCATAAGCGAACCATACATTCTTGAACTCAATATCTCCATTTACTCTACCAAGGGCAACTGGCACAGAAGGGTTTTCAATGGTCTCCTTTTCATCAAGAAGCAGGAATATCCTTTCTGAGGATGCCATTGCGGCTTGCAGAATATTGAATTTCTCCGTAAGGTCGTTGATTGGCTGGAAAAACAGTTCAATATAGTTTACAAAAGCAAATAGTACTCCAAAGGGCAGAGTACCTGAAAGAACCTTTGCACCTCCATACCAGATCAACAGTGATAAAGCCATAGAATATATAAGGTCCATGGAGGGTCTGAATACTGCAAATACAAAAATCTCCCTCATGCTTGCTTCCCTGTACTCCTTATTGATATTCTCAAATTCCTTGTACTTATGATACTCTCTGTTGAAGATCTGTATGATACGCATACCGGATATGTTTTCACTCAAGGCAGAATTGATTTTTGCCAGCTTGACTCTGGTCTGTCTGTAGGCATTTCTTGCGTGGAATCTGAATACAACAGCCGAGAGTATTATCAAAGGAAGGATAGCAAAGCTAACAAGTGCTGCCTGTAGATGCATTTTCAGCATTATAATTACAATACCGCAAAGCATAAGTATATCTTTGAACAGATTTACCAGTACAGCAGTATACATTTCATTGAGATTCTCCATGTCGTTGGTAACTCTTGTAACAAGCCGTCCTACTGGGTTTCTGTCGAAGAAGGATAAGGACAGCCTCTGAAGATGCGCAAAAACCTCCTGACGCATGTTGTATATTATTTTCTGACCGGTGTAGTTCAGGATATAGACCTGAAAATAATTCAACAAAAAACTCATAAGAATAGTGAAAAGGAAAATAGAAGATATTTTCTTTATCCCTGTCTTATCCTGCTCTCTGAATGCTCTATAATCTTCTTGCGTCAGAAGCTCTCCATGAAAAGTATTTTCCTTTGATGATATCAGATACCTTTCACCTTCTTTTTTTGCATATAAGTCTGACATGTATGAGTCTTCAAGGATTCCGTCTATTAAATAGTATTCTTTTTCGATTCTTACCAGTTGTTTTTTTTCAGTATCCCTGTGATTATCTTCTAAGACACTTTCTCTTACATAATATTTGCCTTTATATCTAATATAGATGTAATCGGGTTCCTCATCAAAGACAACCATGGGAGTACTGTAAGCGGATATATGATTGTCTATGGCTGTCTTTATAAGGTATGGCCTGGCAAGGTCTGCAGCTGTAATAAGGGCAAGCAGCATCAAACATAAAGCTAACATCCACCAATAGGGTTTGGTATATTTCAGCAGTCGCTTCATAAGCTTGATATCAAAGGCTTTACCCAGAGCTTCTTCTTCTTCTTTGAGATTATTATTCATAATTGCACCTCTATGTAGTTATTTTACGGAAATATACTGTTATATCCGTCGAATTGTAATGAATTCAGAGAAGCAAGCATAAAGTCAGCTTTCCTGTTCGATCTTCTCTTCCAGCAGCTGTTTTTCATACATACTGTTATAGAGCCCTTTCATTTCCACAAGCTCTTCATGGGTGCCCCGTTCGATTATCCTGCCTTCATCAAGGACTATTATCTCATCAGCATCTTTTATGGTGGATATTCTATGAGCTATAACAATTGCCGTTTTATCCTTCATTATATTTTTCAAACCTTCAAGTATATGCTCTTCCGTTTTTGTATCTACCGCAGAAAGAGAGTCATCCAGTATCAATATCCTAGGGTCCTTTGCTATGGCTCTGGCTATAGAGACTCTCTGCTTCTGGCCTCCCGACAGGGTAACACCTCTTTCACCCAGTAGCGTATCGAACTTTGCAGGGAAATCCATTATATTATCATAAACCTGAGCTGTTTTAGCGGCTGTCTCCACTCTCTCCATATTCATTGAAGTATCTGAAAATGCAATATTATCCCTTATTGAGGAAGAAAAAAGGAAATTGTCCTGAGGCACATATCCTATATTCTTACGCAGTATTCGGATAGGTATATCATTAATGTCCATATTATCTATTAGCAGCTCCCCCGGTTTTGTGTTGTACAACCGCATTATTAAGTTCACCAAGGTGGTTTTACCGCTGCCGGTTCTGCCTACAATTGCAAGGGTCTTGCCTTCTTTAAGACTCAGATTTATTCCTGACAGAGCAGGTCCGGCTGCATCGGGATATGTGAAGCTTAAATTGCGGAATTCTATAGAGGGGCTATAATCATGGATATCCAATACGTTTTCATAGTCGAATATTTCTGGTGCTGTATCCAGAAGCTCATTGATCCTCTTCATTGAGGCAGTACCTCTCTGGAGGATGTTTATCACCCATCCCATTGCCATCATAGGCCAGGTAAGGAGCCCAAGGTATGCGACAAAAGAAACGAATTGACCAAGGGACAGTTCATTATCAATTACCATCATACCTCCATAATACAGGGCAAGCAGGAAGCTGAGAGAGCCGATGAAGGCTACAGCAGGAAACATAAGTCCCCAGACTTTTATAAGCTCCATGTTTCTATTTACATAAGCATCATTAAAGGCTGCAAATTTGCTTATTTCATTATTCTCCTGGACGAAGGACTTAACAACACGGATGCCTGATATATTTTCTTGAACCCGGTCCGTAAGCTTGGAGAAAGCTTCTTGAACACCTGTAAATCTGCTCTGCACAAGTTTTCCGAAAAATATCATCATGACAGCTATAATTGGAAGAGGTAGTAATGCTGCTGCTGTCAACTGCATATCAATGGTTAAGATCATAATTATTATAGCAGCGGAGGTAAGAAAAACAGCATCTGTTATCATCACAATACCATGTCCGAAAGCCATTCTCACAGCATTAATATCATTGGTGGCATGAGCCATCAGATCACCTGTTTTATGGATTTTAAAGAAGTTGGGAGACATAAGTTCAAGATGTGAAAAAAGCTTATTTCTGAGCCAGTACTCAAGATTTCTGGAAGATCCGAGAACAAGCATGCGCCATGCGTATCTGCAACAGGCAATGGACAAAGCTATCAAAATGATAGCTCCTATATAATAGAAAATATCTCTCATAGAAAGGGAGCCTCTGCCCAAATCATCTGTTATCCTGCCAAGAATTTTTGGCGTTATAAGCTGGAGTGCATCAACAAGAACAAGCACAACAACACCCCAGAAGTATTTCCATTTATGCTGTAGCAAGAATTCTTTCAGATATTTAAAGGTACTCATATTGCACTCCTTTTTCCAAATAAAATAAAGCTATACATAAAGATTCTATTACTAAAGAGGTGCATTTACAAGTATATATACCCAAAAAAAGGAATATGCTTTTAAGCCAGCAATTAAAATTAATTGAAAATCCATTATAATATCCATTATATCAATAAAACGGATAATTATAGATTAATATCAATGTATTTGGATATTCTTACTGATTATTACATTGTGCTATAATTTACTAAAGAGCTTTGTGGAGGAACGGTATGAAATACGAAGCATATCTGGATAAACTCAGGGAAAGGTTTGAGAAGCATTTCTGTATTGAAACAGATATGAAGATATTGGGTGAAAGAATAGATATGTATGCAAGGTTCACCAATATCAGCGGAAGGACCTTTATTACAAAGCATGATGTGATTGATAGGTATGAAAATCACGAATTCTGCTATATAAAGAGATATGGTAATGTATCTGGGAAAGAACTTTTACAATTCATGCAATTCCTAAAAAAAACAGTTGATGAATACGTAAACCCTGGAGCAGACCACATGAGTACATATGTCACAGGGGTCATGGTTGTAGACGGTATCAGCGATGAGTTGCGAAAAACAGTGGAGAAGTTCAGCCATAGCAAGGCATATATGTTTTATCTCAGAGGATGGTGCGATGTAAGGCTTGTATGTGTTGACCTTGCTGATGAAAATATAATAACCAACAGAGCCGGTAGAAAAGTAAAGAAGGTGTATCAAATTACATCTCAGGTATAAGTGCTGCATACTAAAGCTTAGCCGTCTGTATAGCACTTGAAATCAACCGGAGCATTAAGGAAACCTGCGGTTTCCTATGCACTATATAAAAGGGGGTTATCATATGAACTCATTGACGTTATTATTGTTAGGCATTGTGTTGTTTCTGGCTGCCTATGCCACCTACGGCAGCTACCTTGCAAAGCAGTGGGGGATTGACCCTGAGAGGAAGACACCTGCCCACACCTGCAGAGACGATATAGATTATTGTCCTGCAAATGCAAAGGTACTTCTGGGGCATCATTTTTCATCCATAGCCGGAGCGGGGCCTATTACCGGACCTATAGCAGCGGCAATATTTGGGTGGCTTCCTGTTTATCTATGGATAGTAATAGGAAGTATATTCGTAGGTGGTGTTCATGACTGGGGTTCACTTTTCGCATCAGTAAGACATCAAGGAAAATCCATAGGTGAAATAATAAGAGTAAACATTGGAGAAAAAGGCAAAAAACTCTTCAACATTTTTGCATACCTTACTTTAATATTGGTTGTCGCAGCATTCACAGACATTTGTGCCGGCACATTCGCATATGATCCGGCAAACCCTGAAGTGCTTACAGGAGCAAGAGCAGGAACTGCTTCAATATTGTTTATTCTCCTGGCAATGATCTTTGGTTTCTTTGTATACAGAAGAGGAGCAAACCTTTTGATATCCTCTGCTGTGGGTGTGGCACTGCTGTTCTTCTGCATATGGATAGGCTACTCCTTTCCATTCATCAAGCTTTCCAAGTTCGCATGGGATGTAGTGCTTATCATATATATCTTTGCTGCATCTACCATGCCTGTTTGGTTCCTGCTGCAGCCCAGAGATTATCTATGCTCCTTCCTGCTATATGCAATGCTTATAGGAGCGGTACTGGGCATAATAATTGTGAGACCTGCAATGGCTATACCTGCATCGGTAGGCTTTACAGTTGGCGAAGGAGCTAAAGCACAATACCTTTTTCCAATGCTGTTCGTTACGGTAGCCTGCGGTGCAATATCCGGATTTCATTCACTGGTCGGCTCCGGCACAAGCTCAAAGCAGCTTGACAAAGAAACAGATACCAAGCTTGTAGGATATGGTGCAATGCTTATTGAAGGATTGGTCGCCATAATAGCACTAATATCGGTAGGTTATGTTGTGGGAGCACAAGGGACTCCGGCACAGATATTTGCAAGCGGTGTTGCAGAATTCATGAGCAAGCTCGGAGTAGCGGTTCCTGTAGGAAAGGTATTTGTAACACTGGCTTTCTCAGCTTTTGCTCTTACAAGTCTTGACACTGCAACAAGGTTAGGGCGTTATATGTTCCAGGAAATGACTACAAAAGCAGACGGAACAAAATCATCTTTAAGCAATATGTACGTATCAACTGCTGTTACTGTCGGTTTGTCGGCATTATTGCTGACATATGGATACCAGAAGATATGGCCGATATTCGGTTCTGCAAACCAGCTTCTTGCAGGATTGGCACTGCTTGCAGTATCGGCATGGCTGGCGAAATCAGGTAAAAAGAATCTTATGACTGTAATTCCTATGGTGTTCATGTTTGGAGTAACTCTCACAGCTCTTGTACTGGTTGCAAAAAGCAATTTTGCAGGAGGTAACATCATAATCGGTTCTCTGGCTTCAATACTCTTCATACTGGCTATTGTACTGATTGTTACTACAATAAACATCTTCTTTGGAAAGAAAGAGAAAGGTCAGAATGTAAAAGCTTAAGCAAAATACTAACATACTGCAAAAATACCCGGAGGTATAGCTGCCTCCGGGTATTCTGTCTTCATCCACCTGCCAATAGGTGTATTGCTTTTACATCATCGCCATCATTTATGACTGTGGTTTCAAATTGTTCATTTGGAATAACCACATCGTTAATTTTCACCACAATCTTATTGTAGGTATAGGTTTTCCTCCTGAGCATCTCTGCCACTGTCAAACCATCCTCCCAGGGGAACTCCTTACCATTAACATGTATCATATGCATCCCACCTTGTAGATTAGATATGCTTTTTAACAACCTCAACAACATCAGGAAGATCCATTCCAAGGTCCTTAAGCTTTTCAACGGTTGGAACCCCATCCATAGTCCAGCCTCTTCTCTTGTATACAGCGTCAGTGAGTTTTTCATACTGGCTTTCTCTGTATTCACGAAGAGTCCTCATTTTCTCTTCAGTGGTCTTGCCTTCGGTATCATAGTTCAGCAGCTCTTTTAGCTGACCGTCATATCTTTCCTGTCTTGACAGATACTCTTCTACAGTAACAGGTCCCATTGCCCTATAAGGTATCCTGTCATTGATTCTTTTTCCTTTACCCATTCTAATATTGAATATTCTCTGGAAGTTATACACTCTTTCAGATTGCCTTATAAGCTCATACTTGTCTATGTGGCTTCCTGTCACCGCATTGTATATATCCACATAATTCTGTACATGCTCAGGTATCTTTGCAGGCTCATCGGTATACTTGTTGTTTTCAGGAGTTATATCATTCCATGGGAGCTTGCAGAGACCATTCAAGCCAAACCATGTTCTGAACATCGGGAAATAATGAAGAGCTTCAGCCTTGTTTTCAAAGGTCGGAATCTGATTGTTTACCATATCCATGAATATCAGCCATGCTTCATCATGCTGCGGGCCTTTGTTGGTCAGGCCGTAGCCTCCCTGCTGTGCAAGGGATTCCTTTGGCATGTATTCTGAGAATTCCAGGCCTTTTTGTTCCATTCCTATATCATTGATAAAGTCCGGGTCTGCATTGTACTCCCTTATAAATATCTCCTTCATCCTCTTTACGCCCAATCCGGCGATCTTCCCAAAGCCTTCACCTCTGGCTATCCGATGTATAAGCTCCAGTGCAGCGTCGGTATTTCCGAAGTTCAGCTCAAGTCCACCGGTCCTTTCCTTGTTGAGGATCCCATTTTCGTAGCATTCCATTATAAATGCGGTCATAGTACCAAATGAAATTGTATCTATTGCATAGGTATCACAGTAAAAGTTCAGCTCCAGAATAGCATCGGGGTCAAATATACCGCAGTTGGAGCCCAGACCTGCAGCATTCTCATACTCAGGTCCGTCAACTATAACCTTCTGGCCTTTGTATGGTCCGGTCTTAAGCTCGAAATGGTCTACCGCCTTTGCGCAGGACATGCTGCAGCCGTACCAGCAGCCGTCTGCCATACCTTGTGTAATCTTTTTTGTAAATACCTTTGAAGATATCTTGTAGGTATCCTTATGAGAGCCGAACTTGTAGTTATGAGTCGGCAGCAGGTCATACTGATCCATAACCTCAATGATGTTTGCGGTTCCTACCTGTCTCATCCTGTTCTGTTTATCGTCAAAGTCATGCATTTCCTTGTGGAACTTTATTCCTGTCCTGTTAAGCGTGCCTTGATCTGCAGGGTTGTTGAGGTTGCCCTTTACTCCTGCAAAACGGACTACAAGAGCTTTTATCTTCTTATCTCTGAATACACTTCCAATACCGCCTCTTCCGGCCTGCTTGAGCCTGATACTCTTTCTTCTCACATCATAGAAGGAAAAGTTCAGAAGCCCTACATATGCATGCTCTGCCGCAGTGCCGGCAGATACAACTGCTATATTCCTCTTATCAGCCTCATCCTTTGCATACATTTCAGTCAACTGCTCTCCGAGAACATGGCTGTCAACAGCTTCCAGAGGGGCTTCTTCTATTCTTACTGTACCCGTATTACCATCAATGAATACAATGACATCCTTATCTGCCTTACCCTGCAGTTCAAGAGCATCAAAACCCGAGAACTTCAGCAGAGGTCCAAAATAGCCTCCGACATTACTGTCAACAGGCATGTCTGTAAGGGGTGACAGACTAACAACCAATGACTTACCGGCACCGGCATATTGTGTTATTCCGCATAAAGGTCCGCCGGCTATTACTATTTCATTCTCCGGATCATTCCACTTTGTTTCGGGAGTGACTGCATTCCAAAGATACCATAAACCAAAACCCTTGCCGCCGATGAACTTATCCTTCATAAGCTGTGTTACGGGTTTTTCCTTAACTTCATTATTGCTGAGATTTACATATAATGTTCTGTTTGTATAGCCTTTATCTATTTTGCCCAACTCATATTTATACTCACTTAGAAGCTTGTGAGCTGACTTCAACTTCTCTACATTCATTGAACCTTCCTCCTTCAGCATTATTCCTGCTCAATAAATATGGCACCGGTCGGACAGTTCTTTGCACATTGTCCGCAAGCTATACATTTGAAGGGCTCAATATACTCATCGTGCATGAACATTGCCAGTTCGGGGCAATAGCCTACACACATGAAACAGCCCACACATATGCTTTTGTTTATTCTTACGATACCGTTCTTATCTCTTGTAATGGCTTCAACAGGGCATATATCGATACATTCTCCGCATTGAGTGCAGGAAGTGATTACGGCATCGCCCTTTTCATTTCCACTGATTCTTATGCAGGATTTAAGAGCGTTGTCTTCCTTGAACCATGTACTTGAGCAAGTGCTCTCACAAGCATGGCACTGGATACACAGCTCAGGCTTTTTACTTAAAACCTTCATAGCACATAACCTCCACAAAATAAAAATGTTATATCTCAAATAGTATTATATCAAATAAACGCTTATAATGATAAGCCAAATAATCAAGTAATTATTTGGCTTATCATTGATACTTCAATCTGCTGAATATTACACCACTGATGGCTCCAGCAAGAGCTCACCTCTTGTAAATCTGTCTTTATCCAGCATATAGATAGGTATTGTTGGAGTTTCACCAAGTATAGACTCAGCAATAACCACTCCTGTTACGGGACCGAACATGAAACCGTGTCCACTGAAGCCGGTAGCCAAATAGAAGCCTTCCACTTCTTTAACCGGACCGTATATCGGTTGTCTGTCCGGGGACATACAGTAAAGGCCGGCCCACTGACGTACAACATTCAGCTTTCCAAGAAGCGGAAGCAGTTCCGTACAGGATTTGGCCATTTCCTCAAGGAAATGCCAGCTGGAGTTTATCCTGCCGTCTCTTGGTTCATTGGCATCTCCTCTTCCCATTATGAAGCTTCCTTCAGGAGACTGCTGACAGTATATGTTCAGTGCAAATCCCATATACATCGGGCCTTGTAAAGGTGCTACAGGCTCTGTGACAAGTATCTGATGCCTTTCGGGATATATCGGTATATCTACCCCTGCCATATCTCCTATCTCCTTTGAGTAACCTCCTGCTGCATTTACTACAATGGGAGTGTATATAAGGCCTTTATCTGTTTCTACTCCGGTAATTCTGCCTTTTTCCACCTTTATTCCGGTAACGGTGGTATATTTCATTATTTCCACACCCAGACGCATTGCGGCATTGGCAAAGGCCTGTGTGGTGTGGAACGGATTGAGATGGCCATCTTTTGGGCAGAAAGTTGCACTGATGATTTTTGACTCATCCATGTAAGGTATGATTTCTTTTGCTTCTTTAGGAGTCAGATATTTTGACGGGATACCAAGGCTATTCTGTAGTTCTACGTTCTTCCTGAACTGAGCATCCTCTTTTTCGGTTGCTGCTACTATAAGGTAGCCGCTCTGCTTGAAGTCTATATCAAACTCATAATCCAATAGCTCATTGGCTTTTTCATAGTATTCTATACTATACTTAGCCAGACGGCAGTTCATTTCAGTTCCCCACTGCATACGAACTCCGGCGCCGCATCTGCCGGTAGAACCGCTGCAAAGGAAATTTTTCTCGACGACAACAATGTCTTTTACACCTTTCATTGCCAGATTATAGGCTATTGCACATCCTGAGATGCCTCCACCAATGATTACAACACTTGCGGTTTTATTCATTATCTTCACCTCCAGCTAAAGCTCCCAGCTTGATTGGTTTTGCCGGCGGTCTGAAGGTAGACATCCTAAGCTCTGACATCTTCTTACCTGTTGCAGCGGCCAGTTCCTGCATAATAAGTTGTCTGCAGGTTCTGCCCTGGCAAGGTCCCATTCCTGCCCTGGATATTCTCTTTATCTCATCAACACTCTGGTAACCTTTTCTTATAAGCTCTCTTACTTCTCCAAGGGTTACTTCCTCACATCTGCAGACCATGGTGTTATCGCTGAAATAATCTTCTATATTGAAGCATCTTACTGTCATGGATAGTTCCTTGGGGACCACAAGGGATACTATTGGTGTTCTGTCCTGTGCTTTTGTATTGAGTACCTTCAGAACCTTCGCCCTGCATACAGGCTTTCCTTCCCTGTCCAGACCTGTGACATAGCTTCCCTCTTCAGGAAGCGGCAGGAACTCGTAAGGAACCTTTACCAAAGCCTCCTCATCGGAATAAGTCTCATCTATTATAAAAATAGAAAGTCCCGGACAATTGCTTGCGCACATGCCGCATCCATTGCATTTTTCATGGTCTATCTCCGGTCTATCGTTGATATCTTCAAATTCCTTTATTGCTCCCCTTTTACATGCGGTCTGGCATGGATTGCAAGGTATCCGCTGGAAGCATTCTATTACTGCTACTGGTCCTTTAGCCATTCTATCCTTTGATGGAGTTATATCGGCTAAATTCTCAGGAGTCGCTATACCGGTTTTTTCTAACATATTGCTAACCTCCTATGCTAAAAATAGGTTTTTAAACCAATGCTATATTGCCAATTGACCAAGGCCTTTGCGGATTTTCTCGCCTACCGGGCCGGATCTTAATGAATTCAGCTGCTCCAGGTAGTCATTCTTGAGAGCTTCGAAATCTTTAGGAGCATATCCTAGATTTTTTGCTGCGCAAAGACCGGCAAGTCTGCCTTCGACCATAGCACTGCTTGCTTCCTCAACACCTGCAACGTCTCCTGCCACATATATGCCTTTAACGCTGGTTTCCAGCTCATCATTCCTTGAAGGAACATGGCCTCCAAGCTCCGGTATGTATTTCATATCGCAGCCCATCTGCCATAAAAGCTCTCCAAGGGGCGAAAGGCCTACGGAAATGCACATTACATCTGCCTCTATATCCATTTCTGATCCTGGAATGGGCTGCCATTTATCATCCAGCTTCCAGACAGTAACCTTTTCCAGATTGTCTTTTCCGTGAGCATACTTTACAGAGCAGGAAGTCATTATCGGCACACCCATTCTTCTGATCTTTGAGGCATGCACCAGATAGCCTCCTATCCTTGGAGCAGCATCTATAATGGCTTTAACCTTTATTCCAGCCTGCATCAGCTGATAACTGACTATAAGTCCGATATTTCCTGCACCTACCATAACCACACTGTTTCCGGGTTTGACACCATGAACGTTCATTAACGTTTGAACAGCCCCGGCGCCATATATTCCCGGCAGGTCATTATTTGGGAAAGTCAGGAACTTTTCTGAAGCTCCCGTTGTAACTATAATGGATTTAGGTTTTATCTTAAAGTATTTTCCGTCCTTTTCTATGGTCAGTACTCCATCATCATAAAGGCCTATAGCCGTAGCATCCGTTAGGATCTCCACATTATCCTTGTATTTCAAAAGCTCCTCAGCCAGTATACCTGCAATGTCAACGCCTCTAACTGATGCGTACTGCTTTTGCGAACCGAAGAACATATGTGTTTGTTTTACCAGCTGGCCTCCAAGCTGGCTGTTCCTGTCTATGATCATCACTTTTACACCACAGGATGCAGCATTTATTGCAGCAGATAGTCCGGCAGGGCCTCCACCGACTATTACCAGTTCCGTATGCTTCACTTAAGGTCCCCCTTTCCTATCTGAGTTTCCACTACCATTCCCTCTTTGAGCTTCTCTACGCAAATTCTTACATTAGGTTCACCGTTCACAACCATAAGGCAGGAAGAGCAATTTCCGATAGCACAGTAAAAACCTCTTGGCCTGTTCAGTTTGTGGCTGTGGCCAAGGACTTTGACACCCGCAGCATGCAATGCCGCTGCAATAGGTTCGTCTTCATATCCTTCATATTCTTTTCCGTCAAATGAGAATTTTACCTTTCGGCCTTTGTCAAACGAAATAATGGGGTGCTGATCAATCCTCACAGGAATTCCTCCTTTCGATAACTGCAATGATATATTAATTTATATAGCAATTTATGTGCCAAAGGCCGGAAATACCTGAAATCAAGCCGCCTCAGTATTGTTAAACTCTTCACGATAGAATAGTGTCAATATTCTGACATAAGAAAGAAATATAACACAAAAAGGCGTCAATATATTGACACATATGTCAATATATTGACGCTTGGTTTAATAGTTTTAACTATCAAGATTATACTTCTTAAGTTTGAAATACAGAGTGCTTCTGGGAATATTCAGCAGCTTCGCAGCATGGGCTTTATTGTTTCTTGCAATCTTCATAACATTGATGATGGCTTCTCTTTCTGCATTTTCCATTATGTGATTGAGGTCATATATGTTCTCGTGCTTCAGGATTGGACGTGTTTCCATATCTTTGATGAGATACTGGGGCAGGAATGACACATCGATCATATCGGTATTGTTGTTCTTGGCCAATACGACGATTCTCTCAATAACGTTTTTAAGTTCTCTGACATTGCCTTCCCAGCTGTGATTGATGAATATATCCATAACCTCGGGAGTGATCCCCAGGATGTTGATGCCATACTCCATACAATAATCCTCAACAAACCTGTTTACCAGCAAGGGTATATCATCTTTACGTTCTCTTAAGGGAGGCAGGTTTATGACTACTGAGTTCAGCCTGTAATATAGATCCTTTCTGAACTGTCCGGATTCAACCATTTTAGACAAATCTTTGTTGGAAGCGGCGATTACCCTAATATTAGCTTTTATGCTTTTCTCACTGCCTATTCTGGTCATTTCACCGTCCTCCAGCACCCTGAGAATTTTTGGCTGCATATTCAAAGGCATATCTCCGATTTCATCGAGAAAAAGTGTTCCGTTATGTGCAAGCTCTATTTTACCTATTTTGCCGCTCTTCAAAGCTCCAGTGAATGCTCCGGCCGAATATCCGAACAACTCACTTTCTATCAATTCATTAGGTATGGCACTGCAGTTAATGGCTACAAAATATCCTTCCCTACCGCTTTCCTTATGTATTGCACGGGCGAAGAGCTCTTTTCCGGTACCGCTCTCACTGCTTAACAGCACATTTATATTTGACTTTGATACATCTCTGGCCAGTCTGATACTCTCCCTGAATGCCCTGTTGTTGCCAAGTATCTGGGAAAACGGGTATCTGTCCTTATTTATCACTGAAATCTCATGCTCCAGCACGTTTAGGTTTGATTGAGCTTTTACAAGCAGCTCAGAGGTTTTTATAAAATCTGTGGCATCCCGGTCGAGGCTTATGCCTCCTACAAGCCGGCCGTTCAGATATAGCGGTGAGGCGCTTATAACATTATAGCAGCCTTCCTTGGGGCTGTTGTAGATATTGTCATAAGCCTTTCTCTCCTTTATGATCCTTGGCAGCAGCGAGTTTGGGAAGAATTTTCGGATATGACTGTTGATTATTTTTTCCTGGCTGATCTGATAGAGCTTTTCTGCAGCTTTGTTCCAGTACTTGGTCATGCCGTTTTCATCAACTATGCATATGGCATCATTTATACTATCGAGTATAACCCTTAAAAGCTCGCCGTTCTTTTCTCCGAAAATTTCAAAATTGATATCCTTATCAAAATCTGACAAGCTAACACTTCCTCATCTCGAATTTTTTATTTTTCAAGCAGAATTTATATATCATGACAGTTCTGTTCAATACTTAATTCATTTTTCAGAAATATCGAGTAAAAGCCCGGGTCTATTCTATTAGTCAGATATGTTTTATTTAATAGCAATTACTATGATAATTCGTAGTTATCTCCGTATTTCCTGCAAGGCAGACAAAAAAGATTCATAAACAAGTAAAGAGATATCATATTATACATTAGCCGGTGATGAAAATAATAGATTGCCTAATAATTAACAACAAAATTTCTTTTTTTTATGATAGAATATAAAACAATAACATTTTTATACTGTACAATGCAGTATTATACAATACCTTTTGTATTTTTTGTTTTGGGGAAGTCTTCATATCTATACAATCCATTAGGCCTTACCGGTAATAGCCGGTACATTTTCTTAATAATCAGCTGCATATTCGTTTTTTCTGAAGTTTCCAGGGGTTTAGTTTTCTGATATTAATGGTATCAGAAAAAATATACTTTTTTATGACAGAAAATTCTGAACAAAGAATCACGAGGACAGCCAATAATCATTTACATAAGACTGTAGATAATTATTGAGTCTGCAATAGTTGAGGAGGTGGCGCGTAAGCATTTGAACAGCAGTAGGTCGTTTTCATAATTATTTAAAGGAGGTATCTTATGAGTCAGAAAAAAGAACAATTTGGAAGCCGTTGGGGTTTTGTCGCAGCTGCATTGGGTATGGCGATAGGAACAGGAAACATTTGGAGGTTCCCGAGAGAAGCAGCTCAAAATGGCGGCGGACCTTTTCTGATTGCCTGGACTGTAGCAATGCTTTTCTGGGCGGTTCCTGTTCTGGCAGCGGAGCTTGTTATAGGTCGCAAGACCAGACTGGGTACAATAGGATCCTTTAGGGATTTTGTAGGTAAAAAGTACACCTGGATGGGTACCTGGGTCGGACTTGTCTGTATACTTATTATGTGTATTTATTCTGTACTCACAGGATGGTGTATGAAGTATACCACACTGGCACTTATGGGAACTTTTAAGTCCGGTATAACAACTGAAACAACACAGGCAATATGGGACAACTTTACAGCTTCACCGGCACAGACACTTTTATTCCATGCTTTGGCAATAGGTTTGTCAGGCTTGATAGTAATAAAGGGTATTAAAGGTGGAATTGAGAAAGCGTGTAAGATAATGATACCAACCTTGTTTGCTTTACTTATCGTAGCTGCAATCAGGGCTATAACACTTCCCGGAGCCGCTGCAGGCCTAGAGTATCTCTTTAGTCCCAAGTGGGAAATGCTTGCTTCAAGCAGGGTGTGGGTAGAGGCCTTTACACAGGCATCATGGTCAACTGGAGCAGGATGGGGCTTTATGATAACCTATGCTGTTTATATGAGAGCCCATGAGGATGTTGCAGGAAATGCTTTGATCATAGGGGTTGGAGACAATATAGGTGCTCTCATGGCTGGCTTGGTTGTCTTGCCGGCAATATTTGCACTTTCTCCAAGTGTCGAAGCAGCTACACAGACAGCTCTTACAGGCGGCAGTGGATTGACCTTTGTGTACCTTGCTCAGCTATTCGGTACAATGCCTGGAGGCAACATTATTGCACTATTCTTCTTTGCAGCAATGACCCTTGCAGCGATGTCCTCTCTTCTGCCGATGATAGAAGTAGGAGTACTGAATCTTATGGATATGGGCCTGACAAGAAAGACAGCAACTATTGCAACAATAACCTTCGGGTTCCTGGCGGGCATACCAGCTGCTTTCAGTATGACTTTCTTCAACAACCAGGATAATGTAACGGCATATGGTCTTTGGGTAAGCGGATTGTTCATCATGTTTGCAATAATCAAATACGGAGTTGAAAAAGTGCGTAAAGAGGAAATCAACACACCATGGACAGACTTTGATATGGGCAAATGGTATACTTACTGCACATACTTAGCTCCGGTAGTTACTGCATGGTTATTGTTTGACACAGTAAAAGCAATGCTGGGAGAACAAAACAGATGGCAGATATTTGGAACAGACTGGAGCCTGGGAACTGTGTTATTCCAATTTGCATTGTATCTGGTCTTTGGACTCCTCACTATGAAGTACTTTAACAGCAAAATCGGAAAGGGAGTCCTGCCTGAAATAGAAGAAGGAGGTATGTAGCATGTCAACACAAGCATTAATTATGATGATAGTTGTAATAGGCGGGTATGCTGTTGGCGCATTTCTGCTTCTAAGTAAGGTTTTCAATGCTCAACAGGCCAGAGGGAACAAGAAGTAATAGATTTAGACCAATAATGCATTATTGAACGGAAGATAACCAAGCTGTGGTTATCTTCCTCTACTTTCTATGAGTACTTGAATTAATATAGGAAATATGAAATCAGAATAAGTCTGGATATGAAATAGTTATATCAGGCTGCTTCATTGGAAAGAAATAATCTTGAGTATTGACACTTATATGGGTATAATATATAATGATTCTAACTTAAAACCCTAAGGCAATGAAGAGGAATAGTAGACAAGAGGATGCTGAAAGAGAGGAAGGCTCAGCGGCTGAGAGGCTTTCCGGGCTTAATCCTGTTGAACCCAACCTCCGAGCTATGGATGAACTCCCATCGTAGGCCTGCGTTAAAGGCTTGAGAGGAATTTACATGCTTATGTATTTTCAAATAGGGTGGTACCGCGAGTATACCTTCGTCCCTTACAGGACGAGGGTTTTTTTGTTTTTATGAGGTTAAAATATATATAAGCCGTCTAGGAAGGAGAGATCAATATGGCAGATAAGAAGCAGCAGGAATTTGTAAAAGAGATAACCCCTATGGAAGAGGACTTTTCCCAATGGTATACCGACGTTATACTGAAAACTGACATGGTTGACTATGCGCCTGTAAAAGGATGTATGGTGATAAAACCTTACGGTTATGGTGTGTGGGAAGGAATCCAGAGGGTAGCTGACAGAAGGTTCAAAGCAACAGGGCATAAGAATGCTTATTTTCCGCTTTTGATACCTGAAAGCTATTTGAAAAAGGAAGCGGATCATTTTGAAGGCTTTGCTCCTGAAGTGCTGTGGGTAACACATGGAGGAAATGAGGAGCTGGCTGAGAGGCTGTTTGTAAGGCCGACTTCTGAGACAATAATCTGTGATATGTATTCAAAATGGGTGCAATCCTACAGAGATCTTCCGCTTTTGATAAATCAGTGGTGCAATGTAGTACGCTGGGAAAAGACTACAAGGCCATTCCTCAGGACAGCTGAATTCCTCTGGCAGGAAGGGCACACAGTTCATGTGGATGATGAGGATGCACAGAAAGAGACTATGCAGATGCTTGAAATATACAGGCAGGTTGCGGAGGACGAACTGGCAATGCCTGTAATACTGGGACAGAAAAGTGAAAAGGAGAAGTTTGCGGGAGCAGTCAGCACTTATACAATGGAAGCTATGATGCATGATGGAAAGGCTCTGCAGGCAGGTACATCACACAATCTCGGACAGCATTTCTCCAAAATGTTCGATATTAAGTTCCTGGACAGGGACGGAGTACACAAGTATGCCTGGACTACCTCCTGGGGAATATCCACAAGGCTTATTGGAGGTATCATAATGGTTCACGGAGACAACAGGGGTCTTGTAATGCCTCCGAGAGTGGCTCCCATACAGGTTGTCATCATACCTATAGCCTTCCACAAGGAGGGTGTCCTAGAAAAGGCAAGGGAAGTAAAAGATGAGCTGGAAAAGAACTTCAGAATTGAAATGGATGACAGGGATACTTACAGCCCTGGCTGGAAGTTCAATGAGTGGGAAATGAAGGGTGTTCCTATAAGGATGGAAATCGGACCTAAGGATATTGAGAAGAACCAGGTCACAATAGCCAGAAGAGATACCTTTGAAAAATTCACTGTGCCGATGGATAATCTTACTGAAACTATAGCAAAGCTCCTTGATGATATTCATACTACTTTGTTTGAAAAAGCCCTTAAGAATAGGGAGGAAAAGACATACACCACTACTGATTATGAGGAATTCAAGAAGATCATGCAGGATACTCCCGGCTTTGTGAAGACAATGTGGTGTGGCAGCAGGGAATGTGAAGATAAGCTTAAAGAGGATACAAATGCAACAATAAGATGCATGCCTTTCCATCAGGAGCATCTTGGGGACAATTGCCTGGTTTGCGGAGGCAAAGCAGAGAAAATGGTTTATGTTGCAAAAGCATATTAGAATATGAAGCGGAAGAAGTACGGCATACCTGCGCAGGTATGCCGTACTTGCTATAGGGTTAGCTTTATTCCAATTTTAATCTGAATTTCTGCCATGGTTCTATATAATCAAGGAGGAAAACCTCCTCAGGGGATATCCTTCCGACAACGTTAGTCCTTCCGCTGTTCTTCATATCCTTAAGAGCAATCTGCAGCTCTCCGGCATATCTATCGTATAGGCTGCTGTCTATGAGTATATCTCCTCGCTTTATGTCCGGAGCATTAAAGAGCTTGAAATAATGACTGCTGTACTTGACCCGGCTTTGAGTAGAACGTATCATGTATTCTGAGACATCTCCCCTGTTGAAATGAAGCTCATCCAGGACGATATTCCTTTCTATATCAGGGATATTATCAATCAGTTCCACCTGTAAGGTCAGAAGGGACTTATCCAAATCCCTCAAGGTTCTAAGCTCGCTATCGGAAGCAAACGCATTTGCAAGGATGACATCATCTATAAGGCCGGTATTGAATAAATCCTTTGCTTGTACTTCCACAGGCAGATATCTATGTTCTTCCAGAGAGCAAAGTCCTTCTTCCACCGGCCATGGACCAAATCCGGCTTTCTGCGAGGATATAAAGGCTGCTGTCCTTATACCATTCTGCTTGAACAGGACGGAGCATTTTTCGAAGTGCTTCCTGGACAAGCCTGTATAGCTATGGGGATAAAAATTGTGACATCCTATAAGGTTCTCAAGCTTTGGTTTATGGGAAAGGATATTGTCCAAATACCTGGTCCCGCTGCTCATATTGATTTCAATCTTCAGTCCGTATGGATTGAAGGTCATTATACTCTCCTCAAGGCCGCTGAACCCCATGTCCAGCCTTATGCCTGAAAGCCCAAGGTCACTGAAGAACCCCAGATCGTTAAAGCTTATCCCAAAGGCATCGAATACTTCCGGACTTACATCTGCGATGGACTCCATTCCCAAAGCCTTGGAATAATGTATGATATCTCCAAACTCTTCAATAACCCTGCTGTTCTTCGCTTCTGTAGATATAAGGCAGGTGAAGAGTCTGGTGAAACCAAGCTGCGAAGCCTTGGAGATATATGTTTTGTTTTCCTCCTGACCGGCTCTTTCGGGATAAAATGAGATTCCTAAATGTTTCATTCTCATACCTCAAATTTACATAATATCAACTTAGTTTGAACGTATCATTCCATACAGCTCAATGAACTCATATGCAAGATCCCTTATGGTTATAGCCCCCATAAGATGGTCCTGGGCATGGATGAGCAGCAGGGATAATTTTGTTTCCTTACCTTGGGCTTCAGCCTGAATGAGCTTTGTCTGTTCCGAATGTACAAGCTGCAATTTATTGTTGGCCTCATCCAGGCATGCCCTCGCCTTGTCAAACTCTCCCTTTCTTGCATATCCTATTGCTTCCATGCTTGAGCTTCTTGCGTCGCCGCTGTTTGCGATAATATTAAACACGATATTTTCCATATCCATAAAAACCACTCCTTGTATTGTTACTGTTGCCCGGAAGGAACTTAGTCAGCTCAAGCACCTTGATTTAGAGCTTTGTCACTTACTTCTCGGCTTTCTGTTTTGGATTCCCTTGCCATATTGTCTGCAAGTTTTACAAAGGGCAGGTAAATAAGGATTGCTATAATAAAATTAACGATTGAGAGCAATCCTCCCATGACATTTCCGCCTGTGGCAAGGAATCCACTTGCACCAACAGGCATTATCCATGGTATTTGTACGTATGTCATAGGTACAATTCCGGAAGCTGTTGCAATATAAGCAACAAAAGTCAGTATGCCGGGTACAATTATAAAGGGTATCAGCAATATGGGGTTAAGTATGATCGGAAGTCCGAACATCATAGGTTCGTTTATGTTGAACAATCCACCAGGTGCCGATAGCTTAGCTACCTCTTTATATTCTCTCTTATTCTTGGCAGCGATATATATGGCAACAATAAGGGCAAGAGTAGCTCCACAGCCGCCTATGTGTACAAAGGAGTCATAGAAAGACTTTGTCACGATATTGGTAGCTGCCAGACCTTGCTGAATGGCGCTTGCGTTTTCTTCAAGTGCAGGCAGGTATAATGATTGCACGATAGGATCAAATATGTTGCCCCCATGTAAACCGAAGAACCAGAAAACATTCAAAAGTACAGCAAGCACTATGGCGGAGCCCAGTCCCTGGCTAAAGCCCTGAAGAGGTTTTTGAATAAGATTGTAGATTATATCATAAAGGCAGTTTGCACCGGCGTTTGTGATTATATGACCTATGATTCCGAACACATACAATGCAATAACTCCCGGTATTACTGCTGCAAAGGCTCTTCCAACAGCAGGAGGGACATTGTCCGGCATTTTGATCGTAAGCTTTCTTTTCATAAGCTTTACAAAAATCTCTGTTGCAATAAGTGCTACTATAATACCTGTGAAAAGGCCTGAAGCGTTAAGGTATCCCCAGTGGATGTATCCCCAGCCGGCATCACCATGAGCTTGGGGCGTTACAGTCAAGAAAGAGGCGACTGAGACCAGACCTGCAGCCAAAGAATCCACATCATAGCTTTTTGCCAGGTTGTAGCCTACGGAGAACACTACCACCAAAGTCATAATTGCAAAGGTTCCCCACCATACATTACCGTTAATGCCTGTCAAAATCCCTAGAGGAGGTATCCAGCTCAAGAGAGTGTTGTTAAGCAGTACTGCAAATGAGCCTGCAAGAATCAGAGGCATTATGCTTACAAAACCGTCACGCACTGCAACCAGATGCCTTTGTGCACCGATTTTTCCGGCTACCGGAACAAAATACTTCTCCATGAATCTTAGAAATGTATTCATATTAATCCCCCTTAAATTTATTTGTTTGTGTTAACTTGTTTTGATTTTATTAGAATTTAAATTTAGATTTATCAAGGGTTTCAAAATTTTTTGCAAATTAAAAACAATGACCCCCTCTTTTT
>JAWLHF010000018.1:0-38398 GCA_041690515.1 Clostridiaceae bacterium | reverse complement strand
GAAGTTTCTCCTGTAGATGAGGATAGAATAATGTATACCGATATGAATAAATTTGATAGGATGATTAAATCCGAAGCTTTTGTAAAAGCAGCGGAAAGTGCAGTGGGAGAGCTTGAATAGTAGAATAAGAGGGTGGATTATATGAAGGCTGATTTGATAGTAAATGCTTCAGTGATAGCTACCTGTACCGAAGGAAACGGTGCAGGCATAATTGAAAACGGATATGTGGCGGTCAAGGATGGAAAGATAATCGCAGTGGGAGAGGGAAAGGCTCCGGAGGATATGAAAGGTCCTGAAACAAAGTTGATTGATGCATCAGGAAAGACAGTAACCCCGGGACTTATAGATGCTCACACCCATCTTGTCCATGGAGGCTCCAGAGAAAAGGAGCTTCCGCTAAAGCTTAAGGGGGTACCATATCTGGAAATCCTAAAAATGGGCGGAGGAATATTAAGCACCGTCAGGAACACCAGAGGAGCTTCAAAAGAAGAGCTTAGGGCAAAGGCTGAAAAGAGTCTCAACGAAATGCTCCTTCACGGAACTACCACTGTGGAAGCCAAGAGCGGTTACGGACTTGACTTTGATAATGAGATAAAGTGTCTTGAAGTGGCAGCTGAGCTTAATGCCACCCATCCTGTGGACATTGTATCCACTTATATGGGTGCCCATGCAATACCTGAGGAATTCAAAGGCAACACACAAGGCTATATTGACTTCATGTGTGAGAAGGTGATGCCTTATGTCAGGGAGAACAAGCTTGCAGAGTTCATGGATGTATTTTGTGAAGAAGGTGTATTCTCTCCGGAAGAATCAAGGATCATAATGCAGAAGGGTAAGGAACAGGGCTTCAAGCTTAAGATACATGCAGATGAGATAATCCCGCTTCAGGGGGCTGAGCTGGCAGGAGAAATGAGAGCAGTATCCGCAGAGCACCTGCTTGCTGCTTCTGATGAAGGTATTGATGCCATGGCAAAGGCGGAAGTCACAGCCATACTCCTTCCGGGAACCTCTTTCTATCTGATGCTGGAGAAGTATGCCCAGGCTAGAAAAATGATGGATAAGGGTGTAAGGGTGGCTATTGCAACCGACTACAACCCGGGTACATGTCCTACGGAGAATCTGCAATCAATAATGACCTTTGCATGCTTCGGAATGAAAATGACACCAGAGGAGATAATAAAAGGAATGACTTTGAATGCAGCATATGGTGTGGACAGAGCAGGGGATATCGGAAGTCTGGAAACTGGTAAAAAAGCTGATATGGTAATTTTCGATGCTCCCAATCTTGAATACATCGTATACCATTTTGGAATAAACCATGTTGATACTGTTATAAAAAGCGGAAGAACGGTTGTTGAAAACGGAAGAATATTAGTATAGACAAAACAGCTAAAGCAATTATTACGAGGAGTGAATTTATGAGTATGTTAATGGATATGACTTTAAGAAACTACAGTGATTTGCTGGCGAGCAGCGAGCCTGCTCCGGGAGGCGGAAGCACAGCGGCATTGTCAGGAGTCCTGGGTGCATCCCTTACTATGATGGTGGTGAATCTGTCCGTAGGTAAGAAAAACTATGAGGCTTTAGATGAAAATATAAAAGAGCAGTTCATGAAGGAATTTGAGAATGTAAAGACACTTCAGGAAGAGCTTACAGAACTGGTTGACGAAGATACAAAAGCCTTCAACAAATTCATGGAGGCAATGAAGCTGCCCAAGGAGACAGAGGAGCAGAAGAAGCTGAGAGGAGAAAAAATGCAGGAAGCAAGCCTTTATGCACTTCAGGTTCCTCTCAAAACAGCAGAAAGCTGTTATGCACTGCTTCAGAATCAAAATATCATTGCAAAATACGGTAACAAGAATGCCGTATCCGATGTAGGAGTAGGTGCGCTGCTTGCGCTGTCAGGACTGGAGGGAGCAGTGCTGAATGTGAATATCAACCTTCCGGGAATTGCCGATGAGGCTGTAAAGACAGAGGCTTATGAGAAATGCAGGAAAATGTCCGCTGAGGGACGCAGGCTTCATAATGAGATACTTGACATAGTAAACTCAAGGATAGGGTAGGTATGATATGGTAACCAAAGAAATGATAGACAGAATAAACCATCTGTCAAAAAAGTCCAAGCAGGAGGGTCTCACTGAGGCAGAGAAACTGGAACAGCAGGAGCTGAGAAAAAAATACATCGAATACATAAAAGGGCAGGTAAGACAACAGCTTGACTCTGTGAAATTTGTCGAAGACGAACATCATTGCGAGCATGGACACCATGGCTGCAACTGTGGCTGCAACAGCAAAAAACACTAGAAATATATATTAATTATTCACAAAATTGGTTTTAGTGGTATAATTATATACAGGAGGGATTTGTATGGCTGAGTTGCAATTTGTCGTTTTCAAGCTTGGTAAGGAAGAATATGGTGTAAATATAATGCAGGTACAGGAGATAGGGCCTTATGAGGAGCCGGTCAAAGTACCTAATACTCCTGTATTTATAGAAGGAGTAATGAACCTTAGGGGAAGTGTGATTCCTGTCATAAGCTTGAAGAAGAGATTCAATATTCCCGGTCAGGAATTGACTGAAAATACCAGAACTGTCGTCATAAATTTTGGGGACAAGCAGATTGCCTTTATTGTTGACGATGCTTCTGAAGTACTGACATTGAATGAGGCTGATATTCAGCAGACTCCTGATATAATTGCAGGAGTTGATAGAAAATATATAACGGGTATTGGGAAAAAGGGCGATAGGCTGTTGATAATCCTTGATTTGAGCTTTTTGCTCAATGAGCAGGAACAGGAGCAGCTTGCTTCTATTTAAGGAATTTGCTTTTAAGTGCGGCAGACAGACCGCACTTTTTTTTATTGTTGTGATATGGAGAAATGTGACGTATATGTGAGGATTTTGGCTGCACATATGAATAAAAATCAATTATATTGTATTATTTTGTATAACCTGCTATTAACAATTTGACCACAAAATAGTATAATAACCGTATATAAAGTGTGTGGAACTAAAGAAATAATGCAAAATTTTCTTGGTGATATGCAGTTTAACACGCAATATGTGCAGTTGGTATCATATTGCTAAAAAGGTCCGGCTATTAAGCGATAATAATAGTATAAGGTTTTAAGGTTCATGCATACTCCGGGCAATAACGAATTATTGTAAACAAGCGAGGGGTGTTCATTATAGACAGGTTAAATCAGATTATCAAAAGTACCGTAGAGATTATTGAAAAGAGCAGAAGTGAAATATTCAGCATTGCTGAGAGCTCTCGTAATGAATGCCGGCTGGTGGAGGAAGAACTGGACAAAATAAGGATGCGTGCTGCGGATTTGATCAGTCAGGTCGATGCTCTGGAAAAGCTTGACAAGGAATGTAGATACCAGCTTATGATAGTAAGCAAAAATATTAAGGAATACAATGAAGAAGACGTAAAAAGAGCCTATGATAAGGCAAAGGATCTTCAGGTTGAGCTGATGACCAAGAAAGCGCAGGAACAACTTCTTATACAAAGGAGAGGCGAGCTGGAGAGAAGACTCAAAATAGCCAAGGAGACCGCTCGAAAAGCAGAATCACTTGTTTCAAAGGTAGGAGTTGCAATGGGATACCTAAGCGGCGAGCTTCAGGATCTTTCGATACAGATGGAAGATATCAAGCAGAAGCAGTTCCTGGGAATAAAGATAATAAAAGCCCAGGAGGATGAAAGGAAAAGGGTTGCAAGGGAGATACACGACGGTCCAGCACAGCTTATTGCTAATCTTGTTATTAAGACCGAGTTATGCGAAAAGTTCATAGATATAGATAAGGAAAAGGCAAGGGAGGAGCTTGGCAGTCTGAAAGGCTTCCTTCGTTCCAGTCTAAGTGATGTAAGAAAGATCATATATGACCTTAGGCCTATGTCCTTGGATGATCTGGGACTTGTTCCGACTCTTCAAAGATACATTTCTAACTATGTTGAAGAAAACAATATACTGGTTGATTTTCTGGTCATGGGTGAACCGAAGTCTTTAAAGCCTGTTGTTGAGCTTGCCGCATTCAGGATCATACAGGAGGCGCTTACCAACATAAAAAAACATTCCGGTGCAGAAAATGTCAATATTAGGCTTGAATTCACTGACGATCATATAAACATTATTGTAAGTGATGATGGAAGAGGCTTTGACAAAAGTAAGCTTAAGGCATCGAGACAGGAGGATTCAGGCTACGGCTTGCTCAGTATGAAGGAGAGGATAGAACTCCTCAACGGAAAGTTCCAACTGAAGACAGCCTGTGGAAAAGGTACAAAAATATTTGCAAGTTTATCTTTGAATATAAACGAGGAGGGATAATGTGAGCAAGATTCATATACTAATCGCAGACGACCACTCAATAGTTAGGGAAGGGCTCAAGCAGCTGCTGGAATTGGAAGATGATTTTGAAGTTGTAGGACAAGCCTCCAATGGAGTTGAAACAATAGAAAGGGTTAAAGAACTTAAGCCGGATGTGCTTCTTCTGGATATAAACATGCCGATAATGAACGGCATAAAAGCGCTGAAAAGGCTTAAGGAGGACGGTATAGATACAAAGGTTGTGATACTCACAATACATGAAGACAGGGAGTACCTTCTGGAGACAATGCAGATAGGGGCTTCCGGATACATCCTCAAGGATTCTGATTCGGCCAGCTTTTTCAAAGCCATACGGGATGCACACAGCGGAGAATCATACATACAGCCAAAGCTTGCAGCTGATCTGATAAAGGAGTTCAACAAGCCCAGAGTGGTCAGGGTCAAAAGTGAAAACGAGCTTACACAGAGAGAGTATGAGGTAATTGCCCTGATTGCGGATGGTTTGAATAACAAGGATATAGCTGAAAGGCTTTTTATAAGTGAAAAGACGGTGAAGAACCATGTTTCCAATATATTCAGAAAGATAAACGTCAGTGACAGGACACAGGCTGCAATATATGCATATAAGAATAATATAAAGAAGTAGCAGTATTTCTTTTGGGGCAGTTTTCCAGCTTCGGATTTTGAAATAGGCTGAGAGGTTATGGTTGAAGCATGATTCAGGGAGCATAAGTTTCTAAATATAATACCCAAAAGTTAGAAATATATGGTATATTTTAATTATCCTATTTTATTTATTTTGAGGGGGTAATTACATGGGTTTTGCAGAAAGGCTGCTATCGAAGCTGTTTAAAAGGAAGGAAAGCCGGTTAAAGGATGAAAGGGGAAGGGACAAGGCCGATCCGGCAAATGTACTGTATGAGACATTTGAGCATGGATGCAAGCATGAGGAGGAAAAGAATTTCAGTGTTTGCCAGATGAAGCATACTAATGAACTGTAAACCCTGTTACATAATTGTAATATTTGGAAGTATTGTAAATATAATAATTTGGTGGTATAGTAATTAAGTAATATAAATATATATAAATTATGGAAATTGGAATATTAGAAAAGGAGGTCGTGAAAATGAATAGAAACGCTGTTGCTATGATTAATGCTGTATATAACAGTGGGGATTTTTTTGCATGCGGCATCATTATGCCCAAAATCACATATCACGGCCTGGGATTTGATAAATAACCATTTAGTATTTAGCAGTCACGGGCTATAAACCCGTGACTTTTGTATTTGTATGAATAAATACATATGAGTCATCTTTTAGGCGCTTTTAAAAGGTCATGGGGACACCCATGGCCTTTTAATTTATATATAGATCCTGTTATATCTGCAGCATGTGAAAGGAGGCGGTCATCAAATGGCAGTAATACAAGCGGGAGCATTAGGTAGCAGGAGTAACAAAACATCAAGGAAACAAGACAGAGGAGGTAATATTATGTATCTGATAAATGAAGCATTGATAAAGGTAGACTATAATGACAGAATAAGAAAATACAGCACGGAAGCAAACCTGAATAAAAAAGACTACGGATATGCATTATATCAGTCACTGGAATACGACTTCAAATATTTGAAGAGCGAAGATCTGGGTTTTTTGAAGAATCTGATGAAAATAACTTTAAGATAATACAGCGGCGGAGAAATGTTTATTAGGGCTATGCTGTAATAAACGGAAAGCCTAAAATCAATGGAAAAAAAGAGTAATAATTGTTATAAAGTCGTGAATAAATGTGAATAACACATATATACACGGCTTTATAATTTGATAATTTTACAAGTTATGTTAAACTATATATAATATATGCAATAGACAGCTGATAGCAGACATGATGCAAGTGTGCCTTGAAGTTCAAGGCAGTATAGGATATCGGATGAAATAAGGGGAGGGAATTATTTGGATAGGCAAAAGCTGTATACCCTTTTACAGAAGCCGGAAGGTACAAAGCTTGATTTTAAAGCTATTCTTTCCTTGAAAACCGAAAGCGAAAAAAAGGAGCTGTCCAAGGATGTTGCAGCAATAGCTAATTCAAAAGGCGGAAGAGGTTATATCATTTTCGGTATAGAGGATGGAACAAAGAAAATATTGGGAATAGAGGGAAAAAGGTATACCGAGGAGCAGATACAGCAGATATTAAGTCAGAGGTGTGACCCTCCGATATCGGTAAAGCTTGATATCATATATGCGGAGGATAAGCAGGTGGCTGTCCTTACAATATACAAAAGCAGTCAGCGGCCGCATCAGATAAGGCAGACAGGGGTTTTTTATATACGAAGAGGCTCCACCACAGATATAGCAAGACGTGAGGAAATAGCCGGAATGCTTCAGGAATCCGGAATGCTTAAGCATGAGAGCATAGTGTTGAGCAGAGTGGAAACCAGTGAGCTGGATGAAAGTCTAATTAATGATTATATTTCAAAGACGGGCCTTACCAGTACAAACGAAGATTACTACACACTTCTTGAGGGAATTGGTATAATAGGAAGAGATGAGGATAACAGCGGATACCATCCTACTGTCGGAGGGATGCTGGCTTTCGGATATCATCCTCAGCTTTATCTTCCTCATACAGGAGTACGACTAATAGACAAATGTGATAATGACGAGGTTAAGTATTTTTCAGGACCTATAACAAGAATGCTGGATGATATAGAAGATTATCTTATGCTGAAGTCAAAAAAGATAAATGAGGATTATCCTGTTTCGGCAGCAGTAGAAGCCGTAGCCAATGCTACCGTACACAGGGATTATTTTTCTCTTGGAAGAGAGATCGTTGTTTTACTGGAGAAGAACCGCATAGAGATCAGCAACCCCGGTGTTACCTGCAGTGAAGATGATATCCAGGGGATTGCGGAGGATTTCAATCCCTGCCGTAGAAATCAATGGCTTTACCAAAGACTTCTCATACTTGACAATAAGAGGAGATTTCTTAAGACCGGAATGGGGATGAAAAGAATATACGATGCTTTTAAGCAGCATGGAGGTGCCAAATTCATAAACAATGAGAAGAGGAATCTTTTCAAGGTGGTGCTTCCGGGATTGATGAAATACTGATCAGAATCTACAGTGAAGTTGGTGATGTGATATGGGCAATAAAGTAGTTACCTTTGAAAGAGGAGCAGAGTTTTATTTTGACCTGGGGTATAAGTACATCCAAAAAGGCAATATGAAGACTGCTTTACGATATATTGAGAAGGCTGTCAGCCTCAAACCCAAGGACAGTTTTCTTCAATTCAACTATGCAGGACTGCTGGCAGAATTGGGGGATATTGACCGTTCTACAGAGGTTCTTGTTAATATAGTCAAGAATCTTGATCCGGATTATCTTGAATGCTACTTTGGGTTGGGGTGCAATTATCTGCAGATGCAGAAAATAAAAAAGTCCTCCGAGTATTTCAGCCTATATCTGGAAAAGGACCCCAACGGGGAGTTTTCAGAAGAAGCAGAGGAACTGCTGGAAATGCTTACGATGATAAAAGATGCAAATAACAATCTGGATGATGAGGAACTGGAGAAGATATACAAGATAGAGGAAGAGGCCATAAATCATCTGGAGAAGCGTGAGTATGAGAAAGCTACACAGAAATTTGAAATGGTGGTGGAGATGCTTCCCAATGCGGTACCGGCAAGGAATAACCTCTCCCTTGCATACTATTATCTGGGATTTCTTGATAAGGCCATCGAGCTGGCTCGTGAAGTGTTGAGCTATGAAGAGACAAATGTTCATGCAAACTGCAATCTGGCAATATTCTACAACAAGCAGGGAACTACCAGCTGGGTGGAAAAGCAGATAAGGATAATAAGTAAAATCCGCACGGACAATGAGGATTACCTGTACAAAATAGGGGATACCTATGGGAGCCTGGGGAGACACGCAGATGCATACAGGACCTTTAAAAAACTCCTGGCAACAGACCCAATCAATCCTATGTATGTACATTTTGCTGCAGTAGCAGCCTTTAACAGTAGAAAATACAAGGAAAGCGTAAAGCTCTGGGAGAGGCTTGTTTCTCTGGATAGCGAAAACATACTATCAGAGTACTATATTGGAGCTGCTTACAGACAGTTGGACAATGAAGATGAAAGCATACATTTTCCCTATGTATATCAGCTGCCCAGAGATGAGATAAAGAACAGACTGGATTTTATATACAGGTTCATAGATATGCGTACTGATGAATGCAAGACTGAGCTGGCTACTAACAAGCACGTAGCAGACATATTATATTTCGGAATGAATTTTGACAGGTATTTTTTAAGAAAGCTTATTTTCAACAAAATAAAGAATGATAAATTGATTGAGACGGAGGCTGCCATAAGGAAGTTCATGCTGAAAGAGGATGTGGAGAACTATATAAAAATGGAATCAGTATTTCTGTTGAATTCCCTAGGCGCTGAAGAACCTTATACCGTTAATTTTGACGGTCAGGTAAAGAATGTCACTATAGATTCCCTGGATTTTCCGGAGTCTGAATGGAAGAAGCCTTGGGGGGAAGTTAAGCGCAAAGCCATATCGATGATGAAGAGCTGTTATAAAAGACCATACAAAAAAATCATAGAAGATATATGGTATGAATTCATAAAGTCAACCTTCCCGGAGGTGCCGGAAATAGATGACGTGAGCGTATGGGCTGCAGCTTTGGAGTATACTTACTGCTGTCTGTGCAATGTCAACGTGTCGGAGCATCAGCTTGCAGGCAAGTATGGCATAATGTCCGATATGCTGATTGAGAAGTTTGAAACCATAAACAATACAATTAAGAGCAAGTTCCAGTATAAGAAGGAAAAAAAGTAAAGCGTGATGAGCTTTACTTTTTTTCTCTACTCTTAGCTTTTTTTCTCACTGAGAAGCCAAAATGCCCCAAGGAGTCAGCCAGAGCCCTGTACTCCCCGTGGTTGTAGCATATCAGATCTGCTTTGTTGAGGTGAAGCTTTCCGGTTCTGTCCAGCAGACGGTCCTCAACATCCACACATAGAATCTCACCTATGAACATGTCATGAGAACCCAGGGGTATTATTTCCTTTACCCTGCATTCCAAATTTACCGGGCATTCTCCAATAGAGGGACAGTCTACTTTGTTGGACTTCTGGGGTGTGAGCTTTAAGTGCTCGAACTTATCGATATCCCTGCCGGATCTTACTCCGCAGAAATCAACAGCATAAGCAAGGCTTCTATTTGGTATGTTCACTACGAAACTCCCGCTGTTTTTTATCATATCATAGGAATACCTTTCCGGTCTGATAGACACGTAAAGCATGGCGGGATCAGAACACACTATGCCAGTCCATGCAACTGTTATTATGTTGCTTGCCCCTTCTGCATTGCTGCAGGATACCATTACGGCCGGTACGGGGTACAGGAGAGTACCGGGCTTCCACATCTGTTTTGCCATTGTATGCCTCCTTATTAGACGATTGGTTAATAAGCGGACGGCCAATGGCCGCCCCTACGGATTGCCATTATTATATTGTAGGGGCGCGCATTGCGCGTCCGTTTATGTCTCATTATTCAGGGCAGGCATGAAAACCTGCCCCTACGTATTATACAACCAAATCAATAGTAGGGGACGGTTTCCGCGCCGCCCCGTTTATTACACATTCTTTTATTATTATATCATATGAGGATTGCCCTTATTAATACTTCGCAGGCACTTTGCCATGGATAAGCAAATAGCTGTAACCATAGTGACAATTTGTACATAGTATGTAAGTGGGACGATGTTCATAGGATGCAGGGAGTGCAACAGGCAAAATATGCTGTAACCAATGAGTATGAAGAGAATATTATGATAATAAGGGTAATGAAGATTGGAGGAAACAGTATGGCAAATGGTAGAGACGATAATATATCTGAAAACGGACTCAATGATATAAAGAAAATGGTGTCTGATAAGCTGGGCGGCATTGATGTGAACAATGTAGCCCCGGATCAGGTCAAAAACATGCTGGTAAACGAGATAAACAAGAACAGCAATATAGATCCTTCAATTAAGGAAAAGATCAACAAGGGTGATATAGACGGCCTTAAGGAGGACATCATCAAATACCTCAGCAGCAACAAGTCGGCAGACGGCTCAAACGAGCAGCTGATAAATATGCTGAAGAACAATGATATGGAAGGTCTGAAAAGACAACTTATGGGCATGCTCCTTTCGGGTCTTGGCCCGCAAAAAAAAAATGAAGTAAATGCTATAGAAGAAAGCCGGATTGCATCAGAAGTGCATGAGGATCAGGAAGATGAAGTGACTGATCAGGCTCCTTCGGCAGATGTGCTGGGGGGATTTGACGAGAAGGCACTTATGGGTTTGTTGTTTGATAAGATGTTTGCTGGGGTCAAGGATGACAGAAGAATACTGCTGCTGAACTCAGTGAAGCCTTTTGTTTCTGAAAGAAGACAGAAAGGTATAGATGATTGTATAAGAATAATGAACATGGTTGCATTCTTTGAGAATTTTATGAACAAGGCAGGGAAATAAAATGAGTATGGAACGTTTAGCTCTGAGTATCCTGAACAGGTTAAGCCCGGAGGACTTTCTGATCCTTGCCGTTATATTCATCTTATATATAGAAAATAAATGTGATAAGACTTTTTTGATAATCATGCTCCTGGTATTCATTATGGATTTACCGCAGGACCTGCTGACTTGAATTACAGTAGGTCGTTTTTTTTAGACTTTGTAATACAGTCATAAGGAATAACAGCGGCAGATATGGTGCATTACTACAATAACGGCTGCTTATGATCTAAACGGTAAATAAAGCTTTACCTGTTGTACAAGTGTGCCGATATAATATATACAGATTCGACAATTTATGTACAAATTGTCTGAGAATCAGCCGATTGGACTAGCTATATAATAATAGCGCAGGTTATATCTGAAAAACTGGAAATAGCAGGATATAATATATGATATATTGGTTTGAAATTATATGTGAATAAATAGTATAATATTAACAAATGATTTACTAGGGGGAATTTTTTTAATGGACGGAGACTTATGGACGCAAATGTTGGTCATATTTTTGTTGATAGGTTTGAATGCTTTTTTTGCAGCTTCTGAAATGGCTATAGTTTCTGTAAGGCAATCCAGAATAAAGCCTCTCGTTGATGACGGCAACAAAGCTGCGATATTGGTAAGCAGATTTCTTGATGAACCGAGCAAGCTGCTGGCTACTATTCAAATTGGCATAACCTTTGCCGGATTTCTTGCAAGTGCAATAGGTGCTCAGACATTGTCAGAAGGTCTGGCTCTGCTGTTGGCAAGTCTGAATATACCGGTCATATCCCGATCAGCTGTTTGGATATCAACATTTTTAGTAACCAGCATTATAGCGCTGTTCACTTTGGTGCTGGGAGAGCTGGTTCCCAAACGGATGGCCCTTTCGCAGTCTGATAAGATAGCACTTAAGGTTGCAGGACCGATAAATTTTTTGTCCAAGGTCACTTTACCGGCTGTCAAATTCCTTACATTTTCCACCAACCTGATAGTGAAGCTGCTGGGAGGCCAGGTTAAAACAACAGGAGAGCAGATAACTGAAGAAGAGATCAGGCTGATGATAAACGTCGGTGAAGAGAAGGGTATATTCCAGGAAACTGAGACTGAGATGATAAACAGCATTTTTGAATTCGATGATACGGTAGCCAAAGAAGTGATGACTCCCAGAACCGATATTGTGGCTGTAAGCTTGGAAGCTACCCGCGAAGAGATCCTTGAAGTAATTGTTGAAGAGAATTTCTCCAGGATACCAGTATATGAAGAATCCATAGACAACATCATAGGAATCTTATATGTCAAAGATCTTTTCAAAATGATAAAAGAGAAGGTCGAATGGGAAGTATCCCTTAAGGATATAATAAGATCCGTATATTTCGTACCTGAATACAAAAAGATCGACGAGCTTTTCAAGGAAATGCAGAAGTCCAAGACTCACATAGCCGTAGTAATAGACGAGTACGGCGGAACTGCAGGCATGATTACAATAGAAGACCTGCTTGAAGAAATAGTGGGCAACATATTCGATGAATATGATGATGTTGTTCTTGATTATGAGAAAATAGATGATAATACGTACATAGTGAGCGGAATGCTCGACATAGGTGAAATAAACGACATATTGGACACCAGCATACCGGAGGAAGAGTTCGATACAGTAAGCGGACTGCTTCTCAGCCACTCAGGCAAAATGCCTGAGGTAGGCGATGAGGTGGACCTGGGCGACATTTACTTCAGGATAGAAGAAGTTGATGATAAGAGAATATCAAAAATAAGAATAGAGAAAAGAACTTTAGATGCAGTCAGTACAGAAGAGTCGCAGTAATTGCGGCTTTTTATTTTTTTGGATATAATATTAAGGTAAAATTTGGATAAAAATGCTTTTTTTATCCAAACCAATAGGATATAATTGGAATATGGGAGGCTGAGGGAATGGAAGACAAGATTGACAAGCTGTATCACCTTTTGGAGAAGATGTATGTGGACCTTAAGGGTGATATAAATGCCATTCAAGGCAATATAGTCGGGATGAAGAGTGATATCAGAATACTCCAGGAGGGTCAGAAAAAGATACGGGCAATGCAGGAGCAAATACACTCGAAACTTGAGCAGCTAAATGAAATGAAACAAAACCAGCATGAATAAAAGGTTTCAAAGTATGACTTTGAAACCTTTTGCTTTTTCATTATTAATTTAAATGGTGCCGGAGGCGGGACTCGAACCCGCATGGTTTCCCGCATGATTTTGAGTCATGTGCGTCTGCCAATTCCGCCACTCCGGCTTTTTGCCACGTAAAATATCATAGCATATAAATACTTAAAAATCAACACTTATATTTACCTGTATATGATGATTCTTACTTTTGGATTTTATGAGCATGGAATTATGGGTTACAAGCATTGTACTGTGATTTGATGCAAGACAAATTTTGCATTTAAAATAGTACAGGTTTTGTGGTATAATTTTATGTAAACTAAAGTTTGGAGGTAATTGCTTAATGGATCCGATTACACATGCAGTTGTGGGATTGAGCATCGCTGTGCTGGCAGGTGAGCCTTTGGCTGTATCCAATCCTGCAATAATAGGCTGTGTAGCAGGTGCGGTCATTCCCGATGGGGATATAATCATGCAGCTGAAGGGCGATTATGTATATTTAAAAAATCACAGAGGTGCATCCCATTCGATACCTGTGATGTTCTTGTATGCAGGTGCTTTAACAGGGTTGCTGTGGCTTCTTTTCGGCAACATAATGCTTTGGAGGACCTTCCTGCTCACGCTGATAGGATGCTTCTCCCATATAGCTTTGGACATCACCAATTCTTATGGAGCACAGATTTTGTGGCCTTTGAATAAAAAACGCATCACTTTAGACCTTCTTCTTATTTATGATCCTATGCTGGTTATAGTATGCCTCGCAATTATTCTTCCTTATGCAAGGAGCATTGTTCCGCCATATGTGGCTGCATTGGCATTTGCGGGATATCTGCTGCTGCGGCATATGATGAAAAAAAAGGCGCAGGATATTGCCTATGAGAGTATTGGAGACAAGTATGAACCTGTTCATTTCAGGATAATGCCTTCGATGATCGGGCTTATCAAGTGGCACTTTGTGCTAAGTACAGGAGAAGAAAAGGTCATTGGAGAAGTCAACCTTTTTCCCAGAAGGTTCAGGCTGATAGATATCAAGAAGAATATTGACAACAGCTTATACAAGCTTGTGGCTGATACACCTATAGCCAGGTTCTTCAGCCAGTTTACCCCGATATTTCATATTGATTGCGAAAAAAGGGAAGAGAATCTAATATTCAGATTCATAGATTTGAGGTATTATATCGCCAGGGATTTCCTCCATCATGCTACGGCTGTGATAAACAGGAATCTAGAGGTGGAGACATCCTTGTTTCATCCGTATTCCAAGAGTAAAAAAATTGAAGTATGATATATGAGTTTTGCCTGTGAAAGCTTCGACTTTCCGGGCTTTTTCTTTTTTGACCTGTACGTTAAAACATCGAATAATTGTGCTGATTGGATAATACATATAAATTATGTCCGGTTATTATGAATAAGCATTCTGCCAAATGTCAATAATCTGAATGTATATGGAGTTGGAGACATGCAGCGGAAAATCTTTTGTACAGGAGGAATTGGTTTTGAAGAGGTCTTTTATAATAGTACTTATTTTTTTTGTTTGTTTCGGTCAGGTATCGGCTGACACTCAGGCAGGGGTGACAGCTATAGAGATAAATCTTCCTTCACGTACCTTGAGTTTGTATAAGGACGGTGTGCTGCTGAAGGAATATCCGGTATGTGTAGGTACAAAGTCAACTCCTACTCCCCAGGGCGAATACAAGGTGGTATACAAGACGGTGGATCCCTATTGGATCAACAAAGGTACAGTAGTACCTCCGGGACCGCAGAATCCTCTGGGAAAAAGATGGATGGGGATTACAAAAACCATTGGAATTCATGGGAACAACAGGCCTGCATCCATCGGAACCTATGCATCTGCAGGATGTATCAGGATGTACAACAGGGATGTGGAGGAAATATATAGCTTGGTTCCGTTGAACACTCCTGTTTCCATTAAATATGACAGGATCAGATTGTTTCAGGATGAGTATTCCGGGGAAAAAGTAATTATAATATACCCCGACAGCTATAAAAAGGATACCTTATCCGTAGAGCAGCTGCTGGATGGGCTGGAGCGGATGGAAGTATCCGAAGAAGTAATGGAGAAAGCCTTGAGCAACATTAAGGAGTCAAATGTAAAACCCATTGCAGCATCAAAAGGTATAGGCATATTCCTTAATGAAAGCCTTATAACCTGTGATGCGTTTTGGGAGCAGGGGAGTATCTTCGTGAATTGTAAGGCGGCAGAGGATGTATTTGGACTGACTGCTGGAATTGCAGGTATTCATGACATAGATATCAGGGAAAGGGAAGGGATGATATATGTAAACCTTTCCCAGGGAGTAGAAAGGTTGGACGGTTCAATAATATATGATGCAGACACTGAAAACGCATATGTTGCCATGAAAATTGTAAAGGTAAACGGAGTGTTTGCAGGCTTGAATCTGGGGGATTATGACAGGAACGACTATTTATCGGTTGAGGCTGTCCGGCAGCTTGGGTATCCATATTCGGAGGAATCCCAAGGTATCAGTATCTTTGAAGCAGAGATGACGAAAGTCAGCAAGAACAATACTGCAGCCGTTAATACGGAAGATATTGCCAAAGCACTGGGGGGGTGGAAGGATATAAATCCTGTTTATAGGATAGTGGATCTGAAGCTGCCTGCATATATAAGATTAGGTGAAGGGTATTTTCTCACCCATGATGTTGGCGGAAGGTTAGCCCTGAGTGCAGAGACGGCAGAGGACATAAGGAGTAAAACAAGCTGGGTGGAGACTGCCTTTTCATATGAGGATGAAGAGTCCAGTGAATTTGTGGATATGGAGAGCTTTCTAGATAATTATGAGTATGAAATAAACGACTTTAGGACTTTGGTGGATATTAAATTGGAGGATAGCAGGATTCAGGATGGGAGTTCAATAGAGGAAGAGCAGCAGTAGCATATGATGCTGCTTTTTTTTATGTGCAGGGAGGTGGTTGCCGCTTTAATGTACTTTTTTCATTTATGTTTTTAGAAAGGCAGTTCTGGATGTGTGTGAAATTTTTTGATGTAATTAGTATAATAGAGGGTAAAATATTATTAAAATTTGAAGACATTAAAAAAATCTGTGAAATATTTGGAACTTTATTTTACAAGCTTCGTCTAATATGAATGGCATATACTGATGCCTTCTTTGAATTGGTATGGTATAATTTACCGGAAGGCACCCTTAAGGGATATTTTAGAATGTGAAAGTCCTGGTACGTTTTGTTAAAGCGATATATAATGAGTGGCAGATCTATAGAAGGAACGAAAGGGGGAAATGCTGTGAGCGATCTTGAAAAACTGTTGGTAAAAAAGAGCCAGTCCGGAGATGTAGAATCCTTTGAACTCCTGATAAGCTCCTATGATAAAAGGGCGTACAATATTGCATATCGTGTCATGGGAAATGAGGAAGATGCGAAGGACATGGCACAAGAGGCATTGCTCAGGGTATTCAGATCCATTAAGGATTTCAAAGGACAATCCGCCTTTTCCACATGGCTTTATAGGATTGTGACCAATGTATGCCTTGATGAGCTGAGAAAAAGAAAGAATGATAAGTATGTATCCCTTGACAGTACAATACAAACAGAAAGCGGGGAGCTTCATATGGAGCTGTGCTCTGACAAGGAGACACCCGAAAGTGTTCTTGAACGGGTCGAACAGAGGGAGGTCATCAAGAAAGCAATAAACGAGTTAAGTGAAGACTACAAAAGTGTCATAGTGCTGAGGGACATACAAGGTTTTAGCTATGAGGAGATATCAAATATACTGGATTGCTCCCTGGGTACAGTGAAGTCAAGGATAAACAGAGCAAGGAACATGCTTAGAGACAAGTTACGAGCAGGCATGGAACTTTCCCGCGGAAATAGAGTCTAATTTGGTGAAGGGAGGTAGAAGGTTATGAAGTGCGAAACAATAAGGAATTTATTATCCTCATATATAGATAGAGAATTGAATGATATTGAGAAGACAGAATTGGAAAACCATCTTGCAGAATGTGATGAATGCAGACAAGAGTACGAGATGCTGCTTGATATAGTATCTGCATGCAGCAATCTGGAAGAAGTTGAGCTTCCTCAGGACTTCAAGACAGAACTTCACCAAAGGTTGATAGAGGAGAAGAAGAAAAAGAATTTCTTCAGAGGCATATTGGAGAGAAGGAGCATGAAAGTGGCAACAGGCTTGGTTGCAGCAGCTCTGGTCATAGCAATTGGAATCGGGAATTCATCTTTATTTGATAAAAGTATGAAAATAGCACAGGATAGTGTTTCTTCTCCGGAATACGGAGCTACAGAATTTGCTGCTCCCGCTGCTCCGCCGGATTCCCCGGCTGGAAACTCGGCAATGGGAGAATCGGAAGCCAAGTTTAAAGCTGAAGAAGCAGGCCAGCCGCGGATAGCTTTAGCGAAAGAGGCAGCACCGGATATGAGTGACTCTGTAGAGGCAGAGTTTGATGAAAACCTTATGAGTGGCCAGGGTGCAGATATTCAGCCCATTGAAAGTTCAAGATCCGGAAGGATGGTTATAAGGAGTGCCAACTTATCAGTCAATGTTGAGGATGTGGAAAAAGCGGCTACAGATATAAAGCAGCTTACTGAGAGCAGCGGAGGTTATGTAGAGAACTCAAATATTGAGACCATGCAGCTTCCTCCGGTCAGGCCTGTTGAAGAAGGAACTGCAGCTAAAGAGGTTGAAGAGAAATATGCAAGCATGACTGTAAGAGTGCCTGAAGACAATTTTGAAAATACCTGCAGCAGTATTAAGGCCATGGGCAAGGTGGTCAACGAGAACATGAGCGGCAGCGATATAACAACTGAATACAGGGACACAGCAGCAAAAGTTGATAATCTGAAAATACAGGAACAAAGCTTGCAGCAGCTGATGACAAAAGCCAAGAATGTGGATGAGATCCTTAAGATAGAACAGGAATTGAACAGGGTAAGAACCAACATTGATATTAATACAGGGAATCTCAAACGTTGGGATAACCTGGTACAGCTTTCAACCATAAACATATACATGAAGGAGCTGAAGGAAGAAGAGCTTAAGAGTGTAGATGTGACAGGGATGTGGGGAAAAGCATACAAAGGATTTGTCAAAGCTATCAACAATATTACAACAGGAATGGAAAATGCCTTTATAGTATTGGTCGCAGCGATTCCATACCTGATTGTTGTGGGAATCCTTGCAGCCATAGGGTTCGCAGTTGTAAAAAAGGTAAGAAAGAAGAAATAATAGATAATTTTGACTTAAGGGATGTGACTCGGGACACGGGGTTTGAAAAGGTACTTGAAGCCCTGAAAGACTCTGGAAACAGCAAAAGTATATCTGCTCATATGGGCGATATACTTTTTTGTTTTTACATATATTTAAAAGGGTTTTTAGTTTTTTAGTGGAAATAATATTAATACAAAATGCGAAAGATATGGCATATTTTTCATACTTTTGCTTCATTGGTTAAAATCACGGAAACCTATTCATTCCTTACTTGTGATTTCCGTGATATGAATATTAAATAACGGAGGATAAAGGAATGGAAAAGGGCAAATTCATTATTATAGACGGCAACAGCCTTATGCACAGAGCGTATTATGCACTGCCGAACCTGACCAATTCCAAAGGCTTTCACACAAGTGTGATATATGGCTTTGTGAATATGATAAACAAGATATTGGATGAGTACAAACCGGAATATATAGGCATCGCCTTTGACAGAAAGGCACCTACCTTCAGACATTTGGAATACTCCGAGTACAAAGCGGGAAGGCATAAGATGGCAGAGGAAATGGCGGAGCAGATACCGGTGCTTAAAGAGGTTCTGGCTGCTATGAATGTCAAACAGACAGAAATAGACGGCTTTGAGGCGGATGATATAATTGGCACTGTAGCAGCAAAATGTGATGAAAAAGGTATCCCAACCCTGATAGTCACAGGTGACAAGGATGCGCTGCAGCTTATCAGTGACAATGTACATACACTCCTGACCAAAAAAGGGATAAGTGAAATAGAGGAATACGATATAAATAAGCTGAAGGATACATATGGGATTTCTCCCTCCCAGATAACTGACCTTAAAGGCTTGATGGGAGATGCCTCGGACAATATACCGGGAGTACCGGGTGTAGGGGAGAAAACAGCTCTGCAGCTTATTCACCAGTTCGGAACTGTGGAAAATGTCCTCCAGAATGTTTCACAGATAAAGAAGAACAAGGTGAGAGAGAATATATCAAATAATATGGAGCAAGCTGCCTTTTCAAAGAGATTGGCCACTATAGTGAGGGATGTTCCTATAGATTTTGAACCCGTTGATTTTGCCCTGAAGGAGCCGGACAAGGAGAAGCTTTACAGTCTTTTTTCGGAACTGGAGTTTAAAGGGCTGATAGAAAAGATGTGCGGTGATTTTACTAAGGTTGAAGAAGCAGTCAAGATAGAAGTCAACGTAAAGGAACTGAACGGAACTGATGAACTGAAAGAGGTCTTTGAGAAAGCTGCTGACTCAGGTAGGCTTTCTTTCAAAATAGACGATGAAATGGGCGATATGCTGCGTATGATGTATATTGAAGCAGCGGGAGAGCTATATCGTTTTGCTGTCAACGAAAACAATATAGAACTTGTAAAATCGGTAATGGAAGATCCGGGTATTGCAAAGACAGGTCATGATATAAAGCAGGATATACTTTTGATGAAGAAGTATGGCATAGAGACATCACCCGTAAGTTTTGACACAATGATAGCCGCTTATCTTCTGAATCCATCAAAGGGTTCCTACAAGATAAGAGACCTGAGTCAGGAATATCTGGGTTTAGGTATAGACGGATATGAGGCCGGGGGTGTGGATCAGATACAGAGATATGGCGCCACGGTGAAATTGGTATCGGAGATGCAGGCTGTTCTTGCTGCCAAGCTTGAAGAATATGAAATGGCCGAGCTTTATTATAATATTGAGCTGCCTTTGGTCAATGTTCTTGCTGACATGGAATACGAAGGCTTTAGCGTGGATAAATCCATGCTGGAGGTGCTTTCTGAGGATTTTGCAAAGCAGATAGAAGTACTGACAAAGGACATATATGAGTATGCCGGTGATGAGTTCAACATTAACTCCACCAAGCAGCTTGGAGTGATACTCTTTGACAAGCTGGGGCTGCCTGCTATAAAAAAGACCAAGACCGGATACTCCACCAATGTGGAAGTGCTGGAACAGCTGTCCGACAAGCATCCGATAATAGGTAAGATACTAGAATACAGACAGCTTGTAAAGCTTAAATCAACATATGTGGACGGACTTATTGGCATAATAAACCCTGATACAGGTAAGATACATACAAAGCTGAATCAAACGGTTACAGCAACAGGCAGGCTTAGCAGTACAGAGCCCAATCTGCAGAACATACCCATAAAAACAGAAAACGGAAGACAGATCAGAAAGGTCTTTGTCCCAAAGAGCCGGGAATATACTCTGGTGGATGCAGATTATTCACAGATAGAGCTTAGGGTGTTGGCCCATATCTCTGAAGATCAGGGTCTTATTGATACATTTGTGCGTAATGAGGATATCCATACCAGAACCGCTTCGGAGGTATTCGGAGTACCCCTTGATGAGGTTACTTCTCTGATGAGGGGGAGAGCTAAAGCTGTGAACTTCGGGATAGTATACGGTATAAGCGATTATGGCTTGTCGCAGGATTTGAAGATTACAAGAAAAGAGGCAAAACAATATATAGACAATTACTTTGCCAGATATCCCAAGGTAAAGCAGTATATGATCGATATTGTTGAAGCGGCCAGAGCTGATGGTTACGTCAAAACCATAATGAACAGGAGAAGATATATTCCTGAAATAGCATCCAGAAATGCAGTCAATAGGAATTTTGGAGAAAGAATGGCCATGAACACCCCAATACAAGGCAGTGCCGCAGACCTTATAAAGATGGCCATGGTCAAGGTACATAGAGAATTAAAGGGAAGGAATCTAAGATCCAGGTTGATACTCCAGGTTCACGATGAACTTATTGTTGAAACTCATAGAAGCGAATTGGAAGAGGTAAAGCGACTGGTGGAGGAATGCATGGAAAATGCCTTTAATCTGAAGGTTCCTGTAATTGCTGATATCAGCAGCGGTGACGACTGGTACAGCGCAAAATAGGCGGAGCTAAGGTGGGATTTGTGATGGTTATTGGTTTGACAGGCGGAATAGCAAGCGGCAAGAGCACTGTTTCGGCCAAACTAAAGCAGCTGGGGGCTGCTGTGATTGATGTGGATATACTGGCAAGAGGTGTTGTAAGCAAAGGGGAAATAGCATATAATAGAATAGTTCAATGCTTCGGGGACAGAATACTGCTGCCCAGCGGAGAGATCAACAGAAAGAGATTAGGCAGTATTGTATTTTCAGACAAAGAGAAGCTGGCACTTCTTAACAGTATTACCCATCCTGAGATAATCGACAGGGTGAAGAATAAGATTCAAGAGCTTAAGGAAGAAGGTTTCAAGGTTATTGTAGTAGATGCAGCTATACTTATTGAGATGGGCATGCATAAGTATGTGGACAGTGTCTGGCTGGTCACGGTAGACAGGGAGACTCAGATAAAAAGACTTATCAAGCGTGATAAATTTGACTATAAAGAATCAGAGAACAGGATAAATTCCCAATTTACCAATGAAGTCAGAAAAAAATATGCAGACGTAATAATTGATAACAACAAGTCTATAGAGGAAGTTGGAAGAAAGATAGAAGAATTGTGGATCAACATTATTTCTGGGGGAGAATAGTATTTGGCTAAAAGCGGGAGATTCAAATATATAAGGCTTATAATTGCAGTTGCATTGATATACGTAGCAGTTCTCAATATTCCCAGGGTATTGCACTTAATATATCCATTGGAACACAAAGATATAATAACGCAGTACAGTCGTCTTCATAATATAGAGCCGCCCCTGCTGGCAGCACTTATAAAGACGGAGAGCGATTTCGATACCCTTGCTGAATCAAGGAAAGGTGCAAAAGGTTTGATGCAGATAACACCTTCAACAGGTGAATGGATAGCACAGACCATCGGCATGAAGAACTTTGATGAGAGCATGCTCTTTATTCCGGAGATTAATATAAGGCTGGGTACATGGTATGTTGAGCATCTTGCGAATTATTACGAAGGCAGCTTTGAATTGGTTTTTGCGGCTTATAACGGCGGTAGGGGGAACGTTGACAAGTGGCTGAAGAACAGTGATTTGAGCAGCGATGGCAGAACCCTTGATACTATACCGTTTTCGGAAACTGACAATTTTGTGAAAAAAGTCAGAAAAAACTACACTATCTATAAACATATTTATAAATGGGAAAACAACAATGATAAGTAAATATTATTGAGTAACAAAGGATGGAGAGTATGTGATGAAGGATAGAAGGATATTATTGGTATTTTTGCTGCTCATTCCCCTTATGCTGATATCCTGTCAGGAAGCAGTTGAACCGGACCAAACGGAAATAACAATAGAGAATGAAGAACCTGTCCCGGGAGGGACAATAAGCATGGGTTCGGTTGAACCGGATTCACTGAATCCTCTGCTCAGCAAAAGCAAGACCTATAATGAGATTTGCAGGCTTGTCTTTCAGAGCCTTGTAGATTATGATGTCAATCTGAAGCTTGTTCCTATACTTGCTGAGAGCTGGAGCTTTGAAGAAGGTACATCAAAATGTGTTATAAAGCTAAAAGATGGTATTTTGTGGAGTGATGGAAAAAGCTTTACTGCTGATGATGTAAAATTTACACTGGATACTATTAAAGGTTCTGCGGATTCTATATATAAGAGCAATCTGGAGCATGTATACTCATATAAAGTCAAAGATGCTTCCACAATAGAAGTGGTATTTGACAAACCTTTTGCAAATGCCATTGATATGTTGAGCTTCCCAATTATACCCCAGCATGTTTACAAGACTGATATCAATGGGGTTCCGGTTGGTACCGGCATGTTCAAGGTATCCAGGTATGATAAGCTCAAGTCTATGGAGCTGGTGTACAATGACAATTGGAAAGGCGAAGGAAAGCCGTATGTAGAAGGAATCAAGGTATCCTTCATCAATGATACTGAGGCATTTTCAACAGCTTTTCAGGCCAAGGATTTGGATCTTTTGAACACAACATCCTATGACTGGGAGAAATACAGCGAGATGAAGGATGTAAATGCCTACAAGTATTCAACCATGTACTACGATTTCATAGGGTTGAATTACAACAATCCGATATTTAAGGACAAAGCAGTCAGAAAGGCAATGATCCAGGGGATAAACAGAAAGTCAATAGTAGACAAATATCTGCTGGGAAATGCAGTAGTTACAGATGTCCCAATAAACCCCAACTCCTGGCTGAGTGAAAAGGATGCTGCGAAATACGGATACAGCAGGTCAGAAGCACAAATTCTTTTAACAGCAGCAGGCTTTACGGATTCAAACAATGACGGGCTGCTGGAGAGACAGGTAGAAGGAGCAAAGCAGACATTAAGCTTCAAGCTTTTAACCAATGAGGAAAATGAATTCAGGCGAAAAGCAGCTGAAGATATCAAAAAGAGTCTGGAGGAAATAGGATTCAGAGTGGAACTCAGCATTCTTCCCTTTTCTGATATCAAAGCAGCAATAGAAAGCAGGAATTTTGATGCGGTTCTTACAGGTTTCAATCTTTCCAATACCCAGGATCTGTCTTTTGCCTTCCATAGCAGCCAAATTGAAGGAGGACAGAATTTTACATCCTACTCCAACACTGAAATGGATCTTTTGCTGCAGCAAGCGTATACTGAAATGGATGAGGGACGAAGATTGGAAATATATAAGAACCTGCAGCAGAGTTTCAGAGAGGAAGTGCCGTACATAAGCCTTTTCTTCAGGGATGCGGCTCTGGTTGTAAGAAACAAGATAAGGGGAGAAATTGTACCTGACGCTATGAATCCATATAGGAGCATACACCAGTGGTTCATACCGGAAAACAAGCGATAAGCCATGATGTTATTCAGTACAAAGTAAAAACTTTACTTTTGTGGTATATAGATTTCTATTGACATGAAGGTCCTAAGGATATATAATAGTCAATGTGACAAGCGGTCGTGGCGGAACAGGCAGACGCGCACGTTTGAGGGGCGTGTGGGAGACCGTATGGGTTCAAGTCCCATCGACCGCACCATAATGAAACTTCGGCAGTAGATGTTGGATCTACTGTCTTTTGTTTTTTGTAGTATCAAAATAGAAACAATAATAGCAGGAGACATAATATTCAATAATCCTGCACAAAAACCGCAATTTTCTTGTTTTTCTACAAACTTCATATTATAATATATACATCACACTAATTGTATCTATTTATATTATTTCCTAATTCATACAATAATTCACAATATCTATGTGGCAAGGAGCGATGTACATGAAACAATCTATTAAAGCGAAAATTATTTCAAGTTTTGGTTTTTTGCTGGCTGTAATGATAGTGCTGCAGGGGATGAATCTGTACTCCGTGCGGACCTTATCAGACTCCAATATTGAAGTGCTGAGCAATGATGTTCCTAAGCTTGCTCTAGCTAAAGAATACGCAAAGCAGGTAGTTGAAGAAATAATGTATGTGAGGGGCTTTTTGGTTACCGGAGATATATCGTACATAAATAATTACAATCAAACAATGGAAGAGGCAAAGCAATCCTATGATGCTGTTCTTAATATGCTGGTAAATGAAGAGGATATACAGCTTCTTAACAAAGCCCGTACTGCTGAAACAGAGCTGCAAAAGATTTTTGAGGAGAGTATTCAGGCAAAGAAGTCGTCCAGAGAAGACGAGCTGACTTCTATCCTGGCAAAAGGCACTACATACACAGGAGGACTTTTTGCTGCTCTGGAGACTTTGGAAGCAAAAGTCACAGAGGATATGAATGAGACAGCAAAACAGCAGAGCAATATGACAAAAGTCCTGTTGGCATTATCAATGATTTTGCTTTTGGTGGGAGTGGTAAGCACATTTGGGACAGGCACACTCCTGGCCGGTGGAATTTCAAAGCCTATAAAAGCTTTGGACAATGCATTTAACAGGATGGCAGACGGTGATCTGACAATAGAAGAGCTAAATCTGAAGAAGAATAAAATAAAAGAGATAAACAATCTTGTAGGCTCCTTCAATTCAATGCTGAAGAATACCAAAGAGCTTATAAGTCAGGTAATGGCTAGTACAAATACCGTATCTGCATCATCCCGGGAGCTTATGTCGGCAAGCGAAACAGCCTCAGCAACAACGGAAGAAATCGCTACATCCGTACAACAGGTGGCTACGGGAGCTGAAAAGCAGAATAATAATCTAAATGAAGTTTCAAACTCCATATCCGAATTGGCAAAAGGGACAGAGGTGACGGCAGTAAGCATGCAAGAGATCTCCAATGAGGTCGACATTGTAAACAAGCTGTCTGACAGCAGCAAAAGTGATTTGGATACTGTAATTGAACAGATGAATATAATCAATGAGACATCTCAAGAATCTGTTGATAAGGTTAAGAGCCTGGAGGACAGATCTAAGGCCATACAGAAAATAGTTGAAGTGATTACCGATATTTCCGAGCAGACAAACCTGTTGGCCTTAAATGCGGCTATTGAGGCGGCCAGGGCAGGGGAAGCAGGCAAAGGCTTTGCCGTTGTCGCAGATGAAATACGTAAGCTTGCAGAACAGTCTTCAAATTCGACAAAGGGTATCCTGGACATTGTGAATACTATTCAAGCTGAGGTATCTGAGGTAATCAGCACTATTGAGAGAGAAGAGAAGGTTATCGAAGAGGGAGTGACAAAAGTTAATGCAGCAACAGAGTCTTTTGACAGGATTATAATGGGTATTGATGAAATCACAACCCGTGTACAGGATGTTACTGCAGTTACAGAGCAAATGTCTTCCGGTACAGAGCAAATTGTTAATTCCATAAAAGCAATCTCAGATATTTCCGGAGAAAATGCAGCTATCTCGGAGGAAGTAACCGCTTCGGTAGAAGAACAGACATCAACAATGCAAGAAGTTACTGCATCAGCAACCTCACTATCTGAACTTTCGGCAAATCTTCTTGAAATAGTTTCAAAATTCAAGATTTAGTAAGTAAAGAAGCAGCCCAGTGTTTTAATACGTAAGGGCTGCTTTTTATCTGTTTTTTTCAGGCTCGTATGGATCCTCTTCATAGTCAAATTCAGGCCTTTTTCTTGTAGCTTTATTTGTAAAGCCTCTATACGGATTATTGTTCCTTGCTGTATGTTTCAGGCGGTCATAGTCATCTTCTTCATAATCAAAATCTTTGTTTGGAAAGCCTTTTCTAATACTGCACATCATATTCAACTCCTTGTACCAGTAGTATATCATATCCCACATATATTTTCTGCCTCATATTGAATGTGATTGTGAATTGCAGTAACAAGCCGCAGCTATAAGAGTTGTGTAAATTTTTTGTAATACTTTCTTAATTTTTATATACTTATAAAAATGGTACAATAGTAATAGTTTGGAATGGTTATTTTTTTGACTGAGCTAAAAGCTATGTGACCTGAAAGACGATGATGCTGGTATCAGGCATACTGCCTGTGCAATATTTCGAGGGGGAGGGGTTTTACATGAGAAAACTGAAGGACTTGATAGCCATATTTGCTGTAATTGCAGTTTTACTGACAGTAGGGGGGTATAGTGTATATGCCGATGTTCCATATAAAGGAGTAAGCTCTTGGGCTGTTAAGGAGATTGACAAGGCAGTGGAATATGGATTTATAACAGATAAGATAATGGATGGGATGAATTCGAGGATAACCCGGGAGGAATTTGCAGAACTGGCTGTACGGTTATTTGAAAAATATGTGGGCACACAGGTTGTTGCTGGAAATGAGGATTACTTTACTGACACGGACAATCCGGAGATAACCAAGGCATATATGCTGGATATTGTGAAGGGTACAAGTACCTTCAGAAGACTGTTTTCACCAAATGAGCCCATTACCCGTGAGCAGGCGGCGGCTATGCTGCACCGTACTATAGAAGCAATGAAGCCGGATACTGATTTTTCCGCTGAAGGCACTTTCTTGTTTAAAGATAAAAAGCAAATATCCAATTGGGCTGTTGAGTATGTCAGGTTTATGAGTGAAAAGGGATTTATTCAGGGATATAATGGGATATTTGACCCTAAGGGAACCTGCACAAGGGAAATGGCTGTTCTGATGATCACAAGGATATATGAGGAGTATTACTCCGAACCCATTGAGGAGACAGAAAATGACAGCTTGGATAATCTGAACAGGATAGTCATTAATGATACAGAGATTTTTTCTGATAACTATGCAATACTGGAGAAGGATGGATTCAGCTATATTTTCGTAGAAGCTGAGATGTTCAGGTATGCTTTCAAGTATCCATACGCAGGCTATTATACCTATCCTGAGGTTGATGTAAGTCTCAGCAGCATCACTGTAATATGGAGTGATGAGAATGGAGTGCTTCTAAGGGCAGAAATGCAGGAAGGGAGCGAAGAAGCTCTAATTAACGGGATGAATACAAATATTGGCATGGCACCATATAGACGAGACGGTAGGATGTTCATTCCCATCAACTATTTTATCTCTGTATTGGGGATGGAAACAGTGGGGAGCAATAATGACGGGATACTCTATGTTCAGTACAAGGATGAATTCCCTGCTGATGTACTTAAGGGCACCTGGTCCGATTCAAATACAGATCTTTTTATAGGCTTCCAGGAGCTAACCGACGGAGAAATAAAGCTGCCGTCCTTTGCTACAGCATACAGATTCAATGAAGACGGCACCTATGGATTGCGAATGGTCAGCAGCAGCGGAGAACCCAGCGACACCTTCATAGCACAGGAGGGCAGATACAAGATCATGGGAAATACCATAATGTTTTATGATATTGTTGAGACTGTCTTTAAAGGGAGTCCTTTCACACTGAGTTATGAGGATAAGGTACTGGAGAGACCTCAGTATTCCTTTATCAATAACTACAATCCCCCGGAGGACAGGATTGAGATCAGCGGTTTCTGGTTGCGCAGGCTGCAGCGGTAGGGAGCTTTCTTCCTATTGTAATATAATAGGTATTGTGATAAAATCAATTTGAATTTAAAAGCGAAATAGTTCAGGCGCTAAACCGCAGAAAAGTCCTGCGGCCAGCTTAATGGGGAAATGGGTGAGAATCCCATGCGGTCCCGCCACTGTGAAGGTGAGTAGTCTGCATATGCCACTGGAGCTTATGCTCTGGGAAGGCGCAGGCATACGATGAGCCATAGCCAGGAGACCTACCTGAATTCCAAGCTTACCTACGAGAGATAGGGAGGTGCTTTATACAGAACTTCTATTCCTTCTATTCGTAGAAGGAATTTTTATTGCAGGGGTGCGCATTGCGTGTCCGCTTATTGTAGAGGCGCAGAGGAATGATCCTTTGCAGTCATTATGTTTAAGGAGTGTACAAAATGAAGAGATTATTGATTGTAACAGTTGCAATACTTATAATATTCAGCCTTGCCAGCTGTTCAAGTCCAGCAGCACCACAGGAGCCTGAAGCAGAGCAGAACGCTTATGCTGCAAATGCTGATAGGATTGAGATTATTGACTTTAAAGACAGAAAGGTCGTTCTGGATGGGATTCCACAAAGGATTGTGTCCTTATCCCCATCCAATACAGAGATAATATTCGCTCTTGGAGCAGGTGACAGAGTCGTAGGGGTAACCAGTTTCTGCGATTATCCTGAAGAAGCCCGAAAGGTAGAGCAGGTAGGTGCTTTTGACGGACCGAACATGGAGCTTATTAGGAAGGCGCAGCCTGATGTAGTGTTGGCAGGCTATATCCAGGAGGACGCGGTAAAGACTCTTGAGGATATGGGCATTCAGGTAATTGTTACGGAAGCGGAGAGCTTTGAGGCTATTTATCATAGTATAAGCCTTATAGGCAAGATAACAGGAACAGATGAAAAAGCAGAAGAAATCATTAGCGGTATGAAAGAGAAGATCGCTGAGATAGAAGCAAAGACAAAAGACAAGGAAAAACCAAAGGTCTTTTATGTGGTATGGGCAGACCCCCTTACTACGGCAGGTTCAAAGACCTTTATAAATGATGTAATAAAAGCAGCAGGTGGAATCAATTTAGCTGAAAAAGTAGAAAGCTGGGCAAAATACAGTGCGGAACAGCTTGTTAGTGATGACCCGGAAATGCTGGTAGCAGCCCTTCATTCCACAGATAGAGGCATGAACAAGGAAGACCTTTCGCAGCATCAGGTGTTTAGCAAGCTGGAGTGTGTAAAAAAAGGAAAAGTGCATGTTATGTCCGATGACAATGTTATGTCGAGGCCGGGACCAAGAATAACACAAGCAATAGAGGAGTTGTACAGGGTGTTTTACGAGCAGTAGGGAACCCATTGCATGGGTTCCGCTGCACGAGTATCCGCACCTATCCATGCCATTGCAGACCAAAATATAAAGTGAGGAAGATTATGGATTATCAGATACAGGTTGAAAATTTAAGCTTCAGCTATGACTTGAAGAAAGTGCTTGAACAGATAGATATGAAAATTACTAAGGGCAGTCTCTTTTGCATAGTAGGTCCCAACGGCTCCGGCAAAAGTACTCTTCTCAAAGTGATTTCTTCTGCCCTTAAGCCTAAGAAAGGCGTTGTATATCTGGAGAACAGGAACATAAACAATATAAAGGGCAAGGCTCTTGCACAGCTGCTGTCTTTCGTACCTCAGAACACCTCACTTGAATTTGACTTCAAGGTTTCTGACGTAGTGCTTATGGGAAGGTATCCCTATGTGAACAAGCTCAGAGGAGAGACAAAAGAAGATATTGATATTGCGGAAATGGCTATGCAATATACAAATACCACTCATCTGAAGGAAAGGAACTTCATGGAGTTGTCCGGAGGAGAGCGGCAAAGGGTCATCCTTGCCCAGGCTTTGGCACAAGAACCGGAGGTGCTTATTCTTGATGAGCCTGTATCTCATCTGGATCTTCAGCACCAGGTTGAGATTTTGAACCTTATTAAGAGAATGTGCGTAGATAAGAAGTTGACTGCTATTACGGTGCTTCATGACCTTAATATGGCATCTGCGTACAGTGACTATATTGTTATGATGAAGGAGGGGGCAGTAAGGTATCAGGGAACTCCTTACGATACACTTACCGCCTCCAATATTAAAGAGATATTCAATACTGATGTCTATGTCTCAGTCAGCCCTGTAGGCAACAAGCCGTACATATATGCCTTGGCAAGAACCAAAATAGAAAAAAAGGGGATACGGGTCCATATCATTTGCGGCGGTGGAAGCGGAAGTGAAATAATTGGGAAGTTGCATAGCGAAGGCTTTGATCTAAGCAGCGGAGTACTGACAATAGGGGATCTGGACTGGAAGATTTCCAAAGAGAATGATGTTCAAATTGCTGAGGAGGTCCCTTTTGTAGGGATATCGGAGGAAGCTTATAAAAAGAACAGGGAGCTTGCAGTTAATGCTGACATAGTACTCCTGACAGGCTTATATTTTGGAAAGTCCAATATTAAGAATCTGGAGCTGCTTCTTGAAGAAGGCCTCCGGTCAAAGCCTTTGTTGATATTGGGAGATGAGAGCTTTGAAGAGCGGGATTATACCGGAGGTACTGCAATACAGCTTTATGAGAAGATTAAAGACAGAGATAAAGTAATACTCTCTGAGGGCAGAGTACTCAGCGAAGAAATTCTAAAGGCGGTAGATGCATATGGAGAAAAATAAGGGGAAAAGCTGGCAGGTATTGATAATACTGATTGTGCTTCTTGGGATATCTCTGCTGCTGTCTGCTGCCGTAGGAGCTGTGAAAATCACCCCATATGAGATATTTGATATACTGACAAAGGGTGCAGATACAGTAAACGCATCCATTCTTATGGATATCAGGCTTCCAAGGGTATTGCTGGCCGCTGTTATAGGAGCAGGACTTGCTGCAGTCGGAGGTGTAATGCAGTCTATATTCAAAAATCCCCTTGTTGACTCATACACTTTGGGGATGTCTTCAGGAGCGGCATTGGGTGCGGTAATATCAATTATTACAGGGATTAATGCCAGTATAATGGGATTTGATACCACAGGTTTGTTTGCATTCATTGGTGCCGTCTGCACGCTGTTTTTCGTATACAGCCTGGCATACACAAGGAGCAGGATGTCTATTAATTCCCTTTTGCTGGCAGGGGTAGCCGTGAGCTATTTTCTGGCTTCGGTGATATCCTTTCTTATGATGCTTAATCATGACAAGATAGAGCATATAGTTTTTTGGACAATGGGCAGCCTTTCTATGGCCACCTGGGATGAATTCTACATATCTTCATTTTTCATCATACCTTCACTGATGGTACTTTTTTATTATACCAGGGAGCTTAATATACTTGTGATGGGAGAAGATGCGGCTCACCATCTCGGCATAAACACGGCAGCGTTGAAGAATATACTGCTGATAACCTGTGCACTTATTGTAGGCACTGTGGTTTCTACCGGAGGAACCATAGCCTTTCTGGGATTGGTAGCACCACACATCATAAGGCTGGTCGTTGGATCGGATAACAAGAAGGTGATACCTTATTCGGCTCTTCTAGGTGCAATACTGCTGGTGTTGTCTGATACTGCCGGAAGAGTGCTTATTCAACCGGCAGAAATTCCTGTTGGAGTGATGACATCAATAATGGGAGGACCTTTTTTCATATTCCTGTTGCGGAAGCAGAAAATGAAATAGACAGTAATCCCCGTGAAGGCAGATAAGAGAAACTCACATACGCTATACACCAATGTTCTTATATGATATTATTTTAGTTGTGCAGTTATTAATATCAAGCTTATATGGAGGTAATACCCATTGAGGAATATCGAAGAAATAGTGATAAACAAGGTTGTGCTGAATGTGCTGGACAGGGAGAACAACACCACTGTGCTTACAGAGAAGGAACTGGAGCTGACGGAGGAAGTATATGGATATTTTGAAAACCACCTTTTGAAGCTTTTAAAGGATGAAGAGGCCAGACCTGCTTTTTTCGGTGAGGAGAAGAACATTGTTAAGGAGCTCTGCAGAGAGATACTCCAAGATGAAGAGCAGTTTGTTGACAATAGCAATAAGCTTTCCCAATACCTTTTTAAGTGTATAGGCACTGATGAGAAGGAGCCTTCGGGGGATATGGGTGTCTGTCTGTTTGAGGGGCAGGAAGGGAGATTTCTTGCTATACTGAAATTGAATTTTTCAAACTCCTACTGCCATTATATTAAGGACAAAGATGGCAGACCGGTGGTTACTGTAGGGGTAAATCATACAGGTCTTCCCGGGCTGGGCCAGAAGGTATCCAAAGCAGTAATCATAAGGGAGTTCAAGGATAATGATGAGTATAACATGCTTGTGATAGACAAGGACAGGGAGGGAGTGTTTATCAATTCCTTCCTCAAATGTACCTTCACAAGGGACAGACGTGAGAACACCAGAATAATAAACAAGATATCGGAACAGTTCGCCAGAAAAGCATTCAAGGATAATGCACAAGAGGCAGAGCGTTTCAGAAGCAGGCTTTCAGACCACTTGAGAAATGAAGACAGCTTTGACGTACAGAAGGTTGCAGAAGAGAACTTTGAGGACATCATGGTTAAAAACGAGTACAAAGCAGTGATGGTAAGCAGTGGAATCACTGAAGAGGTGGTGCCCATAGACCGTGAGTGGGCTGAAAAGAAGCTGAAGCGGAAAAGACTTAAGGTGGACAAGTCCATTGAATTATACATAGATAATGAAGTTTACAATGACAAGGATAAGTTTCAAATAAAGAGGAACGGCGACGGTACAATAGATATAATACTTAAAAATGTAAAAAACTATATAGAGAGATAACAATACCGCAGCAGCTGCTGCGGTATTGCTTTACTTCATTATCTCTTTCATGCACTGGATTGTATAATCTATGTCCTCTTTGGCAACATCATTATTTGTAACAAATCTCATGAGTCCCCCCTCGATACCGTTGATCTTGATGCCTTTCTCATATAAGCCTTCCACAAGTTTATCTGAGCTTATTCCCGTATCTTCCATATCAAAGAAAACCATATTTATGTGTACATCTTCATGGTCAAGCTTTATCCCCGGTATTTCCAAAAGGCGTTCTGCCATATACCTTGCATTGTCATGGTCTTCATGAAGCCTCTTTGACATTTTATCAAGTGCAATGAGACCTGCGGCTGCAAGTATGCCAGCCTGCCGCATTCCTCCGCCCAGCAGCTTTCGGTTCTTTCTTGCTTTTTCTATGAACTGTTTTGTACCTGCCAGCATGGAACCTACAGGAGCACATAAGCCTTTCGACAGACAAAACATTACCGAGTCGGTATACTGTGTGACCTGTGACGCATCAACGCCCAGACGGGCAGCAGCATTGAAAAGCCTAGCGCCGTCAAGATGTACCGGTATGTTGTGCTTTCTGGCGATATTATATATTTCCTTCATCCTTTCCAGGGGTACAACAGTACCATTTGAGAGCGCATTTTCCATACAGATAAGCCCTGTCTCGGGATAGTGTATATCATCTTCACGGATTGCTTTCAGTACATCCTGGGGGTCCATAATGCCTTTAAAGCCTTTTACTGTGTGCAGCTGCACACCGGATAATACGGCAGCCGCACCTACCTCATGCTGGACTATGTGGCAGTTCTCCTCTGCTATTATCTCATTACCCCTCATAGTGTGAGTCATTACTGCCAGCTGATTCCCCATGGTGCCGCTTGGGACAAAAAGAGCAGCTTCCTTTCCGGTGTACTGGGCGGCTTTTTGCTCCAAAAGGCTGATAGTCGGATCATCTCCGTAAACATCATCCCCGACTATGGCTTTTGCCATTGCTTCACGCATCTCATCAGTAGGCTGTGTAACGGTATCGCTTCTTAAGTCTATGTATTTCAATGCTAAAACCTCCAAAAAGTATTTTAATAATATTATACATTAGATCATGAATATTACAAAAGGTTAATAACAACGAAGGTAAAAAATAGAAGATTCGTTCTGTATACCGGCAGATGCTAATATTATTAATTAAAGAAATCAAATTCTGCTAAAGGTTGGTGTTGATAGTGGATAAAAGACTAAAACTGATAATAGCATTGTCCTTCATCTCAATTATTATCTTGAGTTCAGCATTTTTTTATGTCGGAAAGCTTCCGGCGGCAGCTGTTGCATTTAAGGAGAATATTGAAGCGGGGAGGGCTGAGAAGCAACTTTTTGAAGCCTATAATGTGATGAATGATACATTTCATTTCGAGCTGCCGGATACGTGGGACACCCACGAAGTATCCTTTGCCGGGGGAGAAATCCTGTATCATCTGAATTTCACATCCAAAGACAAAAGGATACACGGCTTTGTTCAGGTTTGGAACATTTCAAAACCTTTGAAGCAGTTCATCGAGGATTCAAAAAACTCCGCAACAGGCGTTGTTGATTTCAAGTATTTCAATGTGAAGGAAATGATGGCAGGGGACAGGAAAGGTTATCTGATTGATTATAGCAGAGCAAACCAGAAGGGTGAGTATAACAAGGCTTATGAAGCATTCATAGATGGCTCTCAGAATACGGTATACAGAGTGAGCTTCTTTGTACCGGAAAAAGAATGGAGGAACTATTATAAGATAATTTTTGACAAGGTTATTCATTCCATAAAAATAAAGAATTGAAATAATAAAGCAATTGACATAGAAAAAAAGACATTTTATGTACTATAAAAGGGAATATTGTTTTTTTGTCGAATAAATCTAGGAATGATGCTTTCTATTAGCATGTCATGGGAAGTGCAAATTAACTTTGACCCACTTGGTTGTGCATGTTAATATCTACTGGCTTTGAACATTTTTGGAGGTGCTCGACATGTCGATACATATAGTGCTGTGTGAGGACAAGCAGGTAATATTGAACAATATTAAGGCAAACCTGGAAAAAATAATCAAGCAGAATGGAATTGATGCCAAAATAAGCTTTGTAACAGACAACCCAAAAAGGGTTTTGGATTATGCCAAACAATATGTGCAGGGAATAAATGCATATTTTCTTGATATCAATCTGGGTACCAACATGAACGGATTGGAGTTGGCAAAACAGATCAGGAGTCATGATCCCCATTGCTATATAACCTTTGTGACAGGACATCCTGAGTTGTGTATGACGGTGTTCAAGTATCATATAGAAGCCTTTGAATATCTTATAAAGCCGGTTTCATACCAAGCTCTTGAAGAGTGCGTGCTTTCAATAAACAAGCACTATACTAATTATCAGAATCATCAGAAGCATAATAAAGGAGCCATCATAAAGATAAGGTCTGGGAACTGTGATTACACAGTAGAGCTTCACAACATCATATACGTTGAGTCAATTAATCAGAAGCTTGTGGTACACACAAAGAACAGGAATATTGAGTTCTTTGGTTATCTTAAGGACATAATCAATGAGCTTAATAAGAATGGGGTGCAATTCTACCGCTGCCACAGATCCTATATCATAAATATCAACCATGTGAAGGAAGTCAATTATAAGGACTCTTACATCATCATGTCCGGTGATGAGAAATGCTATATGTCAAGGCAGCAGAAAAGTGAGATAAAGGAAGTACTGGATAGGATGGTTCAAGAAAATGCTGATCTTATATAAGATATTTATAAACACAATGGCAATAGTGGTATTAACATACCTGGCACAGGCATTATACAGCTTCCAGAGAGATAGGAAAGTGCTGTTGAAGTTTGTGCTAATAACAGCTTTGGGTACTAATTTACTTGTATATGTAGACAAATATATTGGAATGGGTGCCCGCGCAATTTTTGCCTTATTCTTTATGATACTTATGTCATATATTTTGCTAAAGCTTAGTCTGATCCAGTCAATAGTGACAAATATTACCTATATGATAGCACTTGCAGTAGGGGATATTTCTGCTGTGTTTATATTGGTTAAGATTTATGGTTATGCTCTTGAGGCAATAAAATCCCATATTTTGCTTTCTATGATAGCTGATTTGGTTATTTATGGAACTGTGATAATTATTCTATTCCTGATTAGGCTGATACGGCAGACACAGAAGATGACAGACAAATATAAGCGGAGTATCAGCATAAAGACATCCATTTATATGTTTGCCACATTTCTTGTGATAGCGGTTAACTATACAATATATATCAATTTCATAGGCGTGGTAGATCAGAACGTAATACTGATAAATGTTGCTATTATGTGGATGTATCTGATACTAAGCCTTTACATCAATTTCACCAATAGTGCGCTGGCATTGAAGGAGCAGCAGTACGACCAGCAGCAGGACTATATAAAGACAATAGACAGCCTGGTGAATGATTTTAGAAAGCTAAAGCACAGCTATTCAAATACCATATACAGCTTTTACGGATATATAGAAGAAAATGATCTGGATGGGCTGAAGAAATATTATTCAGAGGTTGTAGATGACGCAAGAAGGATGGACAGCAGCTTGTTGTTGGCACTTCAGAGGATAAAGGTATATGCAGTCTTCGGGTTGCTGTGGAATAAGATAAATGAAGCCACAAGCAAAGGCGTTGAGGTAGGAGTACAGATAGTAAATGAAGTCCATGAAGCGGGAATGAAGCTGACTGATCTTTGTGAGGTTCTTGGTAACTATCTCGACAATGCAATAGATGCTGCAACGACTTCTGAGATTAAGAAAATGAATATCAGCCTGTCGGATGAAGAAGGATATCTGACAATAAAGGTTGAGAATACCTACGACGGGATTGTAGATGTGAAAGCGATCCAGAAAAAAGGCTTTTCCACCAAGGGGGACGGCAGAGGATACGGTTTGGCTATAACAGGCCAGATACTCTCCAAATATACAAATATATTGCATAATACGGTAGTTGAAGACAATATATTCAGGCAGGAGCTTGTGATTAAAAAATAAGAGCACTTTTAGTGCTCTTATTTTTTAATATTAGTCTTCTTTAATTAGTGATTCCGGCATTTTTGGCTCTCTGAGAGCCCATGCAAAACATGCCATTGATGAAGTACTTGCGATAAACAATGCTAAGGTACTGATAAGAACCATTAGTGGCTTTAATATCCTTTTCATTTCTATACCTCCCTTTTATTGTTTATTTTAATACCCACTCCATACATGCTGTCTGCCAGCTTGTAGGTTATGGGCAGGATTAAAACTGTTTCAACCAGTACAGAGAAAGTTATGATAGAAGAAATCACTGTACCTATGTAGTATAAAGCTGCTGTGTAAAGCACAACGACTGCTGTACAGGACAATATCCTGAGCTTTCTTCGAAGCTTCCTGCTAACAATTGGCCTCTCCTCTGTATCTGCAGGTGCATATCTTATAACTGCTGCAAAACAAAGAGAAAATATGATGCTTACAGCATAGACATTCAAGCTTGCAGCCATTCCCAAGTACACAATACCGAAGAAGAAAATTGTGCTGGCAGGAAGGCATGTCCACTCTCGCTTCGCATGAACTCCAGATGCAAAGGTCCTCAATGCACCGAAGCTCATAAATGCAATCAGAAAATACTTAAAAATGTTAAGAAGTATTGCTAAAGCAAATATGAAAAGCATCTTGTAAGAGTTTGTTATGAATACAGCAATTCCGTAGTTTATTTCAGCAAGCTTCTGTTCAGGTAAATCTTCAAGATGATCTGCAATTACCGAGGTGAGCTTTGAGCTTACTCTTTCGGGAAATTCCATATAACCAGTCCTTCTGCCTCATTATATTCTGCGGCCGGGTTTGAAACCCAGTGCTGAATAATACAAGAGCTTTTTCTAAATTCTATATATTTATAGACAGCAATTCAATAGATTTTATATGAAGTGCATACTCTAGTATATAAAATGTAGAACTGTGACGAAAGAGTACAAAAATTAGCACTTTACCGGGATTTTAGCAGAAATGAAGCAATAATTGGCAGTCTGCCTGTATTATTTGCAGGACTACCGCTCTGTAAGCTCTTCAACAGGTATATTTATTGTTTCATTATTGGACAATAGTGTCACCTGAGCCGCTGATCCATCTTTAATAATGTTTTCAATCCATACCGGTGAATCCTTATAGGTTACCTGTATAATACCCTTGGAATTCAATATCTCTTCTGCTCTCCTAATATCCAAGGTATCACCTCCTTTCCAATATTATGATTACTTGTGCCGGAAAAAATACAATTTGTACAACTGCATTTTCTATGGGATCTTTTTTCTTTTCTGTAAAATATGTAATACATTTTTCTATACTATTTTTGGAATATTAAATTACAAAGCGTTTTATGCAGCTATTAACAAAACTCGATTGGAAAGGGAGACGATATGTCCGACACTGAAAG
>JAWLHF010000017.1:0-38706 GCA_041690515.1 Clostridiaceae bacterium | reverse complement strand
CTTTTATGTTAACCCGTTTTCGGGCAAAAAAATACACTAACAGGTACCAACCGTTAGCTTTTTGTCAGTTCTACCCCTGACCCGATCAGATTTCCTTTGTCCCATCAATCACTTGAGGATTTGTAAAATCTGTTACACTGTCGAGTCGCAGCGCAGGGCATCCGCCGAATTTTCGATAAACCCTGGCCTCGTCAACTTGCAATGCAAGTCTGGCGCTTCATTAAGTTCTATGACTCCACGCTGTATCAACACCACCTTTCAGCCGTTATATTCTCTTATTTCACCTCCTTAATGCATACTCGGTTTCTATTATATTCTAAAGCTTTTGTATACTTTTTGCAAGTAATTTCAAATAATGCCATCGATTCGTAACAAAACCGTATATATACTCCTCATTGTCATTTTATTACGGAGAATATGAAAAAGTACCCTATTGTATGAAAATAGGGTACTATATGCTAGTTCATTTTTTCTTCTATAAGCTTTGCCAGTAGTTTTGCATCTTCCTTTATTTCCGCTTTGTTCTCTCCCTCCAGCATTACCCTTACAAGGGGTTCTGTACCGGAAGGCCTTATGAGGACTCTGCCCTTATCCTTCAGCTTGTTCTCAAGCTGTACAATCATTTCTGCTATGGCTTTATCCTCCATGTATTTATCCTTGTTCTCGTTTTTTACCTTTGCATTGACCAGTACCTGTGGCAGTTCTTTCATGATAGAAGCCAGATCTGACAGCTTTTTGCCGGTTTCCTTTACTACCGCCAGCAGTTGCAGCGCGGTCAAGAGACCGTCTCCTGTGGTGTTATGCTCCAGGAATATGATATGTCCGGACTGCTCTCCGCCTATGCTGTAACCCTTTGAGATCATCTCCTCCAGCACATATCTGTCCCCTACCTTGGTCTTGGCAAGGCTGCATTTTTCTCTTTTCATAGCTATATCAAGACCCATGTTGCTCATTACTGTAGCAACTATTGTGTCGTTCTTCAGGGTACCCTTTTCTTTAAAATGCTTTGCAAATATCGCCAGCATGTGGTCACCGTTGACTATATTCCCTCTGTTGTCTACTGCAATAAGCCTGTCGGCATCTCCGTCAAAAGCAAGGCCTACATGGGAGCCGGATTCCAGCACCAGCTTCTGAAGGTCTTCGGGATGCGTAGATCCGCATTTCACATTTATGTTCTTCCCGTCCGGCTTATTATTGATTACTACTATCTCAGCACCCAGATCGGCAAGTACTGAAGGCGCTGCTATGTATGATGCCCCGTTGGCACAGTCTACTGCTATTTTCAGCCCTCTCAGGTTGACATCAATGGTCTTCTTGAGGAAATCTATGTATCCATGAACTGCATTATCTATCTCTACCTTTTTTCCTATATCTGCTCCTGTGGGATTTGCTATGCCGTTATCAGGGTTTATCAGCAGGCTTTCTATCCTGTCTTCCAGTTGGTCGGAGAGCTTATACCCTTTTCCATCAAAGAATTTTATGCCGTTATATTCGAATGGGTTGTGTGAAGCAGATATCACAACACCCGCATCAAGTCCCATATGCCTTGTAAGATAAGCGACTGCAGGTGTGGGCTGCACCCCTAACACCACTGCCTCGGCACCCATTGAGCAAATACCCGCTACCAGTGCTGCTTCAAGCATGTCGCCTGATATCCTGGTATCCTTTCCAACTGCTATTCTGGGTTTGTGGTGGGTTTCTTCTGTCAAAACATATGCGCCTATTCTTCCTAAATTGAACGCCAGGGTAGAGTCAAGTTCTTTATTGGCTATTCCTCTTACTCCATCAGTTCCAAACAAGCGACCCATCTAAAGACCCCTTTCAAAGTTTAGTCTACATAAGTTGCATTAGACTTCCTCATTGCATCAAGCAGACAGCCCTACACATAGTTGCTTCAATCCCAGTATGTCTGCGAAGATAGAATGCAATTGAATTTTTGCAGCTTACATATAGATTTTTGTTTCAGTATTAGTATAATAGCACAACCGAATCATTAATTCAATTGATAAACAAGAGTCAAAAATTATGATGTTTTGAATGCAGAGAGATGTGCAAGGGATGTACTTATATCGGACGGCCGGTGGCCGCCCCTACTTTTTTAGGCCTTCTTTAAAGGCTTTTAGGTATTCGGGTTTTTCATCCAGCCAGTACCTGCGGGCAGGAATACCCTCTTTGCTCTTCCTGTAGTCAAAATCTGCATAGCTCCACCATACTGCCGCTTTTATGTTCTTATATCTTCCTATGTTTTTGAACATTTCCCTGATCCATTTCTCCTTGTCTCCGCCTACTGAGCTGCAGGCAAATTCAGTTATCATCCATGGGAACTCTCCATAAAGCCTGCTGTATTTTGCATTTAATGGATCATATATCTCTGTGAAGCTCCTCCATTTTTCACCGGTCAAGTTCCTGTAGTAGCTTCCTGTGTTATAGCCTGTAAGCCCTATCATATGGACATACCTGTCTCCGGGGTAATAGGAAATATGAGAGTTCCACTTCAAAGGAGGATAATCCACATCGTTGGGGTTGAATACCCAGATTGCATTCCTTACCCCTTCCTCCTCAAATATATTATAGATATGCCGCCATACCTTTATATATATGTCCGGATCACATAAAAGCGCTATTCCGCTGTATCTTACCCAGGTACTGTTCATTTCATTATTGAGCCTGAATATGAAAGGATGTCCGAAGGTTTTTGCATCCCGGGCGAATTTTCTCAAGTAATCATCATACAAGCCGTCAATTACGTCAAAATTGAGGTTCTTCTTCTCATTATCCGTATTTCCGGGCTTAATATTCCACATTACCTGCATTGTCAGCTCCACCACCTTACCTCGTTCATGAGCATTCATCATTCCCTGGGCAGGAAAATCATGGCCCAGATAAATATAGTGCAGGGTGATGGGAAATTCATAATCCAGCTTTTTTTCCATGGACTCTATGGTGGAAAAATCCTTTGTTATTGAATGAGGATAAAAAATTCCCCACATCATGGAGTCTGAGTTGGCCAGTTTTTCGTAAAAAGCCCCGGTCTCACTGTTCCAATTGGGAAGCTCAGGCTTCAATGAAAGATTGAAGCTCATATCTCCGCTGCGCTCAGTTTTTTTGAAGGAATTCAATATCTTCCTTATTATCTCCTCCTGTTCAGCCAGAGAAGCACATCTGATGAAACAGCTGTAAAACTCTCTGCCTCCGGTAAGGAAAAGTCCATGAAGATATTCATTCTGCTGATGGCTGCTATTGGCGGCAGGTTTTCTGGAAAACTCCATTATCCTCGTCCTGATACCGTTTATACTACGGTATTCATTGGTTATGAGACTGATGTTGTTTGCTTCACGATACTCCGGGTCAAGGATGTACTTGTACAGATATGTATTGAAGTAACCGTCAATGCCTTCATAGGGCGATCTTTCCCTGGATATCCTGATATCCATATCCGGACCGCTTATCCTGACATAGGCAGGCATATAATCTGTATCTATGGTCATTCCCTCCGGCACCTTCAACTGAAATCCAAGCTCCGGGCAATTAATCTCCTTATATACTGTCTCTTTCTTTGCAGGTTTTCCCACACTTGCAGTTTCCTCTGCGATGGATGCCTTGTCATCTGCCGTTATGGCCCCTTCGTTGCTTCTGCTCTTCCCTGTACCGACAATCCCAATGTCAGAACCGATAACAAATACTAAAATCAATGCTGCCACAATTACCTTAATTGAGCTTTTGATAAAATCACCCCTCCTTATGGGACTTACAAATAACCAGTTATATCAAACTCATTATTTTATAGTTTCATAAGAAGGGGTATTTTTATTCTGGATAAAAAACCCTCTGCATTTTGCAGAGGGTTGATGTATTTACATGTTCTCAGGGGTATCTATGCCCACCAGGCCCAGACCTGTCTTTATTACTGTTCCTACTGCCTTTGTAAGCTGAAGTCTTGCGTTCTTGACATTATCTTCGGCATTCAATATTGGATGGGTATTGTAGAACTTGTTGTATGCCTTTGCTATTTCAGTTATATGGCGGATGACAACAAAAGGCTCATATCTGTCTACCGCTTCCCTTATAGAGTCCTTGAATGCCCCCAGAAGCTTAACCAGCTGGAATTCATCATCCGTGGAAAGATAGCTTAGGTCTGCGTTGTCAGGCACGTTTCCTGCCTTTCTCAAAATACTCTTGCCCCTTACATAGGTGTACTGGACATATGGTCCGGAATCCCCGTCGAAGTTCAGAGCATCCTCCCAGGTGAACACAACATCCTTTTCTCTGTTGTTCTTCAGGAAGGTATACAAAATAGCTCCCATTCCCACCTTTTTTGCTACATCTTCTTTGTTTTCCAGGTTCGGATTCTTATTCTCTATTACCTCCAAGGTCTTGTGAACCGCCTCGGCAATTACATCCTTTGCAAATACTACGTCTCCCTTTCTGGTTGAAAGCTTCTTGTCTGCAAACTTTACAAGTCCGTGGCCTATATGGACACAGTCCTTGCTCCATTCAAAGCCCATAAGCCCCAGGGTGCTGAAAATCTGATTGAAGTGCAATGCCTGGGTGCCGCCAACTACATATATGTTTTTGTGGAAGTCGTATGTCCTCTTTCTATATATTGCAGCAGCCAAGTCCCTTGTAGCATATATGGTAGCTCCATCGGACTTCAGTATGAGTATCGGCGGCAGGTTGAACTGCTCCAGATCCACAATCTTCGCTCCGTTGCTGTCTTTGAGAAGATTCTTGTCACGAAGCATTTGAACAACCTCATCCATCTTGTCGCTGTAGAAGCTTTCCCCTGCATAAGAGTCAAATTCCACATTCAATGACTTATAGAGCTCGTTGAATTCCCTCAGGCTCAAGTCTTTAAACCGCTGCCACAGCTCGGTTACCTCCGGGTCTCCTTCTTCAAGCTTTTTGAAGTTCGCCCTGGCTTCATCCTCCAGGGAAGCATCCTTTTCAGCTTCCTCATGGAATTTGACATATATTCTGAGCAGCTCGTTTATCGGCTCTTTCTCAAGAGCAGCCTCATCCACCCATCTCTTGTAAGCGGATATCAGCTTGCCGAACTGGGTTCCCCAGTCTCCCAGATGGTTTATCCTTATGGTGTTAAAACCTGAATGCTTGTATATCTTCTCCAGTGCGCTTCCCAGCATAGTATTGAACAGATGTCCCACATGGAAAGGCTTCGCTACATTCACTGAAGAGAATTCCACTATGACGTTCTTCCCTTCGCCGGCATTGGAGCTTCCAAATTTCTCTCCCTTTTCCAAAACCTCACCAACAGTCTGCTTTATATATCCCGCCCTGTTGATGAAGAAGTTCAGATAACCTCCGGCAGCTTCAGCCTTCTCAACTATGCTGTCGGCTTCAACCTTGCCGGAAAGCTCTGCAGCAATCATGTTAGGAGACTTTCTCATTACCTTGGCCAGCTGGAAGCAGGGAAATGCATAATCCCCCATATTGGACTGGGGCGGAATCTCAATAAGCTCCATGACTTTGTCAAATTCCATATCCACTAAACCACTTATTTTTTTTGCAATCTCCACTTTAAAATCCATCTAAATCCCTCCGATATCATTTATTATTCAACAATTAGTACATTAAATACTTTATTGTCTTAATTCTGCTATTGATTTTCAGTTTTGGGGCTTTTGTTTTGTTTAGGTATTCCTGATTGGCGGACGGCCGGTGGCCCCCCTTGGTACAGTCCGGTATTCCTTAAGGGGTAAAGATCCTTCACTGCGTTCAGGATGACACGGGATAATATATCAGTATGTAATCAATTTTACCCGGCGTCAGCCAAAATAAAAAACCCGCCTCGAAAAGAGACGGGGTTACCGCGTTACCACTCTAATTGGCGAATCGTCAGATGCTCTGCCCCTGATACGACTGCCCTCTCAAATCCTTATCGCAGACATACGTCCGGCTTACTTGAAGCATGGCTTTTTTGACCGGAATCTCCCCGGCTCTTTTCACGGTACACTACTGCCGGGTTCCCACCTTCCCTCGGCTCTCTTTGAATAATGCTGCTCCGCTACTTTTCCGGTTCATTGAAATACAATATGTAGATTTACTGTATATTTTATTCAATAATGAGCAAATAGTCAATATAAATAAATAAAAACTCTTTCACTGTTCGCCCTCAATACTGTCTATTATAAATTTTTTCTCCAATAATATACTGTCGCTTTCCCCTTCGCATTCAGGACAGGTTATATGCCTCTCATTTGCAAAAACCAGTCCGCAGCAGCGACATCTGCCTGCATAATACCCCCGCTTTATGTAGATTTCCGCATCTCTGGCTGCTGTGCCTTTGAGAATGCTCTCAAGGTAGGCCGAGGTATTGATTGGAAATAAGGTGCCTTTACCCAGCCGCAGCCATATTTTTGTTATCCTTTTGACCCTGCCCCGCCTTGCCGTATCTTCTATGACCTTAAGAAAAGCTTCTGTTGCCGGAAATTCTCTCATTCGCTCCCGCCCCTTTGTACAAACTTTGTAAAATATATGTTTTTAAAAGGGAGAAAAGAACAATATCCTTCACTGGGTTCAGGATGACAGGCAGAACAAATGCAGAAAAAAAACCATCCCGAAAGGAGGATGGAAGATGGAGGTTTATTTTATTTCGGGATGGTTTATTTTAAACTATTTTACGCAGGCAGCCCCTCTTACGAGTGCTTCCTTATTCAGCGGAATGACACTGGCTTTTTTGCCGCTGAATATCTCAGTTATGATCTCCATGATCGTATCTTCTTTTGTGGCACCTGATATTGCAAGGTATGCTCCAAGCATTACCATATTGGATATTTTCCCTGTACCCAGCTCGTTTGCTATATCATTAGCAGGTACATAGTAAACTTTTATATCATCTCTTGTAGCTTTTTGGTCTATCAGTGAGCTGTTTATTATAAGCGCTCCCCCCGGTACTACGTCCTTTTCGAACTTATCCAGGGATGGCCTGTTCATAACTATAGCTGCTGTAGCTTCAGTAACTATAGGTGCCCCAACGGGTTCTTCGGATATAATAACGTTACAGTTGGCTGTACCTCCACGCATCTCAGGACCGTATGAAGGCAACCATGACACATTCTTTCCTTCCTTTAAAGCTGCTTCGGCAAGTATCTTGCCCATTGCCATAACTCCTTGGCCTCCAAAGCCTGCCATTATAATTTCATGTGCCATTATTTCACCTCCTCAGTATTTCTGAAGTTTCCAAGGGGATAATACGGGATCATATTCTCTTCAAGCCATTTCAATGCTTCTACCGGAGTCTTGCCCCAGTTTGTCGGGCAGGTTGAAAGCACTTCAACAAGTGTGAAGCCCTTGCCTTCCATCTGTGCCTGGAAAGCCTTCTTTATGGCCTTCTTTGCCTGAACTATGTGTTTAACATCATGTACTGAAACTCTTTCTACAAACACTGCCTTAGGAATGGTTGCAAGCATTTCGCTGACCCTTAATGGCATACCTGCGTGGTCTTCCTGCCTTCCGAAAGGAGCAGTTGTAGCCTTCTGTCCAACAAGTGTGGTTGGAGCCATCTGGCCGCCTGTCATACCGTATATGGCATTGTTTACAAATATAGTGGTTATCTTTTCGCCTCTCATTGCCGCATGGACAATCTCAGCAGCACCTATTGACGCTAGGTCGCCGTCACCCTGATAAGTGAATACCGCACAATCAGGATTAACTCTCTTTATACCTGTTGCGGCAGCCGGAGCCCTTCCGTGAGCTGCTTCCTGCATATCGCAGTTAAAATAATCATAAGCAAAAACTGCACAGCCTACAGGAGCTACCCCAATGGCCTTTTCAACAAGGTTGAGCTCTTCCAGCACCTCTGCCACAAGTCTGTGTATTATGCCATGAGTGCATCCGGGACAATAATGGAATGGCTTATCAGTTAGTCCCTTGGTTTTTTCAAATACAACTGCCATTATTTTGCACCCCCTAAAATCTTCTTGGCTTCCTCAACAATACCCTTAGGAGTCGGAACCATACCGCCTGTTCTTCCATAGAAGTGAACCGGCTTCTTTCCATTTACAGCAAGTCTTACATCTTCAACCATCTGTCCCATACTCATCTCTACAGAAAGGAAGGCTTTTACGCTGGCTTGTGCAGCTGCTTCCTCTATAGCCTCGTGAGGATATGGCCAAAGGGTTATAGGCCTTATCAGACCTGCTTTTATTCCCTCTTTAGCAAGCGAGTTTATTGCATTCTTTGCAATTCTTGAAGTTGTTCCGTATGCAACGAATACTATTTCTGCACCTTCAAGGTTGTAAGTCTCTACTCTTGTCTCGTTCTTTTCAATCTCTTTATATTTTTCAAACAATCTGAAGTTGTGCTTCTCACATTCAGCGGGATCTATGAACAGGGAATTGATGACGTTATGCTCTCTTTTCCCTCCTGTTCCAACTGTAGCCCAAGTCTTCTCAGGCAGCTTTCTCTTCTTTACTTCGGTGAATTCCACCGGTTCCATCATCTGTCCTATCATACCGTCACCAAGAACCAGCACCGGGTTCCTGTACTGATCTGCTATGTCAAAAGCCTCCTGTACCAGGTCCACTGCTTCCTGTACCGAGGATGGTGCAAGAACAACCAGTCTGTAGTCTCCGTGTCCGCCGCCTTTTGTTGACTGAAAATAGTCTGACTGTGCAGGCTGTATTCCGCCAAGGCCCGGGCCCCCTCTTACTATGTTCACTATTACGCAGGGCAACTCTGCTCCTGCAATATAAGTAATGCCCTCCTGCTTCAAGCTTATCCCGGGGCTGGATGAGGAAGTCATAACCCTTGCTCCCGAGCCTGCTGCACCATATACCATGTTTATAGCAGCTACTTCTGACTCCGCCTGAAGGAAGCATCCGCCGACCTGCGGAAGTCTTGCTGACATGTACTCAGGTATTTCATTCTGTGGTGTTATCGGATAGCCGAAGAAGTACTTACAGCCTGCTTTAACAGCAGCTTCAGCTATAGCCTCGTTGCCCTTCCATAATTCCTTAGCCATTTTAGCCTCTACCTCCCTTTTTATCTTTCTACTCTTATTACAACGTCAGGACATATCCTGGCACAAGAAGCACATCCTGTACATTTGTCCATTTCCTTGACTGTCGCAGGATGATAACCCTTTACATTGATCCTGTCCTTATCCATTACAACTATTTTTACTGGACATACTGTTGTGCAAAGTTCACAGCCTTTGCATTTGTTCTCATCGAAAGTCACCTTACCCATTACTTACACCTCCTAGTTTTATTTATATACACACCTTAATTTATCCTTATGGTGAAGCTTGCTTCACCAGGCTGACCGATGAAGTCCGGAAGGATCAATCAGTCCTCCCATGGCTTTTTCATATAGATGTCTATAGGCAGTATCTCACCTTGAATATCCTCTGGCAGCAAAGATACGAACTTCTTTTCAACAACCACATACTTTATAGGAAGATCCACCGCCTTTGAAACATCCTCACACAGCTTCTGTCCTTTCAGAATATCCTCAATAGTGGTACTTCCGCACAGGTGGGTATTGTTGACCAGTGCGGTTACCTTCTGCTTTGAGCCTTCCTCAATGGACCTCAGATAGCTTACCGCTCCGTCTACGGTGCTTGTCTGATGCCTGTTGGCATTGAGTACAAAGAGCATATCATAAGGTTCTTTGTCAAAATACTCATGGTATCTTCCAAGAGCCTTTGCACCTACCTTGTCTCCTCCTACGTCCAATACCACCTCATAGGAAGTATCCTGCAGCACTGAATATATCTCCGGCGAAAGAGCCGGCAGGTCTCCGGACAAACCCTTGATTGAAGATGATATCACTCTTATTCCCTTTTCTGCAAACTGTGGCTCTATTTCTCTTGATCGAAAATACGGATTCACTATGTCCAAGTCAACTATTGCTGTTTTTTTGCCTGTCCCTGCCAGGCCAAAGGTATAGTTGACCGCAAACTCAGTCTTTCCGCTGCCATAATGCCCTGTGATTATTCTGATTCTTCTTTCATCAAACATATTATCATCCTATCTGTAGTTTCGTGTTTCGCATCTCGTACCTCGTAACCTATTTATATTCCTTTGCTGCTTCCTCTTTACGCAGTACTCTCAGGCCGCCTTCAGCAAGTGCTATCATCTCGTCTTCTCCTGGGTATATCCTTATATCGCCTATGAATTCAACCATTTCCTTTATCCAACCAACCAGAGTCTTGTCATAAGCCAGGCCTCCGGTAATACATACCGCATCTACTTTTCCTTCAAGCACGGCAGCACATGCACCGATTTCCTTGGCAATCTGATATGCCATTGCCTTATATACCAACTCTGCATTCTTATCTCCTGCTGCTATCATCTTTTCAACTTCCCTGCCGTCATTAGTGTCAAGGTAAGCGACAAGTCCGCCCTTACCTGTTATTTTTTTCTTCATCTCATCTATTGTATATTTCCCTGAATAGCAGAGCTTCATCAAACCTCCCACAGGCAGGCTGCCTGTTCTTTCAGGTGAGAAGGGCCCTTCACCGTCAAGGGCGTTATTCACATCCACCACTCTGCCCCCCCTGTGGGCACCAACTGATATTCCGCCTCCCATATGAGCGATTATCAGGTTCAGCTCTTCATACTTTCTGTTAAGGTCTGATGCTGCTCTTCTGGCAACAGCTTTTTGGTTAAGTGCATGGAAAATGCTTATTCTCTTTATATCAGGCATTCCTGAGAACCTTGCAACCTCATCCATTTCATCCACAACAACAGGATCCACAATAAATGCCGGTATTGCAAGCTGAGAAGCTATTTCATTGGCTATTATCGCCCCAAGATTGGATGCATGCTGACCCATGGGAGCATGCTTAAGGTCTTCAAGCATTTTTGCATTAACGCTGTAAGTACCGCCTTCCATTGGTTTGAGAAGGCCGCCTCTGCCAACTACGGCATTCAGCTTTGATATGTTTATTCCATTGGCATTCAATGTCTCCAGTATTACATTCTTTCTGAATTCATACTGGTCTATGATTGTTGTATAAGGAGCCAGCTCCTCGTTTGAGTGTCTAAGGGTCTGCTCCAACACAGGCTTTTCATTGTCAAAAATAGCTATCTTTGTTGAAGTAGAACCCGGGTTGATGATCAACAACCGGAATGTTTCCTGCATAATCAGATTACCCCTCTCTATATTTTTTGCCTCGTGCTGCGTGCCTCGTGCCACGTGCTTTTGGGCTTCTTGCTTTTGGTATTCCTTTGGAGTCTTTGCGGACGGCCGGTGGCCGCCCCTACCTTTTGCAGGCTTATTTGCTTGCCATTAGTACTCCTATGGCTATTGAGTTTAGTTTTGCTTCATCGGAGTCAGCACGGGAGGTCAGTACCACCGGTGCCTTGGCTCCTACTATTATTCCGGCATTCTTGGCCTTTGCAAAGAACACCATGGATTTGTAAAGCATGTTTCCTGCTTCTATAGTCGGTACCATCAATATATCAGCATGGCCTCCCACCGGATGTGTTATACCCTTATGTTTGCATGCCTCTACCGATACTGCATTGTCAAGAGCAAAGGGACCTCCGAGAGTACAGCCCGTAAGCTCTCCTGCCTCGTTCATTCTTACCAGCTCTGCCGCATCAAGAGTCGCCTGCATCTTTGGATTGACCTTCTCCACTGCCGCAAGCATCGCAACCTTTGGATTGTCATTTCCCAGAGCATTTGTCACCTGAACACAATTCTCAATTATCTGCTTCTTCTGTGTCAGATTGGGAGCTATATTCATAGCTGCATCCGTTACATAGAAAAGTCTGTCATAATCCGGTACATCAAATACTGCTACGTGTGAAAGCACATTTCCTGTCCTCAGCCCTATATTTTCATCCAGAACAGCCTTAAGTATGATTGATGTATCCACAAGCCCCTTCATCACAATATGGGCTTTCCCTGAGGATACCATCTCAACTGCCTTTCTGCATGCTTCACTTTTGTCCTGGACATCTATGACTTCAAATTTATTGATATCTACGCCGCACTTTGCAGCAACCTTTTCGATCTCAGCCTTATAACCTACTAGTATTACATCGGCAATACCCAGATCTTTAGCCCCGTTAACTGCACTAAGGACTTCGGCGTCCTGGGCTACTGCTACAGCAATGGTCTTTGGCCCTTTCTCCTTGGCAACCTTTATAATTTCATCAAATGCTCTAATCAATTATTTCACCTCTTCCTCATATATCTTGGCTTTCTCCTCGCCGCTAAGCACCCTGGCAGCACCTTCAGCCAGTGCCTGCATCTCATCCTCTCCAGCATATACCTTCACAGGCGCTATGAACTCCACACGCTTCCTTATCCGCTCACACAGCAGCTCCGAGTATGCTAGTCCTCCTGTGAGTACTATGGCATCAACCTTTCCTTTTAGTACAACAGCCATTGCCCCTATTTCCTTAGCCAGCTGATAAGCCATTGCGTCAAATACCATATCTGCATTTTTATCGCCATTTTCAATCATCTTCACAACATCTCTGGCGTCATTTGTTCCCAGATAACCTACCAGGCCTGCCTTTCCTACAGTCAGCTTCTTCAGCTCAGCCTGTGTATATTTACCTGAATAACACATTCTCATAATATCGCCAACAGGCAATCCTCCTGCCCTTTCCGGTGAGAAGGGACCTCCGTCATTGGCATTGTTAACATCCACTATCCTTCCTCTCAGCAGGGGTGCTATGGATATGCCTCCGCCAAGATGTGCTACTACGAAGTTGAGATCCTCAAGGCCTTTTCCCAAGTCAGCAGCTGCCCTTCTTGCTACAGCTTTTATATTCAATGCATGAACCAATGACTTTCTTGGCAGCTCAGGCATGCCGGAAATCCTTGCTATATCTTCAAATTCATCAACAGCAACAGGATCCACAATATATGAAGGTATTCCTTCCTTGTCTGCTATCCCTTTGGCAATTATCCCACCGAGATTTGAAGCATGTTCACCTTGTACGCCTATCTTCAAGTCTTCGATCATAGCAGCAGTAACCTTATATGTACCTCCGGGCATTGATTTGAGCAACCCGCCTCTGCCTACCACTGTTGCCAGACTATCGGTACTTATACCTGCTTCATTCATCCAGTCCAATATCATATTCTGCCTATATTCATACTGGTCGGTTATCTTTTCAAAGCTCCCAACCTCCTCCGCAGAATGACTCAGATTCTTTTGGAGTATGTTCTTTTCTCCCTTGAAAATCGCCACCTTTGTTGAGGTAGACCCAGGATTGATTGCAAGTATATAATCTCTTGCCACTATTCACCGCTCCTTACATAAAAACTTACTTTATTAATACTTATGCAAATAATGTGCCACAAACTTTGTCAAAAAAAACAAAAACCCGTATTGAAGCATTCCACTTTCAATTACAGGTTAAAAATTCTTAGTAATACTTATTTATTTTTTTTAAATATTCATGCTTTTATGTAATATTTCCTCTATTTGTCCTAGTGGTTTTTGCTGCTTTGAAAATAATTGCATGCATTTTTTTGCAAATGGCCTATGCTTGTGCAATTTTTTGCATACTCTTTTACTCAAGTCCGTATTTTTCCAGTTTGTAATACAGACTCCTCAATGAGATATTCAGGTTTTTCGCCGCTTTTGTCTTGTTATTGCCGCACTCCTCCATAACCATTATAATATGTTCCTTCTCCACCTGATCCACTATATCAGCCAAGGTCATAGATGTGTTACCGCGGCTTTCACCTTTTGGCATCTGGACCTCTGTCTTTTCAACGAGACGCTCAAACTGCGGAAGATGTGTCTCAAGTATCACTTTATCGCTTACCTTCATATTGATAATTGCGCGGCCAATTACATTGTCCAGCTCCCTTACGTTACCCGGCCAGCTATAATTGCTCAGTATCTGAACCGCCTTGGGTGATATGTCCTGAACATTACGTCCGTATTGTTGGTTGAATTTCTTTATAAAGAATATGGACAGATCGTATATATCACCTTTTCTCATCCTTAGAGGAGGTATCTTTATAGGCAATACATTCAGTCTGTAATACAAGTCCGCTCTAAATCTGCCGCTGTCTATGGCTGCTTCAAGATCCACATTTGTCGCCGCAATCACCCTTACATCAATACTTATAGGCTTGGTGCCTCCGACTCTGACGAACTCTCTTTCCTGCAGCACTCTCAGCAGCTTTGATTGTGTACCGGGGGGTATCTCACCTATCTCATCAAGGAATATAGTACCTCCGTTTGCCTCTTCGAACAGTCCTTTCCTTCCCCCTTTTCTGGCCCCCGTAAAAGCTCCCTCCTCATATCCAAAGAGCTCGGACTCCAAAAGGGTTTCAGGTATAGCTGAACAGTTCACTCTTACAAATTTCCTGTATTTTCTCTCACTGGCGTTGTGTATCGAATGGGCGAATATTTCCTTGCCTGTACCGCTTTCACCCCGAAGCAGCACAGTAATAGGTATCTCCGCCGCCTTCTTCGCTTTTTCTATCGCCGCCAGCAGTTGAGTATCCTTGCCTATTATATCATCAAAGGTGTACTTGGCTTCAAGGCTTCTGATTATATCCTTTGCTTTTTTCAACTCATCGGTAAGCTTTATTATCTCTGACATATCATGTATTACCCCGACACTGCCTCTCAATTCCCCATCCACTATTATAGGGGCAACATTTACCATGACTTCCTTGTGGGCAGGGCCTACCTTAAGAAATGCCCCTTTGACAGGCTTCTTCGTCTTGATGACCTGCATATGTATGCTTTCTCCCTCTGCAATATCAACAGTTGCAGGTTTGCCTATTACATCCTTTTCAGACAGTCCCGTTATTCTTGTATAAGCAGGGTTTATTAGGACCCCCAGCCCATTCTGGTCAACTACAGATATGGCATCCTGTGTGGCATTAAAGACAGCTTCCAGCATACTCTGAACTTCCTTCAGGTTGGTTATCTCCTCTGCCAGCTGAATAACCTCGGTAATATCCCTGAATACGGCAATAGCACCTATTATCCTGCCTTTTTTGTCCTTGACAGGCATTCTGTTGGTTATTATCTTTATACTGCCGAGGTTCTGCTGCTGATTCAACTCCGATTTACCAGTCTCCAGTATATAGGGCAGCCTGGTATCCAGGACAACATCAGCTACATACTTTCCAATAGCATCCTCGGCACGTATCTTGGTAAGCCTCTCGGCTGCATTGTTGAAAAGCGTTATGATTCCATCGGTGTTTACAGCAATCATCGCGTCATGGGTAGAATTCAGGATCAGCTCTATATCTCTTTCCATAAATCAACCTCACGTGTGTTTATTGGGTATTTCTTTTGGGTCTTGCCTCGTGCCGCGTGCTTCGTGCTGCGTGCTTGAGAAAGGCCTTCGAAGCTATACTCCGATATACTCGCAACCCGTAACCCGCAACCAAAATACAAATTCTTATATTACAATCCGAGTATTATCCGTTTAAATGTATTACAGTGGTTTGAAGGTACTGATTATCTTCTCCGCTGCTTTCATTCCATCTACTGCTGCGCTCATGATGCCTCCTGCATAGCCTGCTCCCTCGCCTATAGGGTAGAAGTTATCCAGTGTCTCACTTTCAAAGTTTTCTTTCCTTACGATCCTTATGGGTGCGGAAGTCCTTGTTTCAACTCCTGTAAGCAATGCATCCCTGCTTGCAAAACCTTTTATCTTCCTGTCAAAATCCTTCAGAGCTTCCTTCATTGTCAATGTCACGTATTCGGGAAGGCACATGTGCAGGTCACTGAGTCTCACTCCGGGTTCATAGCTTGGTCTGACCCCTCCTATTGCCTTTGATGGCTTTCCAAGCATAAAATCTCCTACAAGCTGCACCGGCGCATGAAAGTCCCTTCCTCCCAGCTCATAGGCCTTCCCTTCCCAATTTCTCTGGAATTCTACTCCGGACAAAGGATGGATGCTCTTAAAGTCCTCGGGGGATACCGAAACAACCAGAGCGCTGTTTGCATTCTCCCTATCCCTTTTGTATTCACTCATCCCATTGGTGACAAGCATGCCTTTTTCAGAAGCTGCCGCCACCACCTGGCCTCCGGGGCACATACAGAAGCTATAGGCAGCCCTTCCCGTCGTACTGCTTCTGGTTGTAAGCAGATAGTCCGCTGCCCCAAGTCTAGGATGCCCTGCAAAACTGCCATACTGAGCTTCATCTATCATGCTCTGCAGATGTTCTATCCTCACTCCTATTGAAAATGGCTTTGGGATTATGTTCACACCCTTATTGAAAAGCAACTCATATGTATCTCTTGCACTATGTCCCAAGGCTGCAATTATCACATTGGATTCGATGGTCTCACTGCCGTTTACAACAACGCCTTTTGCGGCCCCATTATCGACCACTATATCAGTAACTTTGGAGGAAAATCTGACTTCTCCACCAAGCTGGATTATACTGTTTCTTATGTTCTTAATCACTATCTTCAGTATATCAGTCCCTATATGGGGCTTGCTCAGGTACAGTATCTCCTCGGGAGCCCCCTCCTTCACGAAGGTATTGAGCACCATTCCTATCCTTCTGTCCTTTATCCTTGTAGTGAGCTTTCCATCAGAAAAGGTTCCTGCTCCTCCCTCTCCAAACTGTATATTGCTGTCGTCGTTAAATATTCCTCTTTGGAAGAATGAGCTTATATCCTCAGACCTTTTATCCACATCACTGCCTCTTTCAAGTATAAGCGGCTTGTATCCGTGCCGTGCTAAAACTAAACCGGCAAATAATCCTGCCGGTCCGCTGCCAATTATTATTGGTCTGTTATTTATCATTCCGCTGCCGTATTCGATCTCATCCTTCAAAGCCTGCCGGTGGGACTCATCCTTTATCATCACAGCATCCTTAGTCTGACGATACCCTGAAATACTCATTCCGCCTTCCACTTCAACTTCCGCAGAATATATCAGCAGGATGTCCTTCTTATCTCTGGCATCCACAGACCTTTTCAATATCCTGATATCCGATATGTCCTTTTCACTTATCTTAAGCTTTCTGGCAGCCAGGGGTCTTACTGTATCCGCATCACTGCCGGAGGATATATCCCTGACAGATTGCTTCATATTAACTACCTCAAACCGCACTTAATCATCTCCAATACAAAGCGCTATTCCCCCGTTTTCTTCAGCACCACAACAGCCTGCGCCGGAGACACTTCCAAAATCTCTATGCCCTGTGGCACTTTCCATGTAACATTTACCACATTGGACCCCTCTGAGGCATTCTTTAAATCAATTATGAAATCTATGGTGCTTGGTGCATTTCTGAGCACACTCTCAGCGCCTCTAATGACTGCGATCAGGTTGCCCTGTATGCTGTCCAGCTCCAAGCCCTCCGGAAGATTCTCATACTCAAAGCTTCCAATGGATATCTGATTGGTAACAATCTTCTCTATATTTACATAGATAGTCACTTTCTCTCTGGCATTCACAAGTTGTACCCCATCAGGGATTATAAGCCCCACCTCATGGGATATGTCGGAGGTTACATCAGTAATATCAATTTTCTCAGTTTTTATTGAATTTATACCTGCAAGAGCCTGCTGGCTGCCTACAATCAGTATTTCTTCCGGCTGCACTGAGGTACTGCTTACAACATGTTCAGCCGCAGGCTGACCGGATATATCCATTTCCAGACTCACGCGTTTTGTGTTCTCTATCGGTACTCTTACTTCCACATTACCCGGCTCTATTGTTATGTTTTGTATATCTTTGCCTGCCTCATCAAGCACCCTGACAGGCAGGATCCGCTTCACCTCAGAGTCTGCACCGGTGATATCCACATCGATCCTGACATCCTTAATCTTGTTGATCTGAGATTCTGCACCATTAATAACAACCGCCTCGGGAGCTACGACAGGACTCATGGACGCCATTCCTTTGACAGGCTCACCCACTAAATTTGCCTTAACACTTTTCTGAGTATTTACTTTGGGCTCCAGTACCACCTTGACGCTCTCGGAAGACTTCTGAAGGATGTTCACATTCTCAGGTACTCCATTAATGTTTATCTTAATGTAGTTATCTCCCTTCATACTATGTCCTTCCAGGTCTGCAAAAGCATCTACGGTGGTTTCATTCAGCTTATCCAGCACATTGTTCTTGCCTTTCAGCCTCAATGTCAATTTATAGCTGGCGGGATCGCTTACAAGCACCATATTGTTCTTTTCAAGAAATACGGTATTTATGAGCCTTACCGGAATCGTTATATCTTTCGTTATGTCCGGATTCTGTTCTGTTATCACATAAAACCACAAAAGAAGGGCAAGCATGACCGAAAGTACTCTTATTGTTATATCTTTACTACTTAGCTTATCAATCATTTTTTGCACCCCATTTCATCCATATGGGCTGTCTGCTTTCCTTGGTCTTATAACTGTTCTTCACGATTTCCTTTAGGGATTTGGTATCAAGATACCTAGAAAGCCTCCCCATCTTTGCAAAGGAAATCACTCCGGTTTCTTCAGATACTATGATGACCAATGAGTCCGAAAGCTCAGTCACTCCTATAGCAGCCCTATGTCTGGTTCCAAGCTCCTTGCTTAGATTCTGGCTTTGGGTGAGAGGCAGGAAGCAGCCTGCAGCCGATATCCTGTTCCTTCTGATTATAACAGCACCATCGTGCAGAGGTGTGTTGGGCACGAAAAGATTGCCCAAGAGCTCGCTGCTCACTGCAGAATCCAGCTTTGTACCAGTCTCAATATATTCATTCAAACCTGTTTCCTGCTCCAATACTATGATGGCACCGATCTTGTTCTTTGAAAGGTGTGTAACGGCAGTACCGATTTCATCCAGCATACTGTCGATTTCCTGTTCAAGCAGCTCCCCTTTCACGAAGAACTTGCCTCTTCCAAGATGTTCAAGAGCACGTCTCAATTCAGGCTGGAATATGATCATTATTGCAATTGCTCCTACCGTCATAGCGTTTTTCAACAGCCAGTACACCGTATGCAAGCCCAGAACTTCACTGAGCTTGGTTGCAGCAATAAGCATGGTGATACCCTTAATCAGCTGCTCCGCCCTGGTTTCTTTTATTAAGTTCATTATTTTGTAAATTATGATGGCGATTATTCCTATATCCACATATGTATTCCACATTTTCAGATATGGAAGCAGCTCCTTAAGCTCGTTCACCTCAATACACTCCTTATCGTGCAATTTTTTTCATACTTTAATTATATAATAAATTACCAACTAGAATATTACAAATATATTTCATTTTATGTTTTCCGGGATTTCTATCTGGTATGGCTGCAGGTTTCGGGTTGCGGGTGCCTGGGTATTCCTCATGGGTATAAGCTCCTTTACTTTGTTCAGGATGACATTTACTCGTTAATGGTTACTTGTTAGAAGAACAGGTGTGTTATGTACTGGTCTATCAATACCAATGCGCCCAGAGCAAATACGTAGTAGGAGAAAACCTTCATGCTGCCTTTCTTGATAAGGAGGATCATGAACCTGACTGAGAAATATCCTGCAACAGCCGCCGCAATAGTACCTGCTGCTATTGGTGCAGTAATAATATCTGTGACTCCTGCATCAAGAATATCTTTTACCTGGAAGACTGCGGCTCCCAGTATGGCCGGTATTGAAAGCAGGAATGAGAACTTGGCTGCAAATTCTCTGTCAAGGTCTCTCATCAAAGCACCCGAAATTGTCAACCCCGACCTAGATACGGCCGGCAGTATTGCAGCACCCTGCATGACACCTATAAATGCGGCATCCAGATAAGAAGTCTCCTCTGCATGCTTTCTTCCGCTGTTCAGTCTTTCTGCCAGAAGTATAACCATCCCTGTCACCAGGAATTCAAAGCCTAAAGTACTTCCACTCTTATACAGCGCTTCAAAGGAGTCCTTGAACATGACTCCTATTATTCCTGTAGGTATGGTTCCCGCAATCAACAGCCATGTAAGCCTTTGAAAGGGTTTCTTCAAAAGGGAGAAGATATCTTTCCAAAGCACTGTTATTACAGCTGCAAGGGTCCCTACATGCACCATGGTATCAAATATCAGCGTAGGCTCATTTATGCCGAAAATTTTCTGAAAAAGCACCAGATGACCTGAACTGCTTATTGGAAGGAACTCCGTAAGCCCCTGAATGATTCCCAGTATTATTGCCTGAATTGTGTTCATTATTAAACCTCCATTATTATACATTTGACATATACACATAATAATTATGATATAGTTTATGTCATCATTCAATATGTCTTCAGGAATATTTTCTGATCAGCCAAATATCCCCGAAAAGCAACATGGGTGCGTTGCGTAGCAAAACACCCAGTGACAACCTCAGCATTATGCGGAACACATATATACTTTCTATAAATTTCCGCAGCTGCCTTCATATATTTTTAGACGATGGAATTTAGAATTTTCTTTCAAGCTGTTCATCAATTATTTCAATAATTATTTCTCTGCCGATGGATTCCGGTAATTCCCCGGCTATTTTTAATGCTTTGCGTATATATTTTTCAGCAAGGTTCTTGGATCTTTCAATGGCCTTTGAAGCTTCAAGAACTTCAAACAGTGATGAGCCATTATCCTTTTTCATCCTTGCAAGGGCTTCCAGAGTCCTATCCCTGTACTCCGAACGAAGAGCATAAATTATCGGAAGAGTATATACTCCCTGAGCTGCATCACTTAGCAGCGGTTTTCCTACCTTTTGCTGGTTGCCGGTCAGATCCAGAATGTCATCTACAATCTGGAAAGCCATACCAATATTGTTGCCCAATACTCCCAGCTTATTCACCAGCTTCTTGGGACATCCCGCCTTATAAGCACCCATATAGAGGCTTATTGCAAACAAAGCTGCTGTTTTTCCGCCTATCCTCTTAAGGTACTGCTTTACACTCACATCCGCATCAAACCTTTGCTCATTCTGGGCAATTTCGCTGTCGCAGATGTAAGCAGAAGCCTTTGCCACCTGCTTCATCATCTCCAGGCCAACATGATCGGCTATCAGCATAAAAGCCCTGGCCAGTAGAAAATCACCTGCATATACAGCCACATCCTTGCCCAAAACCGAATGCACTGTCTCTTTACCTCGTCTCAGCTTTGCATCATCTATTATATCATCATGTATGAGAGTAGCCATATGAATGACTTCAAGAGCCGCAGCCACCGGTATTATGACCTCTCTGTCGTATTCACCGAAGGTTCCTCCAAGTATCGTAAAAGCAGGTCTCAGCCTTTTACCGCCGCTTTCCACAAAACCGACCAGAGCTTCCTTGACTGTTCTGTTTCTTGTTCTCAGCGACTTTTTTATGGCATCCTCAACAGCTTCCATCTCAGCTTTCAAAAACTCATTGTCATTCCACATTTCCATCACTTCCTATCCCAAGTATGTGCTTCATTGGCCTCAAGGTATACTGCACCGCAAATCCTATAAACAACCCCGTAATCACCGCCGAAATCATCAAGACAGGCAGGTAATAAAAAAGCTTTGCATTCTGTACGATAAGACTCGCTACCAATATTTGTCCGATATTGTGGAATATAGCTCCCACTACACTTATTACAGGCAGGCTGAAAAGATCCCTGAAGCTCTTATACATGACCGCCATTGCAACAGTGCTTATGGCACCGCCCATAAAGCTGTATATGAAAGAAGAAAACCCGCCGCCGAATACAGATCCCAGGAATGTCCTCATGGCTACAACCGCCAAGGCTTCTTTAGGTCCGAAAAACACTATCGCCATAAGGGAAACAGCATTTGCAAGACCCAGCTTTATCCCCGGAACCGGCACAGGAACCGGAATCATCCTTTCCACCAAATGAAGTATCAGTGCCTGGGAAACCAGAATACCCAGCAGTACCATTTTTCTTGTTCTACTCATCATTATCTCCTCTATAAATCATATATGAACATCAGTATGAGATGTCATCAACCTCGGATTCTGCCTCCCCATCTATGAATACTATCACCTTGTTGGGAAGACACACTATACTCTGTCCAACCTTGCTCACTACTCCGGTCTTCTGACATACCTTGTCCGGACAAATCACATCTTCTACATAAGCGCCATTTTGGTCTACAACTATGTCAATATATCGTCCTTCCTCAAGCTCCATATGGATCTCCTGCTGCTTCATTCCCGCTTTCAATGCTATAGTCTTGTAAACCTTCCCATTCTGTTCAATAACAACCTGGCGTTTATCCACCGACTCTCCCAGCTTGCTGATTCCAATCCATGAAAGCACTGCCACAGCAAGTATCACAATTATAATCAGATCGCCCTTTTTTAATTTCATTGCATACCTCATCTGATTTTTGCGAAATATAAAACATCATTTTTCAGTTTCGCAAAAACATCTCTTTTTCAATATATTATACAATAAATATTGCCCATAATAGTAGTATGGTTTTATTTATTATTGTATATAACGCAGCGGCCTTAGTACATTCTGCCTTCGCAAAATTACTTGGTTTCCGCCGTACCTGCGGCTCATTAACTTAAGCATCATAACCATATTAATACTTTGATGAGTTGTATAGGTCAAGTATCCTTTCGGCACATCCAACATATTCAAAAATATCCTAAAATGCCGATTATTTTATTATATGCTTCAATGCCGCCCGATTACTTATATAATAGCTTATAACCAACTCCTCGCTTTCAATGAATTTAATTATCATTATTAATTTTGTTGTTGCAATAATAATAATGTATCATATAGAATTAGATATGTAAATTTTTTATCAAACATTAACTTGAATTTTTATTATAACCTGGAGGTGTCATTTTGGTTTTAAATAGAAAAATAAAGCTTCCTTTAATTCTGACCTTGCTTGTAGTTCTCTTGTTAACCGGGTGCCGGGAAAAAGCTCCCGATGTTCCTACGAAGCCTGTGGCAAAGTCCAACTATCTGCTTGGAACAGTTATTGATATAACCATACATGATAAGAATGACGATGAGCTGTTTAGCAAAGCCTTTGGAAGAATATCCGAAATAGAAGAGAAAATGACCATCAACAATGCAGAAACCAGCGAGGTAATAGCTCTCAACAATGCCTCCGGCAAAGACGCAGTGAAGCTTAGCCCCGATACCTTATATGTCATGGAAAGAGGCAGGTATTATTCGGAATTGTCCGGCGGAAAATTCGATATAACAATAGGCCCCATAGTCAAGCTATGGAATATAGGCACTGATGCAGCTGCTGTCCCGGACAGCGGCAAGCTGGTTGAAGCAGTGGGTCTTGTTGATTATAATAAGCTAACATTGAACAAGGAGAATAGTACAGCCCGGCTTGAAGTTCCCGGCATGAAAGTAGACCTTGGAGCAATTGCAAAAGGCTATGCTGCTGATGAAGTCGCACGCATCCTTCGAGAGAACGGAGTAAAACATGCAATTATAAATCTTGGCGGAAATATATTGGTAATAGGCGGCAACCCCAAGGGAGCCCCCTGGAAGATTGGAATTCAGGACCCTTTTAATCCAAGAGGTGATTTTCTGGGTATAGTACCGGTACAGGACCAGACTGTAGTAACTTCAGGGACTTATGAAAGATACTTTGAAGAAAACGGAAAAACCTATCATCATATATTGGACTCAGGCACAGGTTATCCGGTAAACAACAACCTTCACAGCGTATCTATCATTACCGGCAAATCCATAGATGGTGACGGACTTTCCACTACCTCACTGCTGCTGGGGCTTGAGGAAGGGATGAAATTCATAGAAAGCCAGGAAAATACTGAAGCTGTATTTGTGACCTCAGATAAACAGGTATATGTCACATCCGGTCTCAAAGAGGATTTCATACTGGTAAGTTCCGCATTCAAACGGGCAAATTAGTATAGGTAGAACAACATAAAAAATCCTGAGCAGCTTAATGTATGCTGCTCAGGATTTTTTGTCTTATACCCCAATATCAGGCATTGTCACAATCAGTATGAAAAGAACCAGCAGCACGAAAAGAAGCAGAAGCTGTTTTTTCAACACAATCCCCCCCAACTACCTCAGCACAGCCATATGCTTGTTCTGCCAAATATATACTTCATTAAATTATATGAGGTATGGATTGTATCTTTTGCCAAAAACTTATTGCTCAGGGCTTTCCTTCAATCTTTGAGATACTCCCTGAGGAATTCTATGATCTCTATTTCATCCCTGCTTAAAAAATCAAGGCTTCTGGCATCGTCCACTATATATTTCTTAAGAAGCAGCGCACTTTGGTTACAAAGCTCAGGGATGAATTGTTTCATCAGTATTATACAGTTGGCAACCCTGTCATCATCCATGGTTTCAAGACATTGGAGAATTTTTTCGTACTTGTCCCTGGCAGCCTCATCTCCCGCTTCCGCTTTTGCTTTAAGCTCCTCTACATATTTGTACATATATCTACCTGCCTATGCAATGTATTTACTCATACAAATATTCTGGCTCCGGCTGCCTATTTAATACGGACAGCAGGAAAAATACTTTCATATCAATAATCTGCTTGGCGCACCGCAATGGTAGATATACAGCTTGTGCAGCGGCCTTGTCATAGCAACATACAGCAGCTTTGTATCCAGTTCATTTTCACTGTAGCTTTCAGCCTCTGCATCCCCTATGAATACCACATCAAATTCCAAGCCCTTTGAAAGGTGAGCAGGAACTATAATTATTCCGCTCTTGTACTCCCTGTCCTTTTCGGTAATTATCCTGATGTCATCCTTACCCTTCTTAAGGTATTTGAGAAGCTCACGGCATGCCTCGTCACTTTTGCATATGACTGCCATGGATTTATAACCCTGCTTTTTCAGTTCATCGGCCTTCTCCTTTATATCCGAAGCTATTTCACCCCTGCTCTGCTTCCCTATTATCTCCGTCTGGCTTCCATGCCTTATAACAGGCTTTGCGGGAACAAGCTTCTCATCCTTCAGCTTTGCAATGACTTTATTGGCAGCCTCCATTATTTCAACAGTTGTCCTGTAGCTCTGCTCAAGAACCAGCTTCTCACATCCCTCTTCAAAGACATGTCTCACAACATCGTCCCAATCCTTTATCCCTCTATAAGAGTGTATCCCTTGGGACAAATCACCCAATATTGTAAACGAGCTGTCCTTGATTATGCTCTTTAGTACATACAACTGAAACACGCTGAAATCCTGAGCTTCATCTATAACTATGTGTCTTACGGGCAGCTTTTCATCCACTCCATGAATCCTGTACTTCAGGTATATTATTGGGGCTATATCTTCAATCTCTATGCTTCCTGACTCCAGATCCTTCAAGGTCTCCCTCCTGATGAATTCTGCAGCTTCCTTTCCGATTCTGGCATCAACAAGTCTGTGGAACAATTCTTCTTGTATGACAAAATTCCTGTAGTACTCATATGGATTTGTTTTGGATAGTTTTTGTGTGTACTCCTTCACAGCACCTTTGCTGTACTGCTCCACTCTGTTTGTAAAGTCATTTTTTTTGTCAATCAGCTCTGTTATTATCCTCTGTCTCTCTTCACCCTCTTCAAAAGCCAGTTTTACCTGCATTACCTTTTTGTCACACAGCTGCTGAGCTTCTTGTATAACTGCCTGTTTCTTAGCCTTAAGCCTGTTTGTCAGATGCTTCTTTATCTCTTCTATTCTCTTTACAAAGGGTTGTTTCCTGTAATCAACCTTGAAAAGTCTATTTATTTCCTCATAGCTGTAAATGACTTTTGTCAGCAGTTTGAAGTCCTCTTTGGGAACAAAGTCCTTCGCCACTTCCTCAATATATTCATCCAGAACATCCTTAAACATCATTGAGCTTTTAAATTCCGACTCCTGTCGCAGCAGCCCCTTTTCCTGCTTTTCAATATGTACGCCATCTGAAATGAAGCTGAGAAGCTTTTCATTGGCATCCCTGACCTTGATTTTCTGTCCTATTATGCTTGCTGCAAATTCTTCAAAGGTGGTCTGCCTTGTTCTCTCAACTCCCAGCTCCGGCAGTACGTCCGATATATAGTTCAAGAAGAACTTGGTGGGGGCTATTATCATGAAATTCTCCGGTTTGAAGGTTCTTTCATATGTGTATATCAAGTATGCGATCCTATGCAGAGCGATGGTTGTTTTTCCGCTTCCGGCGGCACCCTGCACAATCAGGGGTTTCCACATGTCAGCCCTTATCACTCTATTCTGCTCTTCCTGTATGGTTGATACTATCTCCTTAAGTCTGCTGTCGGCATTTGCACCCAAGGAGGCTTGAAGGAACTCGTCATTTGTAGTTATATCTATGTCGAATATTTCTCTTAGCTTTCCATTATCGATAGAGAACTGCCTTTTTAAAAGAAGTCGCCCCTCCACATTGCCGTCAGGGCTTTGATAGCTTGCATCCCCCAGACGTCCTTCATAGTACAGGTTGGCAACGGGAGCTCTCCAGTCGACTATTATCAGCTCCTGATCCTCCTCCCGTATCAGAGCCATCTTTCCGATATAGAACTTCTCTGCTTCCTGCTTTTCCCTCTCATGAAAATCTATCCTTGCAAAATATGGCCGGCTCCTGGCGGTCAACAGGTTTCTGAGCCTTAGAGCAGCCCTTTCCTGAAGCATGGAGTTGATCATAAGCTCTATATACTGCTGGCTGCTGTCACCATTGCCATGCTTTTTGCCTCTTTCGATCTCACTCTCCAACCTGCCCTTCTTCTCCACCATGACAGCAATGCTCTTCTCCACATAACCAAGAGTCTCTTGCAGCCTGAGCTTTTCCTCCTTGTACTGCGGATGTTTTTCTGCGGACAATAGGCTACACCTCCTATACCGATTACCAATGACAACTTTACGACATAACAATATTCTATTTAATTATTGCCAAAAACAAAAGCATGGTATTGTGTCCCTTTAAGCAGCTGCATATATTATCGGCTTCTGATGCAGATAAAGGCAGGAATCTCACAATATTCTTCGGTTTTTCTTGACATATTGGCACTTTGTCACTATAATATAATAAACATATGAGAAAAGAGGTTCACAGCTAAAAGTGTAACCTCTTTTTCGTTTTATGTAAACTTATATCAGTTTTTCAACAGGTTTTATTAAAGCTCAATTCTCATTGATGTTTATATCTGCCACTACCATGCCTTTGAATTCTCCCTCTGCCATTATTGGTACAGATACTGTTATATTGTAATTATTCGATATGATAGATATATATTCCTCAGATACAAAAGTCTCCCCATGACATGCCTTCAAAAAGTATGGTTTCATGCTGCAATCCCTGAAATTTTCAGGTACATCCACCGTAGCTGCTAACAGCCTTCCTCTGTTGTTTGTAATACCAAGAAGCTCTAAGTCTCCGGATCTCTGCTGATAACCTTTGAGATACTTTTCAGCTGCGGCTTCATCCATATCCAGAAGACCTTCACACTGAATCATCTCATTTATCAATACTTTGGTCTTTTCTATCTTTCCTTTTATAGCCTCAGTGACCTCAAAACCCTTCATGAAATTCCCTACCACTGCATTTGATTCTTCAAGCCTATCCAACAGCTGCATAATATGACCATGAACTGCTTCGATGGTGGCAAGCTGTTCTTCTGTTGATGCTCCTATTTCTTCCGATACCGCAGCACTCTGCTGTGTTATGTCATTGATCTTCTCAATTTCCTTTTCAATATTACCTATGCTGCTGATCTGTTCTTTCGTGAGGACTGTTATCTTCTCAGCTGCCTGCATGTTGCCCATAAGAGTGTCATTTATTACATCGGATTTATTCAATACCTCGGTTGCATATGCCAGATTCTCATCAATTGCTTCTGCCTCATCCTTTATATGCAGTGACAGCTCGCTTATCTGCCCTGTTATACCGTCGACCAGCTGTTTTATCTCTTTTGCTGACTGTGAAGAATCCTCAGCAAGTTTTCCTACCTCACCGGCAACAACGGCAAAGCCTCTTCCTGCCTCTCCTGCCCTGGCTGCCTCAATAGCGGCATTTAATGCCAGCAGCTGTGTCTGTGCTGATATACCCTCTACCGTTTCTGTTATGGTGTCTATTGCCCTTATCTTATTATCCAGATTATCCAGTGCATCAAGAACCTTTTCGTTATATTCCTTGGATTCTTCGATTTTGGATCTTATAACTGTGAATTTGCTGAAGCTCTCCTCTATGGTGTCTTTTGTCTCCTTGGCAACACTGAAGCTTTTCTCTGCATTACCGCTTATATCCTCAGCATCATTTGCATAGCTCTGTATCATATCCATCATATTCTGCGTATACGCAGCCTGATTGCTTACTGATTCTGCAATACTCTGAATAGTGGATGCTATTTCACCGGCAGAGTATTTTATGGACTCAGCCTGCTTCTCAACTTCATGGGCATCCTTCATGATTCTTTTGGATATATCCTCAAAGGAACCGATAAGCCCTCTAATCTTATAAAGAAATTCATTTATCGAAGCTGCAATATTGTCAAGAAAACCGACACCGGTCTTTTTAACATTGCGATTCAACTGTCCCTTATGTATTGATTCGATGTTCAACCTTATCCTCTTTGAATAGCTGCCCAGTCGATAAATTAAGAACACTCCCTGTGCAATAATAAGTAGTATCAATATAGCAGTAATCAAACCACTGCTACGGAAAATAAATAATGCTGTGCCCAGAATGCTGTTTACCACCAGGTATAAAACAAATAACCCAGTCATTCCATACACCCCTTATATAAAGATTTGAGGTAGCATAATCCGACCGTAATCTATAAAATTACGGCCAAAATTCCATATTACGGTCTAAATTCCATAAACTGATTTTATTAATCTCATAATAGTACAAAAATTCCAAATAATCAAATGTAATTTTCATATTCCTTCATATTCTTACATAGTATTGTCTTCAAAACAAAAAGGCTTCTTTTGAAGTCTTCTTACAGCAGAGGCCATTTTTTCAAGTCATGCTTATGGGTATTCAGTCTGCATCTTATAATCATTAATTATAAAATCCCGGTTCCGAATACCTTCTTACTGGCTTTCTTCAGAACCGGGATAACTTCTTTTTAATTCAGGCTGTTGTCATAAAGTGACAATATATCACTCATGCTTCGTATTGAATTCTTATCACTTATATAAAGCCTGACTTTTCCTGTGAGCTTTTTGTTGTATTTGATTTTCACACCCTTTTTAAAAAAACTGGATATCTGTTTTGTGTGCTTCATTCCATTACTGTCCAGCCTTATACCGGCTACCATATTGCCACCCCTTTCGCACTATATCCGTGTCACACTGTTATTATATCATATTTTTGTACTGCATGTTGTCACAATATATTCCGCAGCTCCCAAGCCTTCTACAAACACAGTCCTGTTGTAATCAGCAGGTATTATGCAGGTGTCCCCCTTTCTAATGGACAATCGGGTCTCCTCGGACTCTAGCACAGCATTTCCACTGATAACAGTAACAGCCCTGAATAAACCTGTTTCATAGTTATGACGTTCTTTGTCCTGTAATGTTCCAAAGCTGCTCTTAAAGTATCTGCAGTCAACAATATCAGACACTCCATTCCGGGATGCATCATATATATTACTGATACGGGGTAATTCAGAAGAATAGTCTATTGCATCCACTGCTTTGTCTATATGCAATTCTCTTTTTTTACCCTGAGAATCAGTTCTGTCCCAGTCATAAATCCTATAAGTAAGGTCCGAGGGCTGCTGCACCTCATATACCAGTACCCCTTTTCCAAGACTGTGTATCGTACCTGCAGGAATATATATATAATCTCCTTTTCTTACCTTTATATAGTTCAGCACCTGTGTAATACGACCTTCTTCCAGGAGCTTTCTGAACTCTTCCTTCTTTATAGGCCTATTGAAGCCGCAGATGATAAAGGAATCCTCATCGCAATCCAACACTACCCAGGCTTCACTTTTGCCGTTCTTACGGTTTTCCGCCCTTCTTGCAAACTCATCGTCAGGATGCACTTGAACTGATAATGACTCTTTTGCATCTATAAGCTTTATCAATACAGGATTGTTTCCTTCAAGAGAGCCTGTTTCCCAGCTTTCGCCGATAGCCTTCTCCCCTAATTTCTTATTGTACTCCAATAAACTCTTTCCTCCCCAAATCCTCTCTACAAGTAAAGGATTTGTCTTATACGGCCTCACTTCTCACCCTCCCTTGCAGAATCATACAAGGGCAAATTGCCATCAGGAATTCGCCTTTCACTACAATCTATTAAAATGGGGTAAAATGTGAAACCCTTCGTTATTACATTTGACACACTATATAAAATGTATTGTTTGAGATATAAACGCACATTGACTCATAGGTAAGTCATTAGTATCCTATAGTTAGAGGTTTTGGGGAGAGGGCAGCACCAGCCATACAGCATCCCTGTAATTGTGCATGCAATATGTATATCATACAAGCCATGTAATAGGTAGGTTGTAAAAAACAGATCCTGGAGGATAATAGATGGAATTATATGAAGCTATAAACCACAGAAAATCCACAAGAAGATATTCCCGTGAAAAGCTTAATGATGAAATGCTTCAAAGCATACGAAACATGATATCCGGCGGCGAAAGGCTGTTTGACAACATAGATATGAGAATACACCTGGTGGAAGGCAGCAAGCAGATACACGAACTGATGCCGGGCATAATAGGAGGCTATGGCAAGATAAAGGCTCCTTATTACCTGATTGTGACTTCCGAAGAAAAAGAAGGTTATCTGCAGAATATAGGATATTCTTTACAATGGGTGGTGCTAAGGCTCACTGCCATGAACCTTGCAACCTGTTGGATCGGTGGTTGTATTGGATATGATCAGCTAAAAGATGTTTTGGATATTCCTAAAGGACAGGTGCCACAGCTGATGCTGGCTTTTGGACATCCGGCTGAAGGAAGTTCTCCTTTCAGATATAATCCCTCTGAGGCAAAACGAAAGGATATATCAGAAATAACAGAAGGTACAATGGATATTACCTGGAGCAGGATACTTAGTGCAGTAATGCTTGCACCTTCCGCAGCAAATACACAGCCTTGGAGATTTGCTTTTCGGAACGGTAAGATCCACGTGTACTCGGCGGGTGTCAGCAATATAATCCTGAAACGCTTTATGGGCTCTCGCAGCCTGATAGATGTGGGCATAGCCTTATGCCACGCAATGGTAGCGTCCAGACATTTCTCCCGAGAAATACGCTTCAGCAGGGATGTTCCTGCTGAGATCAAGGGATGCGAATATGTGACCACAATAATAGAGGTCTAATAAAACAGCAGCCATGTTTAGCCGAAGTATATTCCTTTGCGGCTATTCATAGCTGCTATTTTTTATTATCTCATCATCTTTTCTATTGTTTGCAGAAGTTCATCCACTACTTCTGTTTCTCCGGACTGTATCCTGTTTACCAGACAACCCTTCATATGGCTTTCAAGAATCAGCCTGCTCACGGACTTCATGGCTGACTGTACTGCTGATATCTGGTTCAATATGTCATCGCAGTAAACATCCTTCTCCACCATTCCCTTTATACCTCTGACCTGTCCTTCTATACGGTTAAGCCGCGAGATAAGAGAAGACCTCATTTTCTGTGTACGGGCGGACATCATATAATGTACTTCATTTTCACAGCCGGAGCAGTCCTTTTGATTCTTCTTCTCCTTATCCATAAAGTCTTCCTCCCATACTAAAGGTCTGTTATTCCTGTAACGTCATAACCTGCCTCTTCTACAGCTTCCTTCAGCTTTTCATTTTCCACACCGTTTGAAAACTCCACCACAGCATTTTTCTCTTGAAGATCCACAGTCACCTTCGATACACCTGCCAGTTCTCCCAGAGCCTCCTCCACATGCTTGACACAGTGCATACAGCTCATTCCTTCAATATTAATCTTCTTTTTCATTTTTATTCCTCCTTGTATTTTTTGCTTCGTGCTTCGAGCCTCGTGCTTCGTGCTTCGTGCTTGTTATGGTATTCCTCACGGGCGGACGGCCGGTGGCCGCCCCTACCATCATTTATATGGTTTGAACCTTTTAAGTCTCAGTGCATTTGAGACTACTGATACTGAGCTTAATGACATTGCTGCCGCCGCTATCATCGGATTGAGCTTTGGCCCTCCGAAGGCAAATAACAACCCGGCTGCTATTGGTATTCCTGCTGTATTGTATGCGAAAGCCCAGAACAGGTTCTGCTTTATGTTCCTGATAGTGCTTTTGCTAAGCTGAATGGCTGTCGGTACATCCATCAGATCGCTTCTCATAAGCACTATATCTGCTGATTCCATAGCCACATCAGTGCCTGAGCCTATGGCAATCCCTATATCAGCTTGAGCCAGCGCAGGAGCATCATTTATTCCGTCACCCACCATGGCTACCTTTTTCCCTTCAGCCTGAAGCTTCTTAACTTCATTTGCCTTATCCTGAGGAAGCACCTCAGCCAGTACCCTATCTATGCCCACCTGCTTTGCTATAGCCTCCGCGGTACGTTTATTGTCACCTGTTATCATTGCTACCTCTATACCCATTTTGTGAAGCTTCTCTATAGCAGTCCTGCTGCTTTCCTTTACTACGTCAGCTACGGCTATTATGCCCGAAAGCCTACCGTCTATTGCAGCATACATCGGCGTTTTTCCCTCTGAAGCAAGACGGTTTGACTGCTCTTCCATATTGCCCAGATCGATACCTCTGTCTGTCATGAGCTTATGGTTGCCCAAAAGCACTGTTTTTCCCTCAATCACCACCTGAATTCCATGGCCCGGTATGGCATCAAATCTCTCTACTGCAGCAAGCTGAAGCTTTTTATCCTCTGCTTTTTTCACTATAGCTTCACCAAGAGGATGTTCGGAGCCTTTTTCCGCGGAGGCTGCCAACCTAAGAACCTCGTCAGGCACAGTGTCTCCGGCAGTCAATATATCCGTTACCTCGGGTCTTCCTTCTGTTATGGTACCTGTCTTGTCAAAAACTATAGTCTTGACTTTGTGAGCTGTTTCGAGAGCCTCCCCACCTTTGATCAATACTCCGTGTTCAGCGCCCTTTCCTGTTCCGACCATTATCGCCGTTGGTGTAGCCAGCCCCAAGGCACAGGGACATGCTATGACAAGTACTGCTATGAAGGTTGTAAGTGCAAATACCAGGCTCTGCCCGCTTACATACCATAACACTGCTGATATTGCAGCAATTATAAATACTACAGGTACAAAATAACCTGAGACTATATCCGCCATCTGGGCTATAGGTGCCTTTGAGCCTTGGGCATCTTCAACAAGCCTGATTATCTGTGCCAATGCAGTATCACTTCCAACCCTTGTTGCCTTGAATTTTATCATCCCGTTCTTGTTGATGCTTGCACCTATCACCTTATCTCCGGTTTTCTTCTCCACCGGTATGCTTTCTCCCGTAAGCATGGACTCATCCACAGAGGTGTAACCCTCTGTCACCTCTCCGTCAACAGGCACCTTTTCTCCGGGTCTGACAAGGATAATATCACCTATTTCCACCTCTTCGATAGGAATCTCCAGCTCCTTATCCCCCTGTATAACTGTCGCTGTCTTGGGGGCAAGTCCCATGAGCTTTTTAATAGCCTCAGAGGTCCTTCCCTTCGAAACTGCTTCAAGAGTTTTCCCCAGCATTATAAGAGTTATGATTATTCCTGCCGTTTCAAAATATAGATCCTCCGCAAAGTGTCCATCCCCAAGATAAACTCTGTAGGATGAGTACAAGCTATACACAATTGCAGCAGTCGTACCCATGGCAACCAGGGAATCCATGTTGGGACTCCGCCTGATAATCGCTTTAAAGCCTACCGTATAGAACTTACTTCCTGCAATAACTACAGGAATGGTAAGTATTATCTGTGTAAGAGCAAAGGCAAAGGGATGGTGCATCGGATGCAGGGCTTTAGGCAGGGGCAGCCCCAGCATATGGCCCATGGCTATATAAAACAGCGGAATTGCAAACACAGCGGATACAATAAACTTCGTCCATAAGGTTCTGATTTCCTTTTCCTTCCGCTTCCTATCTTCATCCGCACTATTGCTTCTTTCTATTTCTAGTGCCTTGTAGCCGGCCTTTGAAATTGCCTGCTTTATCTGTGAAAGTCTCACAATTTTGGGGTCATATCTTACAGTGGCTTTCTCTGTAGCAAAGTTCACCGCTGCCGTTGATACTCCTTCCAGCTTGACCACCGCTCTTTCCACTGCCTTTGCACACGCTGCACAAGTCATACCCTCTATGGGGATGCTGATTTCCTTTTCCTCTAGTTCCTCAACAGCATTATAACCTGCTTTGACAACCGCATTTATAATATCCTCCGGAGTAACCTTTTCCTCGTCATATTTTGCCATAAGCTTCTCGGTGGCAAGATTCACATTGGCTTCTTCCATACCCTCAAGCTTCCTTATCGCTCTTTCTGCAGCCTTTGCACATGCGGCACAGGTCATTCCTTCTATTTTGAAGTTTTTGGTTTTCATGGCTATCACCTTTCTCAAATATAAGTAATCTACATCATAAACTAAATATTTTACTATACCCCCGTAATGTATATTGTAATTATAGTCTACAGAATAAATCCAATATTGTCAATCACTTATGTTAAAAAGCTGTTGGTGATCAGCTAAAAAAGAAGCTGCCGGATTGACCCTGCAGCTTCTTAGTGCTATTTTACCACTATATTCACAAGCCTATTCTTTATAACTATCACCTTTACCACTTGTTTGCCCGAAATCAGAGACTCAGTATCCGGCTTTGACATTACTGCTTCTTCGATTTCTTTATCAGTAGCAGTGGAAGATACCTCTATCTTGCTTTTTACCTTACCGTTTATCTGGATCGCCAGTTCTACGGTATCCTTTATCAGAGCCTTCTCATCCCAATCAGGCCACTTCTGGTTGAATATGGAGTATTCATATCCCATTTCCGCCCACATTTCCTCTGTGAAGTGCGGTGCAAAAGGAGCCAGAAGCCTCAGTAAGTCTGCTACAACCTCTTCAAAAAATGATATGTTTTTGTTATCTGCTTCCTGATCGTATTTGTACAATGCGTTGATAAGCTCCATGAGTTTGGCAATGGATGTGTTGAACTGGAATATTTCAGCATCCTTTGTCACACCTTTTACAGCCATATGCCGTACATAGTTCAGTTCCTTTTCAGCTGCAGCCACCTCATCCCGTCCGGTATGGCCTTTAAGCTCCTGTACCCGTTCAACCATTCTCTCCACTCTGCTTAAGAATCTGGATATGGCTTTTATGCCGTCATCGCTCCAGGGTCCTCCATCCACATAGTTGAAGCCAAAGCACAGATACATCCTGAATACGTCGGAACCATGCTCATCAATATATATATCCGGAGATACTACGTTGCCCCTGGACTTACTCATCTTCTCACCATCCGGCCCCAGTATGGTGCCTTGATGTACCAGAGAAAGGAAAGGTTCGTCAAACCTGAGGTATCCCATATCTCTCAAAGCTTTTGTTATGAACCTGGCATAAAGCAGATGCATTGCCGCATGTTCGGCTCCGCCAATATATTTATCAACCGGAAGCAGCTTATCCACCCATTCCTTGCTGAAAGGCTCCGAGCTGTTCTTGTTGTCGGCATATCTTAGGTAATACCATGAGGAGCATACAAAGGTATCAAGAGTGTCGGGATCTCTGCGTGCAGGCTTTCCGCACTTAGGACATACTGTATTCATAAATTCTTCACTCTTTTTTAGCGGAGACTCTCCGTCAGGGGTAAATTCAACATTATATGGAAGCGTTACCGGAAGATCCTTTTCCGGTACCGGCACCACTCCGCACTCTTCGCAATGTACCATAGGTATCGGTGTTCCCCAATATCTCTGTCTGGATACCAGCCAGTCCCTAAGCCTATAGTTTATCTTAAGCTCTCCTTTGTTTTCCTTTGCCAGAGTCTCAGTTATCTTTGCCTTGGCTTCCTCGGAGCGCATTCCGTCAAAGCTGCCGCTGTTTACAAGTATGCCGTATTCTACAAAGGGAAGCTTATCATCTATATCTCCTGCCCCTTTGATTACTCTTTTTATGGGAAGATCGAACTTCTCTGCAAACTCATAGTCCCTTTCATCATGAGCCGGAACTGCCATAACACATCCGGTGCCATAAGTGGCAAGAGCATAATCAGCTATCCAGATCCTGACCTTTTCTCCGGTTATGGGGTGTATTGCATAGGCGCCTGTAAAGACCCCTGTCTTCTCTCTTGTTGTTGAAAGTCTGTCTATTTCGCTTACTTTCCTTGCATAATCCTTGTAGGCTTCAACTGCCTGCTTTTGCTCAGGTGTGGTTATCTGATCCACAAGTTCAAGCTCCGGAGCCATAACCACATAGGTCACCCCCATAAGGGTATCCGGCCTTGTTGTAAATACCTTGAAGGATAGATCCTTGCCCTCTACCTTGAATTCTATCTCTGAGCCTTCTGACCTTCCTATCCAATTCTTCTGGATCTTCTTGGTCTTTTCCGGCCAATCCAGACCGTCAACCATATCCAAAAGTTCCTGAGCATAAGCCGTTATTTTGAAAAACCATTGAGTCAGGTTCCTTCTTGTTACTTCGGTCTCACATCTCTCACAGAGTCCTTCCTTCACCTGTTCATTGGCAAGCACAGTATTACATTTCGGGCACCAGTTCACCGGTGCTTCCTTTCTGTAGGCAAGACCGTTTTCATAAAGCTTCAGGAACAGCCACTGGTTCCATTTATAGTACTCAGGCATACATGTGACGACCTCATGATCCCAGTCGAAGGTCGCTCCCATTTCCTTAAGCTGCTTCTCCATTGTAGCTATGTTCTGAATGGTTGAATCCTGTGGATGTATACCTGTCTTTATGGCATAGTTCTCAGCAGGAAGTCCGAAAGCATCAAAACCCATTGGCTGGAATACCTCAAATCCCTGCATTCTCTTCATTCTTGCCCAAGAGTCACTTGGACCATAGTTGTACCAATGCCCTACATGAAGCTTTGCTCCTGACGGGTAAGAGAACATCTCCAAACAATAAAGCTTTTTATCAACATTTTCAGGATGGAATTTATAGAGCTCTGTCTCCTCCCACCTTTTCTGCCATTTGCGATCTGTTTCCTTTGAGTATGGCATAATAACACTCCTTCCGAAATTATTAAATGAAAAATAAGAACCCTACCCAACAGCGCAATTTAAGATTGATGTTGGGTCCCGGGAACCTTCTTTTATTCACAATAAAAAAACTTCCTCTCAATTAAGAGACGAAGTCTGTTCGCGGTACCACTCTTTTTGATCCTCCAGCATAAGCTGACGAAAATCCACTTTCTCGATGGCTCATCGTTACCATCTATCCCGTTAACGGAGGCATCCGGCTTGCCCTACTCCTACTTCAGGAAGCTGCTCCCGGGTGAGTTCAAAGAAATCAAACTGTCGGATTCACACCTATGCACCGACTCTCTGAAAGCCATTCATTCCTCTACTATTCCCGTTCCTTGCATGTATCAATATTTACGACTTATAATATCATTTTCAGATATTTTTGTCAATGTTGATCTTTTGTGCCACAAGCTTGGTCTTGTGCTTCACACAAGTCTAGTATGTCTTTGCAGTATGTTCTTTATACCGATCAAGTCACACAAATAAGCTGTAGGATCGTATTTGCCCGGGTCGCTCCTTATCAGCTAAAGATTCTTCACTGCATTCAGAATGACTGCATGTTGCCGGCGTAACGGTAGACCAGAACATCCTGTCATACCAAATCCCCTGTCGTACCAAATCACCCTGTCATACCAAATTACCTTGTCATACCAAATCACCTTGTCATACTGAGCGTAGCGAAGTATCTTATCCTCCCTGACCCTCCCTGGGAATCCTATTTATACAAATATATTCCGTATGTCCTCATTGGGTGTATACTTCTTGCCCTGCCATGTATCCCTGTCCATCATCAAATGCTCTATGGCATTTATCACCTCAAACTTCTTAAGACTCCATCTCGGACCTATCAGTGTGTCCCTGGGGCCGTCTCCGGTTATCCTGTGTATGACCATGTCCCCAGGAATCCTCTCTATACAATCCACAATAAGCTCCACGTATTCCTCCTGGGACATAAGCGGCAGCTGCCCTTTCTCATGGAGTTCCACAAGCCGGGTGTCTTTAAGCAGATGAAGCAGGTGCAGCTTTATACCTTGGGTACCTGTATTGGCAATAAAGTCAACGGTTTGAAGCATTTGCTGCTTTTCCTCACCGGGCAATCCAAGAATCCCATGGGTAACAACTTCTATGCCGCGCTTTTTTAGCTCCCTTACTGAATCTATGTAGGCATCCAGCTCATATCCTCTGTTAATGAGCTTTGCGGTGCTTTCATGGATGGTCTGAAGCCCCAGCTCTACCCACAGGTAAGTCCTTGAATTGATCTCCTCCAGAAGCTGCAGTACTTCCGACGGCAGGCAGTCCGGCCTGGTTGCTATGGCAATGCCAACAACATCTTCCAGCTCAAGTATTGAATAATACTTCTCCCGTAATGTTTCCGCATCCCCATAGGTATTGGTATATGCTTGAAAGTATGCAATATATCTGCCATTCTTCCATTTTTTATTCATCATCTGCTTAACTTCATAGAATTGCTCAACAAGATCCTCAGCAGTACCGGCAAAGTCTCCCGACCCTCTTGGACTGCAGAAAATGCAGCCTCCTGTTGAGACCTTCCCATCCCTGTTGGGACAGGTAAAACCAGCATCCAATGATATTTTGAATACCTTCTCCCCAAATTTCTCCCTAAGGAAATGATTAAGAGTATGGTACCTCTTGCCATTCCATCTATTTGTCATGTTACTTCCGCCTTTTTTAATATATATCCGAAAACTCAATGTTTATCCTGTCTATGCATTCGCTGGAGCTTGT
>JAWLHF010000016.1:0-38777 GCA_041690515.1 Clostridiaceae bacterium | reverse complement strand
TTCTCTTGGACTTGCCCCATTATTGGTGCAGACTGTTTTTGACATAATAGTGAATATCAGAAAGATGGGAAAGACGATTCTTCTGGTTGAACAAAATGCATATAAGGCGCTTTCAATAGCTGACCGTGCATATGTGCTGGAGCAGGGAAGAATAAGTGCCTCGGGGTGGGCAAGTGAAATTGCAGCAAATTCTGACATTCAGGAGGCTTACCTGGGTTCCCGGAAATAAATATATGAAATGTAGAAGTCAAGCAAATAAAATTGCTTGGCTTTTATTATTTCTGAAAAAGCACATGTCCAATAAATTCCTCATATCTTATTAATGGGGTTGGACAATTTTGTTGTGGAGTGTGAGTATGGCAGAATATAGTATAGGAAAGGATGTAGTATATGGAGATTTATCTTGAAGATGATGCCCAGAAGCACTCAAAGGATAATGAAAACAAAACAGAAGAGCGTGATGAACACATTTGGGAAAAGATGATGATAAATACTTGCGACATGGAGAAGAAATGGTCTGAAATACCATATCCGGGAAAGAAAAAACCGCCTGTGGGGCTTGATTCCTACGCCGGTTCATGGCCTACTTACTTTTTCAGATGGAATGAAAAGGGTCTGTTGACAACAATGGATGGAGATGCCGTATGCTTTGATATCAAAAATCCGGATGACATTGATTTTAACAGATCATTAAAGGTTGTGAAGCGTGTACAGGAAGAGCTGACAGAACGACAGCGTGAAATCGCCGAATATTGGGGGGAAGGTCCGGCAACAAAGCAGTGGACACCTATCATTGACCAATTGATAGACACATATAATTTATCACCGGCTGAGGCGGGAAGAGTACTTGGTGCGGTACATGCAGGGATAAATGATGCATTTGTAATAACCTGGTTCTTTAAGTATCTTTGGGATATAGCCCGTCCTATACAACTGGACAGAAGACTTGCCACAGCCATATGCACTCCTTATTTCCCAAGCTATCCCTCGGGACATTCTGTCATATCCGGTACGGCTGAAACAATTCTAAGCTATTTCTTCCCTGCCGAAGCAGACAGACTTAGGGAACTTGCAGAGGAAAACGGAATGTCACGTCTTTATGGCGGAGTGCATTTCCTGGAGGATATAACAGAAGGTATAAGTCTGGGACGCCAGATAGGGAGAATCATTGTTGAGGAGCTAAGCAGGCAAAGGGATATAAAGAAGAATCCGATAGATAATCCGTATACAGAGGATCTGCATGCCAGACTGATTCCTCCTCCATACAGACAGGCTATTCCGTATTTTCCTCTAAAGGTAAGGGACTGTGATCAGCCGCTAATTCCATAGCAGTATTAACAAAGGCAAGGATCAATAGATTGATATGGGATCCTTGTCTTTTTATGTGCATCGGAAAAAGCAGCTGGGTCTAAACAGACATGTGTAATTTGTCCATTTATGTTATAATATGAACAGTAAAATGAAAAATGGTTATACTAAGTGAAATTAATATATGAATTACGAGGTTTGATAAACATATGTCAGAGAGAAAAGCACCAGAGAAAATTGACAGTGAAGAGCTTTTAAAGCAGCGACAGATAAGCAGGCGAATCAGAGAGAACAATGATATGGAGCACCTGAAGACAGGAAAGTTGAAGCTTATGCATATAATAACCTTCGGCTGTCAGCAGAACAATTCTGACTCTGAAAAAATCATGGGCATGCTTGCAGAAATGGGTTACACCCACACAGAAAAGAAGGAACAAGCGGATGTGATTATAATAAATACCTGCTGTGTAAGAGAAAACGCTGAGCTGAAGCTATACGGCAATATAGGAGCGCTTAAGCATCTTAAAGAAGAAAAACCTAATCTCATTATCGGTGTATGCGGATGTATGATGCAGCAGGAACATGCCGTAGAGATGATAAAAAAGAAATACCGTCATGTGGACTTGATATTTGGTACCCATAATCTACATAAGCTGCCGGAGCTGTTGGAACGCTCAATGAATGAGAAATATACCCTAATTGATATATTGAATACCGAAGGAACCATTGTGGAAGATATTCCGGTACTAAGGGGAGAGAAGTTCAAAGCCTGGGTGACCATTATGTACGGCTGCAATAATTTCTGCTCATACTGTATAGTGCCCCATGTAAGAGGAAGAGAGAGGAGCAGAAGACCGGAGGATGTGGTAAGGGAGATTGAAGGACTTGCAGAGGACGGCTGCAAGGAGGTCACACTCCTGGGGCAAAACGTAAATTCCTACGGTAAGGACCTTGATATGGAAGTAGATTTTGCTGATCTCATAAGAATGGTCAATGAAATTGAAGGGATTGAAAGGATACGTTTCATGACATCCCATCCCAAGGATATATCAGACAAGCTTATTGCCGCGATGAGGGACTGTAGCAAGGTATGCGAGCAGCTGCACCTTCCTTTCCAAGCAGGCAGCAATGAAATATTACGCAGGATGAATAGAAAGTACACAAAAGAGGAATACCTTAAGAAGGTAAATAAGGCAAAGCAGGAAATACCTGGTTTGGCACTCAGTACTGATATAATTGTCGGTTTTCCGGGGGAAACTGACATTGATTTTGAAGAAACTCTGGATGTTCTGAGACAGGTGGAATTCGATCAGGCATTCATGTTTATATATTCAAAGCGTATGGGCACTCCTGCTGCCGAGATGGAGGATCCTATAAGCTACAATGATAAGCACAGGAACTTTGATAAGCTTGTAAAGCTGCAGAATGACATATCACGAAAGATCAATGAGACTTACCTGGACAAAACTGTTGAGGTGCTGGTGGAAGGTTCCAGTAAGAATGATCCGGATAAATACACCGGGAGGACCAGAACAGGGAAAGTGGTAAACTTCACAGGAATAGAAGGGATAACAGGAAGGCTTGTTGATGTAAGAATAACTGAGATACATTCATGGTTCTTAAATGGGGAAATGGTTAATGAGGTGAAATGATTATGGCACAGCTGACACCTATGATGCAGCAGTACTTTGAAATTAAAAATCAGCATAAGGACAAGATACTTTTCTTCAGACTCGGTGACTTTTATGAGATGTTCTTTGAGGATGCACTTACTGCCTCGAAAGAGCTGGAGATAACCCTTACAGGAAGAGACTGCGGACAGGAGGAAAGAGCGCCTATGTGCGGCATACCCTACCATTCCGCAGAAAATTATATTGCAAGACTTATTGAGAAGAACTACAAGGTGGCAATATGCGAACAGGTTGAAGATCCAGCGCTTGCCAAGGGAATTGTACGCCGGGAGGTAGTGAAGATAATAACTCCCGGTACTGTTACTGAAAGTTCAATGCTTGATGAGAGAAACAACAACTATCTGCTGAGTTTGTACACCGACAATAGTAAACTGGCTCTGTCCTATGTGGATCTTTCCACAGGAGAGTTCTATTGTACAAGTGCTGATATGTCTGAGTGCAACAATATTCAGAATGAGATCAACAGGATAAACCCTTCAGAGATAATATCAAACACAGAGCAGTCTGTAATAAGTACGGGGGATTCTGTCTGCAATATATTGGACAAGAAGTATTATGATGCGGAGGATTGCGCCAGAAGACTAAAGAGGCAGTTTGGTGTGTCAAGCCTTGAAGGACTTGGCATAGAGAATGAAAGCCTCTTAAAAAGCACCGGGGCAGTGCTTCTATACCTGGATGACATACAGAAGGTAAGTCTGGATAACATCAACTACATAAAAAGCTATAGTATAAGCAGCTTTATGGTGCTGGACCAGAGTACAAGAAGAAATCTGGAGCTTTCCGAAACCATAAGGGGCAAGGCCAGAAAAGGGGCTCTGCTGTCTGTGATAGACAAGACCTCGACTGCCATGGGAGGAAGAAAGCTCAAAGGCTGGCTTGAAAAACCTCTCCTCAGTACAACGGAAATAAATAGCAGGCTGGATGCTGTTGATGAGATGTATAATGATTTTTTAAAACGCGAAGAAATCAAGGAATATCTTAAAAGCATGTATGATATAGAAAGGCTTGCTACCAGAATTGCCCTGGGGAGCGCCAATGCAAAAGACTTAATAGCATTCAGAAATTCTGTGAGGAATCTGCCCCATATCAAAAGCATGCTCTCTGATTGTACAAGCACCATGCTTAAAAATATATATGAGAATATGGATATTCTGGAGGACCTCTTCAGGATAATAGATGACTCAATAAATGAGGATCCGCCTCTCGCACTAAAGGAAGGCAACCTTATAAAAGATGGATTCAATCCGGAACTGGATGAGATCCGTGGAGCATCTGTTAACGGGAAGCAGTGGATTGCTGAGCTGGAGCAGCAGGAAAAGGAGAAGACTGGTATCAAATCCTTGAAAATAGGCTTCAATAAGGTATTTGGCTACTACATAGACGTGACAAAATCAAACCTGTCCTCTGTGCCGGATTATTTTATAAGGAAGCAGACGTTATCCAACTCAGAAAGGTATATAACACCGGAGCTTAAAAGGCTTGAGGATATGGTCCTTGGAGCTGAAGAAAAGCTTATTGAGCTTGAATATCATATTTTCATAGGTATCAGAAATCAGATTGCAGGACACATAAAAAGAATACAGCAGACAGCCTCATATCTTTCCGACCTGGATTGCATATGCTCCTTTGCTGAGGTATCTCAGAAGTATGGTTATGTAAGACCAACAGTAGATAATGAGGATAGACTGGTAATAGATAACGGAAGGCATCCTGTGGTTGAGGCGCAGGACAACGAACTGAAGTTCGTACCTAACGATACGCTGCTCAATAACGAAGAAGACAGGATGCTTATTATCACAGGACCCAACATGGCAGGTAAGTCAACTTATATGAGGCAGGTAGCGCTTATTACCCTGATGGCACAGATCGGATGCTTTGTACCTGCCAAAAAGGCTGAAATAGGAGTGGTGGATCGTATATTCACCAGGGTAGGGGCTTCAGATGACCTTGCATCCGGGCAAAGCACCTTTATGGTTGAGATGAGCGAGCTGGCAAACATAATTAACAATGCAACAAGCAGAAGTCTTGTGATACTGGACGAAATAGGCAGAGGTACAAGTACCTTTGACGGACTAAGTATAGCCTGGTCTGTAGTTGAGTACATTGCCGACAAGGAAAGACTTGGGGCAAAAACACTTTTTGCAACCCACTATCATGAGCTTACAGAGCTGGAGGACAAGATTGAGGGAGTGAAGAATTACTGCATATTGGTTGAGGAGAAGGGCAGGGACATTGTCTTTCTCAGGAAAATTGCACGGGGCGGTGCCAATGGCAGCTATGGAATACATGTAGCCCGGCTTGCGGGGATACCTGACCCTGTTTTGGAGCGCTCGTCGGAAATACTGTCCATACTTGAAAAATCAGAGAAAAACAATCAGACTGATATATATGTCAGACACAGGCGAAGAAAGCCGGTAATCAATGATAGTGAACCGAACCTGTTCAACTTTGCAAGCTTCTCTCTTGCGGATGAATTGAAGGCACTGGATGTTGCCAACATGACACCGGTGCAGGCACTTAATAAGCTCCTTGAACTGCAGGACAAAGCAAGGGAGATATGATGAATAAATACTAACGCCTGCTCTGCTTAGGGTGACATTGGCGTTACTTTAAGGGTGGTATACTATGGGAAAGATATATTTGCTCGACGAATCAACTATAAATAAAATAGCAGCAGGAGAAGTTATCGAGAGACCCGCATCCATCGTCAAGGAACTGACAGAGAACTCCATAGATGCAGGAGCGACAGCCGTGAGCATAGAGATTCAGGAAGGTGGAAAGAGCTATATAAATGTATCTGATAATGGCATCGGTATCTTAAAGGAAGATGCAGAACGTGTGTTCTACAGACATGCAACCAGTAAAATAAAAAGCTCAAAGGATCTGCAGGGGATACTTACCCTGGGCTTTCGAGGCGAGGCAATGGCTAGTATAGCAGCCGTATCGGAAGTGGAGCTTAAGACAAAGGCCGAGGAGGATACATCGGGAAGCCATCTGATAATAAAGGGCGGCAAGCTTATAACAAATGAGGATATAGGGTATCCGGCAGGAACTAGTGTAACAGTGAGGCATTTGTTCTATAATACTCCCGCCAGGTTGAAGTTCATGAAAAGTGATACAGCAGAGCAAAGTGCGATAGTGGATATTGTAGAGAAGCTGGCATTGACCAATACAGGAATATCAATAAAGCTTACAGTAAACAATAAAGTGGTGCTGCACACACCCGGAAACGGTGACTTGCTTTCTGTAATACACTGTATTTACGGCAAAAACATATCAAAAGCAATGCTGCCTCTCGAGTATTCAAATGATATCATAAGCATTGAAGGTTATATAGGAAAGCCTGAGATTGCCAGGGGAAATTCCACTTATATGACATTTTCAATAAATAAGAGATATATTAAGAACAGGATGATGGCAGAAGCAATGAAGCAGGCGTATAAAACGCTTCTTATGAACAACCGCTATCCTTTCAGTATAATAAACATTGATTTGAAATCTGATATGATAGATGTGAATGTACATCCAACAAAGCAGGAAATAAAGTTCTCAGATGACAGAGCTATATTCAATACACTGTATTTGGCTGTAAAGAACTGTTTGAACAACAACAGGCTGGTATTTGAGAGTTTTGATGAACCAAAGGAGCCTCAGGCCACTCATGCTACAGCATACCAGAATATCGGTTCCGATACTTCGTCATTATATGAAATTAAACATGAATATAGACCTGTAAAAGAGCAGTATGATCAGCTATCCTATGAAAAAGAATCTGCTTCTCCAAGGATAGACAGCTTCCGAAAGCAGTTTGATTATGAAAGCAAAATCAAAGAGACCGGAGCTGACAAAAAGGTAGAGAATATTTTACATAGTATGGTTATCAATATAATAGGACAGTTATTCGGGACATACATTCTGGGACAGTATGAGGATACTTTTTATCTGATAGATCAGCATGCAGCCCACGAAAGAATCATGTTTGAGCATATAAAGGAAAAGTACAATACTAAAAGCATTCCGGTACAGGAGTTGCTAATGCCTGTAATTGTAGAACTGAGCCCTGCGGAAAAGCTTCTTTACACTGATAACAGTCTGATATTCCAAAACCTCGGTTTTGAGATAGAGTGGTTCGGCGAGAACACACTTGCTATAAGGGCAATACCCATTATCATGGGTGAACCATGTAGCGGGGAGTTTTTCAGCAATATATTGGATTCTCTGAAAGAGTCGGGGGGAAGTGTCGCTTCTCCTCTTGAAAAGATAATAATAAGCATGGCATGCAAGAATGCAATAAAAGCAGGGGACAGGATTAGTCCTGAAGAGACCAGGGAACTTATTGACAGGCTGATGAAGACCAGCCAGCCCTATACTTGCCCCCATGGAAGGCCGACCATCATAACAATGAGCAGATATGAACTGGAGAAAAAGTTCAAAAGAGTCCTGTAAGAACAACGCAACGTATGACGGGTAGAGCTGGTAAAATGTGAATACAGAAAAACGGAAAAAAGTACAATCAGAGGTGTGGAGATTTGACACAAAAAACAAAAGTGCTTCCCAAATTATGCATACTGGCAGGTCCTACAGCGGTAGGGAAGACCGAAACCTCCCTTGCATTAGCCAGGAACCTTTGCGGAGAGATAATTTCAGCGGATTCTGCACAGGTTTACAGATATATGGATATAGGCACTGCAAAGCTTAAGAAGGAAGAGATGCAAGGTATTAGGCATCATATGATTGATGTTGTCAGTCCAGATGAGGAGTTCAGTGTAGCACAGTTCAGAAAAAGGGCGGAGGAGCACATCAGAGATATAAATGAAAGAGGAAGCCTGCCGATAGTGACAGGGGGGACAGGATTGTATATCAACTCTCTTCTTGATAATCTGGACTTCACTGATTCAATATCTGATGAGGATTTTCGGAAAGAGATGCAGGAGGTGGCTGATGAAAAAGGTTCAGCTTATATACATGCCATGCTGGAGACAATTGATCCTGTAAGTTTTGGCAAATTACATCCAAATGATTCAAGAAGAGTAATAAGGGCTTTGGAGGTACATAAGCACACCGGAAAACCCATTTCTTATTTTCAGGAGAAATCAAAAAAGCTGCCGCCTAAATATGATTTTGCATATATCATGCTGAATATGGACAGGCAGAAGCTCTATGAGAGGATAGAACAGCGTGTAGATAAAATGATGGCTGAAGGATTGGCAGAAGAGGTGCAGGGACTTTTGGACATGGGATACGAAAGAGGCTTGACCTCCATGCAGGCACTTGGGTATAAGGAGATAGCTAGCTATCTGCAAGGAGAGATATCGAAGGAAGAAGCAGTAAGAATACTAAAAAGGGATACCCGTCATTATGCCAAAAGACAGCTTACATGGTTCAGAAGAGACAAACGCGTATTCTGGATCAATATGGACACATTTTATAACAAGCATACGCTATTGGAAAATATTATTAGATTTATTGCAGGAAAAATTGCTTTAATATAGAATAAATAACTAATAAATATATAATAATATAAATATATAAAAACTTGGTATTTGACTTATTTTATTTGGAGGGGAATTGGATGAATAAAGTGAATATAAATCTTCAGGATGTGTTTTTGAACCAGGTAAGGAAGGAGCATATCACCATAACCATCTATTTGGTGAACGGTTTTCAGCTCAAGGGAAATGTAAGAGGCTTCGATAATTATACAATTGTACTGGACAACGATGGTAAGCAGCAGCTTGTATATAAACACGCAGTATCTACTATTATTCCTGTTAAACCCATTAATTTTGCTTTCACTGATAACAGACAGCAGGATAATTCTAACAAATAAAGTATGATGAATCCCAAGCCCTTGTAGAAATACAAGGGTTTGTTCAATTTGCCTTGGTTTGTATAATATGATAAAATATATTGTCATTAATAATATGTTTTTGTATGAATTACATAAGAAAAATGAGGTGCTGAAATGCATTATAAAACAACCGAATATTTGATAAACAAGCTGAATATCAGCAAGAAAATAATTGATATATGCGTATCAACAGAGGATGAGATAACGGGACAGCTGCAGAAAATTGACGAGGTAAGGGAGTATAACCAGTATAAAGTACTTAGTGCGATGCAGAAGAACAGAATCAGCGATATGCACTTCAATTATTCAACAGGCTATGGATACGGAGATGCAGGCAGGGAAGCTATCGACAAGGTTTATGCTGATGTGTTCGGATGTGAGGACGCATTAGTAAGGCCGCAGATAGCATCAGGGACCCATGCTCTGTCACTTTGCCTCTATGGGGTTCTAAGACCCGGGGATGAACTGCTTTCTGTTACAGGCAGGCCTTACGATACCCTTGAAAACATAATAGGCATAGAAAACTGCCCGCCGGGATGCTTAAGGGAGCTGGGGGTGAAATACAGCCAGATAGATCTTACTGAAGCTGGTAAGATAAATTACAGTGAGATCACAAAAAAGATAAATGAAAAAACAAAGATGGTGCTTATACAAAGGTCATTGGGCTATTCGTGGAGGCCTTCCCTAACCCTTGAGGATATTGAATATACAATTAAATTTATTAAGATAATCAATCCCAATATAGTCTGCATGGTAGACAATTGCTATGGTGAGTTTCTTGATTTCAAAGAACCTACAGAAGCAGGTGCTGACATAATTGCAGGGTCCCTTATAAAAAACCCGGGAGGAAGCATCGCTCCTACAGGTGGTTATGTATGCGGAAAAGAAAAGCTGGTAGAGATGGCTGCCAATAGGCTGATTGCTCCCGGCATAGGGAAGGAATGCGGTGCAACACTAGGGATGAACAGGCTTTTCTTTCAGGGTTTGTTCCTTGCACCTCATATAGTATCTGAAGCGGTAAAGGGAGCTGTATTTTGCTCAAAGCTTTTCAGCAAGCTGGGTTACGAGGTCAATCCGGAATATAATTCACGCAGAAGCGATATAATACAAGCAATAAAGTTCGGAAGCAGTGAAGCTTTGATCGCCTTCTGCCAGGGGATACAAAAGGGTTCTCCTGTTGATTCCTTTGTAAATCCCGAACCTTGGGATATGCCGGGTTATAATGATCCGGTGATAATGGCTGCAGGAGGGTTTGTACAGGGAGCATCCATTGAACTGAGTGCAGATGCGCCGCTGAGGCCTCCTTATATAGCGTACCTTCAGGGTGGAGTGACCTTCGACCACGTAAAAATCGGAATAATATATGCTCTTCAGAATCTAGCCAACAAGGGATGCATAAATTTGTAATAGGCATAAGCAGTATTAATATGCATATAAGAAAGTATTATTAATACTGCTTTTCCTATTTTATTTACAATGAAGATACATAGTGGTATAATCATAAATTATTATTTATTAAAATTCGTTTGAGAGGTGATTAAAATGACAAACCTGGCTGATCTTATTAAGAGTGATTTATTGTATGTTATTAATCCTAAGGAGTTTCAGCAGCAAGAGTTGATAAACCTGCTTAAGAAGCATCCGGAGATACGTTTCGTTTCGATGGCTGCGGCAGATCTTACCGGCAACAGCACAGATGAAAGAATACCAATAAAGGCGTTCTTTGAGGATATTGAAGAATTTCTCAACGGATCAATACAAACAGACGGTTCCAGTGTTGTCTTACCGGGAATAGCCACCTTGAACGACGGAAAGGTAGACATTGTTGCAGACACCAATTGTTTGTGGTTCGTGGATTACAACTACGAGAATATTGATTATGAAACAGGAAGGCCTGTAGGCACATTGAGGATACCCTCCTTCCTGATGCACAACGGAAAATATGTTGATTCCAGATCGATACTTATACGTGCCATAGACCGCTTCAAAGCTACTGTGAAGGAGCTTCTGGTCAATTATCCTTCAATATGCAGCGAATATGGAGTAAGCTGTGGGGATGTTGAGGATATAGTACTTACTTCAGCTACCGAGCTTGAATTCTGGGTAATGACCCCCAATGACAAAGCAGATGTGGAAGCTCTTACTGCTTCACAAGAGCTTCAGGAATCCTACTGGAAGAGAACAAAGGGTGTTGTAAGGACTTCTCTTGAACAGTCGCTGCTTCTAATGGAAAAATACAACCTCAATCCTGAAATGGGACATAAGGAAGTGGGGGGGATAAAAGCAAAGCTTGATGAGACAGGCAACCTTACGCATATAATGGAGCAGCTGGAGATTGACTGGAGATTTGATACGGCATTGCAGGCAGCTGATAATGAAAAATGGGTAAGATATATTGTAAAGGAAGTATTCAGGAAAAACGGACTTGATGTCACTTTTCATGCAAAGCCAATAGAAGGTGTTGCCGGAAACGGCGAGCATACACATGTGGGTGTGGCTGCAAAGCTAAAGAATGGTAAGCTTATAAACCTATTCACACCTTCTGATATGAAAAAAGATTTTCTCAGCCCTCTGGGTTACGGAGCGCTTATGGGGCTTCTTAAGAACTATGAAGTAATAAATCCCTTCATATCCTTCAGTAATGACTCTCTTAACAGACTAAAGCCCGGATTTGAAGCGCCGGTGTGCATAGTATCATCCCTGGGACATAATGTTGAGACTCCTTCCAGAAACAGGACAATACTTGTAGGCCTTGTCAGAGATATGAAGAACCCTCTTGCAACACGATTTGAAGTCAGATCGCCGAATCCTCTGACAAACACATACCTTGCACTGGCATCATTCTATCAGGCAATGCTGGATGGTATCTCCGCTGTATGCGAAGCAGGAAAGACAAAAGCTGAGTTGGAGGCTGAGATTTCAAAGCTGCCTGAGAAAGAAGGCTTCTATCTTGAAAAAGGAAGAGCCTACAGAAGTGAGGAGGATGTGTTCGAGCATTATACTCCTGAGGAAAGAAACCGTGTATTTGGAGTACATCCGGCTACAGTATATGAGAATATCACAAGTCTGGACAAATATCCCGAGAAGCTGAATGTACTGTTAAAAGGTGAGGTGCTGGATGAAAACCTAATAAGGAGCTTCAGCACAGCGGTCACAAGCAGATGGGTTACTGAGATAATCAACAGACTTCTTCCGGAGAATATGGACACTGTAAGAAGATGCAAAGCGATTCACAATATACAGAATTCCCACGACCTGGATATTTCCAACTGGTCAAAGGTGGATCAGCTGAGGCACTATCTGATGAAGGATGATTATGGTTCAATATCCCTATTCACAAAGATCAGGGAGGCCGCAAAACAGAAGGATTATCAGCTGGTATCAACACTGCAGCAGGAAATGGCTGTCAGAATGAAGGAATTGAAAGAGCTTTACAGTGATTATAAGAAGAATCTAATGGATATTGAAATATAAATCAAAAAGCCGCCCTTAAATGGCGGCTTTTTATATTGCCATAAATTATCATCAGTAATATAATAAAAGTGTACTATATCAGTATAGAAGTATAGTTGTCCGACAATTAAGGAGTGTGTTGTTATGGCAGGACAAAGGGAAAAGAAGCTGAAGCGTCTTATGGAAAAAGCCGAGGAGTTGTTCACAAAATATGGATACTGCGGAGTATCAGTAGATCAGATAGCCAAAGAGGCCTGTATTAGTAAGATGACTTTATACAAGTACTACCAGTCAAAAGAGGATCTTTTCATAGAAATAATGAAAAGAATCATCGATTACTATGGTAAGGAAATGATGAAATTTGCTGATGAAAAGCTGCATACCATAGAAAAAATAGAGGCAATACAAGCCTATGCATTACAAATGGCGGGCAAATCCCCCCCCGTGCTTACCAGAGATATTCTTGAGCACCCTGCTATTATGGAGGAAATATCAAGTTACAAGCTTAAGCTGGTAAAGGAAATGTTTCGCAATATTTTGGAAGACGGTATGAAAAAGGACGAAATAAGACCTCTTGATATAGATTTTATCTGTGATCTGCTTATGGGGATCCCCTATGCCTTTGGCAAAACTGATTACTTTACAAGTGAAGCCAAAATTGCCGAACTTATGGATAAGCTGTTTGACTTTTTAAAATACGGAATGCTTGGCGGTGTGATGTCTGTAAAGGAGGGAGAGGTTGTCCATGCAGAGTAATATTCTCATGAAGGTTGAAAATGTAAGTAAGGACTACCGGATGGGTGAAGTAAAGGTCAATGCACTTCAAGAGGCAAGTTTTGAGATCAATGAGGGTGAGTTTATTGTGATCCTGGGTCCCAGCGGCTCAGGAAAAAGTACACTGCTTAATATACTGGGAGGTATGGATCTGCCGACAACCGGAAAGGTAGTGGTAAAGGGTGAGGAAATCAACAGTTATAATGACAGGAAGCTTACTGCCTATAGAAGGGATAAGGTAGGCTTTGTATTTCAGTTCTATAATCTTATGGCGAATCTTACAGCTAAGGAAAATGTAGAGTTGGCAACTGAAATGTGCAAGAACTCGCTGAACATAGATGAAGTAATGGAAGAAGTAGGCCTTGCTGAAAGAAAAGACCATTTTCCTTCCCAAATGAGCGGAGGGGAGCAGCAGCGTGTTGCTATTGCAAGAGCTGTGGCTAAGAACCCATTGCTGTTATTGTGCGACGAGCCTACAGGTGCTCTGGACTATAAGACCGGATTGCTTATACTGTCTCTTCTGCATAAGATCAACCGTCAGCATAATAAGACTGTTGTGATAATCACACACAATATGGCCATAGGGGATATGGCCGACAGGGTCATAAAAATGCGAAGCGGACGTATTGTAGAGATAAGAGAAAATGAAAACCCCATCCCCCCCGAAAGGATTGAATGGTGATGAAAAAGCTGGATTTAAGACTGCTCCGTATGATAAAGCAATCAAAGGGTCAATTTGTATCAGTAACTGTAATAGTGGCAGTGGCATTATGCATCTATGTGATGTTCAGTGTAACAACTATAAATATAGATAATGCCGTAAAACACTACTACAGGGTCACAAATATAAATGATCTGATAATAGAATTGATAAGAATACCCCAGGGAGCCCTTGAAGCTTTGAAAACCGTTGATGGAGTAGCCGAAGTACAGGGGCGTATAAGTATAGATGTACCTCTCCAGGTTTCAAATGAGGACGAAAAGGTCAATATCCGTATGATATCACTTCCGGATGGAGGAGGAATCATCAACAAATTGTATGCTGTGGACGGCAGCACTGATCATCCGGATGACAACAAGGATGTAATATTGCTGGAACAATTTGCAAAGGCAAGGAGTATAACGACTGATGATATTATAACACCCCGTATAAACGGCAGATTGCATGAGCTTAAAGTTGCAGGTGTTGCATCCAGCTCAGAGTTCATATATCTTATGGAGAATGAACAATCACTTCTGCCTGCACCTGAAAAGTTCGGGGTAGCATATGCAAGAGAGTCTTTTCTTCAATCAACTTTCGGCTATAGGGGAAGCTACAACCAGGTGATGGTAACAGTTGATGATTATGCAGATATTGATGATGTAATAGATTTGATAGAAAAGAGATTTGATAAGTACGGTATAAAAAAGATTACAAAGCTTGAAGACCAGCTTAGCAATGATGTACTGGTTCAAAAAATAGATGGTATAGAGATGATGTCATCCATTCTTCCGATGATGTTTCTGCTGGTTGCTGCAATAATAATATCAATAATGTTGTCTAGAATAGTTAATAACGACAGAATGGCTATTGGTGTGTTAAAGGCTTTGGGCTATGGAAATATAAGTGTTTTGTCTCATTATACGAAGTATGCACTTGCAATAGGATTGACCGGATCAATTATAGGTATAGCAGGAGGATTGCTGCTGGCAAATCCGATGAGTCAGGTTTTTGTGTCATTTTTCAATATTCCTCTTGCTGGTATAGAGATACAGTACGGTTATATAATAAATGGAATTTTACTTACCAGTATATTCTGCATTGGCTCAGGATTATTCGGAGCCAGAGGAGTTATACACATAATGCCTGCGGACTCGATGAGACCTGAAGCACCAAAGGCAGGAAAAAGGATGATGATTGAAAGAGTTGTATTCATATGGAAGCATGTACCTTTCAGCTGGAAGATGGTAATCCGCAATATAATGAGGAATAAAAAAAGATTTGCATTCCTTGTACTGGGCCTTGCCATGGCATATGGTATAAATACTGTGCCGCTGTATATGTCTCAAGCAATGGTAAGTATGTTTGAAATGCAATACGGTGAGTATCAAAAAATGGATTATACTATTGATTTTTCTGTCCCTCAGAATAAAAGGGCAATAACGGATCTCAGCCATTTGATAGATGCAGAATATATAGAGCCAAGATTGGATTTTCCCTTTGAGCTTGTAAATGGATGGAGAAAAAAATCCGTCAGTTTGATAGGTGTACCTAGAGATACGAGGTTTTATATTTTCAAGGACAAAGAAGATGATTTGATAAGTCTTCCTGAAAAAGGTATTTTTATTACTGAGGCGATTGCAAAGGAGCTTAGGGTAAAAAAAGGGGATATGATAACAGTTAAGAGCTTCATACCCGGCAAGGAGGATATAACACTTCAAGTCACAGACATATTCAAACAGTATCTAGGTGCCAATGCATATATGGACATTGAAGCTATGGAAAGGCTTCTTCTGGACAAGAATATGATTACCGGGGTATCGGTAGCGTCAAATGATGATCTGAAGGAGAAGCTTAAGGATGTGAAGAACATTTCTTCAGTCCGCTCTGTAGGAGATATGATGCAGGCCTTTGTTGAGTATCTGGATACAATGAATCTTGCGATTATGGCATATTTATTGTTTGGAGGAATACTGGGATTTGCACTGATATATAATGCAACCATAATAGGCATATCTGAGAGGATCAACGAATTTGCCTCCTTACGAATCATGGGATTTGATAAGAAAGATATATACAGTATGATTACAAAAGAAAATTCGGTCATGGCAGGTATTGCGATAATTGTAGGTATTCCCCTGGGAGCTGCTATGATAAATGGAATGGTTGAATCCTTCAGTTCAGATATGATAACCTTTCCGGTCATACTTGCACCGGAAATATTTATAAAAGCTGCTGCAGCTTCTGTTGTATTTGTGGCGATAGCACAGCTTGCCACTTTAAAAAAGGTATATAATATCAATTTTATAGACGCATTGAAGAGCCGAATATCATAGGGGGTATGGAAAAATGAAAAAGAAAATCATAATCGCAGGTGTTATCCTAATAACAGTATGCATCATAGCTTTTTTAGTCAAAGGAAGTAATGAGGGGTTGGAAGTTGAAACGGCAAGAGTGTCAAAAGGCGATATAGAAGAATATGTTGAGGAAACAGGAAGCCTGATGCTTGAGGAAGAGACGGTGATATATTCGACTGCGGCAGGAAAAGTTGTTGAAGTCCCTAGAAAAGCCGGTGAAACTGTAAATGAGGGGGATGTACTTGTCAGGCTGGATAATGGGGATCTGCTGCTTCAGATTAAAGCTTTGGAGGCCCAGAAGCTTTTGATAACTGCAAAATATGATGAGGCTAAAAGCGAAAGTGATCCGGAAGAGCTAAACAAGCTAAATGCGCAGGTACGCTCAGCAGAAGCTTCTTATGAGGAGGCAAAGCGAGGGATGGATAATAACAGGGCTCTTTACGAGGCGGGAGCTGTAAGCCTGGACATATATAAGAGCTCAATAACAAAATTTGCGCAGGCTGAGGCAAGTCTTGAAACCGCAAAAAGCAGTCTTTCAGCAGTGGAAAAAGGCATATCTGCTAATGTTCGTAAACAATATGAAGCACAGCTAGCAGAGATAAAGGCAAGAATTGAACAGCTTAGGGAGAAAGATACTGCTATGGTAGTAAAATCCCCCATTGCAGGTATGATAATGGATTCTGATATAGAAGAGGGCAGTGTGGTTCAGTTAGGATCAAAGCTGTTGGAAATAGGAGGAGCAAAAGGCTTCTATCTTGAAAGCGATGTGCTTATTGAGGATGTTACAGGCATTAAGGTCGGTTCACCTGTAATAATCGAGGATGAAGATCTGGGAATAAGGGATATGAAAGGTGTTGTTAGAAAAATATATCCCAAGGCTTTCAGCAAGATGTCTGATTTGGGAATAGAACAGAAAAGAGTAAAGGTGGAGATTGAGCTAAAAGTTCCTGTTGAAGGCTTGAGGCCCGGATACGATATGACTGTGATGATAGTTACAAGAAGCAGCAATAATACCCATTTGATACCTGAAAAGGCAGTCTTCAATTATAATGGCAAGGAGCATGTATTTGTAAATGAAGGAGGAAAAGCACTGCTGAGGCCTATAAGAAAGGGTTTGGAGAGCAATGAGCAGGTAGAAGTACTTGAAGGATTAAATGAAGGAGAGGAAGTAATACTCTCACCTGATGATGCTTTGGAGGAAGGGACCAGGATAGTTGTAAAAGAGACTTAACAGTCTCTTTTTTGATAAAATTAATAAGAAATATGAGATAAAGGAAAGATAATAGTTGTAAAGCATCAAAATAAACATTAATATTATGCTATATTCGACTGAAGGGAGAGAAGTATGTTATGTGGTTTTCCAAGTCAAAGGAAGAAGTGCTTAAAGAGTTGAATGTCAGTTCAGATAAAGGGTTGACCACAAATGAAGCTAAAGTCAGGTTGGAGAAATACGGAGAGAACAAGCTGAAGGGGAAACCGAAGAAAAGCATGATTCAGTTGTTTTTTTCACAGCTTAAGGATATGCTGATTTATGTTCTTTTAGGTGCATCTATTATAACTGTTGTAATTCATGAGTATATAGATGCTGCAATAATCCTTCTTGTTGTCATACTAAATGCTGTAATTGGTGTCATCCAGGAATATAAGGCAGGAAAGGCAATTGAAGCCCTGCAGAAAATGACGACTCCCAAGGCATTGGTAAAACGCGACGGTGCAGTAACAGAGATAAATTCTGAAGAGATAGTTCCGGGTGATATTGTGATTATTGATGCAGGGAGATACATACCGGCAGATATAAGGCTTATTGAAAGCGTAAATCTTCAGGTAGAAGAATCCGCCTTGACAGGGGAGTCAGTGCCTTCTGAAAAAAAATCAGAGGACATACATGAAGATCCCAAAACTCCAATCGGAGACAGGTCAAATATGGCATTTATGTCCACATTGGCCACATACGGAAGAGGAGAAGGCGTAGTAGTAGCAACTGCAATGGAAACAGAGATGGGGAAAATCGCAAAGATACTGGATGAGGATATTGAGGAATTGACACCGCTGCAGAAAAGGCTGGAGGAGCTTGGAAAAACACTAGGACTTATAGCAATAGGAATATGTGTTGTCATATTTGTAATTGCCCTGATACAAAAGAGGGATTTGTTTGAGATGTTCCTTACAGCAATAAGTCTTGCAGTTGCGGCAATTCCTGAGGGACTGCCTGCAATAGTCGCAATAGTTCTTGCTCTCGGAGTAACAAGAATGTCAAAGATAAATGCCATAGTAAAGAAGCTTCCAGCTGTTGAAACCCTCGGTTCGGTTAATATAATATGTTCAGACAAGACCGGAACCCTTACCCAGAACAAAATGACTGTCGTAAAATTCTATACTATGGATCATCTCAATGAGGTACCTCCTGAAGGCAGAGGATTCAAAGCAGAAAAAGATGGGAAAGAGCTGATAAAATCCCTGATATTATGCTCGGATGCTACTTATGAGAATGGAACGGCTACGGGGGATCCTACCGAGATTGCACTTGTAATGCTGGGTGACAGATATGAACTTGAAAGGAGAACCTTGCATGCCGAGCATAAAAGAGTAGGAGAAAAGCCCTTCGATTCTGACAGAAAGCTGATGTCAACTCTTAACGAAGAAGAAAAGGGTTACAGGATTCATACTAAAGGGGCAATAGATAATATTCTAAAAATATCAAAGTATGCTTTGGTCAACGGTGCTGTTGTACCCTTGACTGAAGAGATGAAAGCTCAGTATCTTAAGGTTGCTGAAGAGATGTCGGACAATGCGTTGAGAGTTCTCGGCGCTGCATTTAAGGATGTACAAAGCATCATTGAAGCAGACGAAATGGAAAAGGACCTTACTGTTATTGGACTTGTGGGGATGATAGATCCACCGAGGCTGGAGGTCAAAGCTTCAATAGCAGATGCGAAGGGAGCAGGTATAACACCTGTAATGATAACAGGCGATCATAAGAATACAGCTGTAGCCATTGCAAAGGAACTGGGTATAGCAGCCTCTATAGATCAGAGTATCACAGGAGCAGAAATTGACGAGCTTTCAGATGATGTGTTCTCACAAAAAATCAACAATTACAGAGTGTTTGCCAGAGTGTCTCCGGAGCACAAAGTGAAAATAGTAAAGGCATATAAAGCTCAAGGAAATATTGTATCTATGACTGGAGATGGGGTAAATGACGCTCCCTCATTGAAAAATGCCGATATAGGAGTGGCTATGGGCATTACAGGAACAGATGTATCAAAGGGTGCAAGCGATATGATACTTACGGATGACAACTTTACAACTATCGTTCATGCAATAGAGGAAGGAAGGAACATATACAACAATATTAAAAAGTCAGTAATATTCCTGCTTTCCTGCAACTTGGGAGAAGTAGTGGCAGTGTTTGCTTCTGTACTGTTCTTCTGGCCGGTACCGCTGCTGCCGACACAGATACTTTGGATAAACCTGATAACTGACTCACTGCCGGCAATAGCTCTAGGCATTGATCCCGGAGACAAGGATATAATGAAGAAGAGACCCAGAGATCCAAAAGAGAGCTTCTTTGCAAAGGGTGCAGGATCAAGAGCCATAATAGGGGGATTTTTAATAGGTATCCTTACATTAGCTGCGTTCTATTTCGGGCTGAGAGAGTACGGTTACAGCTTAGGCTCAAAGGATATACCCGAAAATGTTCTTACATATGCAAGAACCATGGCATTTGTTGTCATAGCAGCATCACAGCTGTTCTATTCACTGTCAATGAGGAACGCAAATAAATTGATTATAAGTATTGGAGTGTTTTCCAATATGTATCTCATTGGCTCAATAATTGCAGGTCTTATATTGCAGGCTGCAGTGATTTCAGTGCCTTTCCTTGCGGCAGCTTTTAAGGTTCAAATGCTGTCGGGCAGGGATTGGATATTGGTTATAATATTTGCATTGGTACCTTTCCTGATAAATGAATTGTTCAAGCTTTTCAAAAGAGATTGAGGTTAGTGAATAATACAAAGAAAGAGGCTTTTAAGCCTCTTTCTTTGTATTTAAATAACTTATATTTTTTATCTTATAGCGCGGAACACTCCTATAACCTTACCAAGTATAGAGAGCTCCTTTACTATTATGGGCATAAGGTATGGGTTCTCCGGTTGAAGTCTGAAATAGTCCTTTTCCTTGTAAAAGGTCTTAACTGTTGCCTCATCATTAAGAAGTGCTACTACGATATCGCCGTTCTTCGCTACGGATTGCTGTCTTACTATGACGTAATCTCCGTCAAAAATACCGGCATTTATCATGCTGTCACCTTTAACAACCAGCATAAAAGCATCTTGGTTCCCAACGAAATCAACAGGAACAGGGAAGGAGTCCTCAATGTTCTCCTCTGCCAATATCGGAAGTCCGGCAGTAACTTTACCTACAATGGGTAATTCAACCATTTCTTTTCTCGAGACTATGGAGCTGCTACCGTCAAGTACTTCAATAGCACGGGGCTTTGTAGGGTCCCTTCTAATATAGCCTTTTCGTTCAAGCCTCTCCAGATGACCATGAACGGTAGAAGTAGACTTCAGTTTGACAGCATCGCATATCTCTCTGACGGAGGGAGGATAACCCTTCTTGTTTATTTCTTTTTTTATAAAGCTCAAGACTTCTAATTGTTTTTTACTTAAATCATCAATATTCATAATAACACTCCATTTTCTATGGTATGGATCACCTATGTATTTTAATCAATGTAATTATATCACAATAATAAGACAATTTCAAACATACGTTCGCAATTTTAATTGAATTGAATTGCTTTATAGCTGTAAAGCACTGCAATACCATGCTTTTACAGTATATATAACTTTATCAAAAAAACATAAATTTTTCCTTGACACAGTACATATGTTCGTATAAAATGGTAATAAGAACAAACGTTCGCATGGAGGTAATGATATGAAAAGATATGTTATAAAGAGCAGGACAAGATTCCTTATGTCTGTCAGCCTGATTATGATTATTGCAGTGTCATCACTGTTTACCCTGGTCGTAAATGCTAAGGACAGTCTTGAAGTCACCCTTGTGCCTGAGTACATAGAAAAAGGAGATACAATTTGGGATTTATCTGAGAATTATTCGGGAGATATGGACATGAGGGAGTACATATCCAAAGTAATGGATATAAATGGTTTGAACAGCGCTAATATAAAGCCCGGGGACCTTCTATATTTTCCAAAATACAAATAAAGTAATACAAATAATGGGATAATTGATTAAATTGGTTATTGGGAGCCATTTTAACCGCAATATAATACGGGGCTGTCTTAAGCCCCGTATTTCTTTATATAGCATATATACTTTTATTTAATTACCAGATCATCAATGTCCTTCTTTAATATAGCCAGCTTTATGTTGTTTGCTATTATCGGCATTTTTTCCATTACAGTTATAAAAGGCTGATATGAATTTCCTATGGCTATGGTCTTGTCTTCATCTACTATTTCCCCTTTATCGTCGTTAATCATAATATACTTTGTAAGCTTTATTTCAAAACCATTGTGATTTGTCTCCATTTCACAGTATGCCTTTGCACGTTCCTTGCCCTTTTCCAATCCGCTAAACACCAGTTTGTTATCTTCTATGCTTTCAAAATAGAATTCAGGAATTTTGCTGGTTTCCTCATCCACATATTCGTAAAGCAAATCCTTTAAGCTAAGATCATCAACAACAATACCTGTATCCTGCACCCCTGCTACTATGTTTTCAGCACATTGCATGATTCTGCTGATATTGCGATACAACCATTTTTCTTTATCTATTCTCTTGCCAAAAACCATGGTTCTTGGAACAATAATATACTTTTGATTCTTATAATATGCAATCATGGAAAAACCATCGTATCTGTTATCCGGCTTGACTCCCTGCTTTTCATAGTCCTGGGGCTCAAATTCATTATTCAGCAATACATCAATGTATATAGAAGAATCGTAGTTGGCAAAGGTCACTTTATCAGATGTCAAATATTTTACATAGAGGATATTCTGAAGTTCAACACTTATCTCGGGTTCACTCTTTTCAGTGCTTTCAGTGTTTTCCTTACCTTTAATAATTGACTTTGTACTTATTTTGTGGTTTCTCTCTATCATATCCATAGAGCTGTTTAAGAGGAGGGAGGGGTACTGATTAACATACCTGTCGATGGTTTTTGTCTTTATTTTAATTATATTATCATATAGGAAGTATGCTTTCTTATCAATCAGCTTCTTAAAGATAACATCCCATTGGATAATTATTTTATTATCTTTATTCACCAAGGGTACTCCGTTAACCGCATCCATGATACTGTATAGGATCTCCTTGACCTTGGTCTTTTCAAGATACTCATTAGTTCGCGCTAATATCTGATAGGCGATGAACATTATGTATAATAATGTAGTAATGAGCCAGGGAGTATTGTATCCTATGTCAAAGATTTTTCCGAATACAAATTCAATAGCCAGGGCAAAAATAAAAATTGCTATTATGAATATGTTTGTAGTTAGAGTGAACAAAATTCAACACCGCCTTTTTTGGTAATATTTACACAACACTTTATAGAATATATCGGAATATATATTGGTTTTCTTTAAGAGAAATAAATAATAGTTGATGTATTGTAAGTTCATCAACAAATTATATATAATAGAGTTGGTTCATTAAAATCACTAAATTACGGAGGCAATAAAAATGGCATACAAAAAAGAATGCGTCCTGATGGACAGAGAGTGTATTGATTGTGGCGAATGTGACATATGTGACCTTGATCCAAGGAAAAAATGCGATAATTGCTGTGCATGTATAGATAAGGATGTTGATTTCAAAAGTATAGAGATAGAAGAGATAATAGAAGATGAGAATGCAGATCTGGATTCTGAAGAACTTGATGAATGGAAATACAACGAAGATTATATAGTAGACTATAGAGAAAAAGAAACAAATAATTAACATAATATAAAATATGTTAATTATTTGTGGTATTTACTCCTTTTCATCAGAAAGAGGGTTGGATTTGACAGCGCTTCTGAGTATATCATCATCAAGATGGGTATAGATCTGGGTGGTCGATATATTTTCATGGCCAAGAATCTGCTGCAGAGACCGGATATCAACCTTGCCGTATTTGTACATGAGAGTAGCTGCAGTATGTCTCAGCTTGTGGGTAGAGTACTTGTCCATATCAAGATCAGAAACACCTATATATTTTTTTACGAGATACTGCACTGTTCTTTTGCTTATTCTGCGTTTTCTTTCACTTAAAAACAACGCATTCTTATCTTTAACATCATCAGCCGGGCGTACCTTCAGATAGGTATTTATGGCTTCTATGCAGGCATTGTTAAGATAGACGGTACGTTCTTTGTTACCTTTGCCTATGACGGTAAGTATGTCTCCGTTGATTTTATTTATGTCTATGCTGATCAGCTCAGAGAGACGCAGACCGCAGTTCAGAAATAGTGTTATTATGGCATAATCTCTTTCTTTGTTTTTGCCATCAATAGAAGACAGAAGCTTCTTGCTTTCCTCGAGAGTGAGGTATATAGGGTGCCTGGAGTTAATTTTAGGTGCTTCCAATTCAACAGTAGGATTTTCATCTATCATTTTCATTTTGTGAAGGTACTTGAAGAAGGAGCGAAGACAAGCTACCTTTCTTGCCCTGGCATAATTTTTATTATCCCGCTGATTGGCAGCGAAGGATAGGAAGGAGTAGAAGTCTGCCAGGCTGATGTTACTTATTATGTATAGATCTACATCATCAATAGGAATCTCATCAATTTCCATTTCAGTGGCAACATAACCGCGCTTAATTTTTATGAATTTAAAAAAGAGTGCTAGATCATAACCATAAGCAGTAATAGTATTTTTCGATTTGCCGCGGATGGTTTCCATATATTCAAGAAACTCAATTGCAACGGACGGCAGTTTATTCATATTTCAATCTCCTTATAGCGTATTTCTTAGCTTACATTGCGCGAAATAAACATTTCGTGCAATAATATATTCGCCGCGAAAGAGGTAAAATCCTGCTGGATTGGCAAATTTTCAATATTTGTGCAAAAATATTTTTTCTATGTTATTTTTCTTAATTCTATGTTTCTTTACAATATTTTATCGTATATAAATTATTAGAGATTTATATAAATTTCCCCTTATGTATATTACGACCATTCTTAGCAGCACATTTTGAATTTTCGTGGCTTTTTTATCCTTCTTTCGTATTTCGACTCTATCAGCAAAAATTCTCATAGGGTATTTGTATTACCCAACCAAAAAAAATCGCTCTAAAGCGATTTAAATGCGTCATTATTTGGGGTATGAGTAGTAACGGAACAAAAAACCGGAATAAGCAATCCATAAATTGCCATAATCCCGGTTTCTGGAGGAGTATATCTTACTTGTTACTATCATACTCATTTTTTATAATATTCTCTGCCATTCTTGCTTTATCCTGAAGGTATTAAGACTCATGATATATACGTATCCGATAGCGACAAATACGGCGATCCAAGGGAACAATTGCTTCAGGGTGCCGCTTGGGATGCAATGCGTTCTCAAGTTTTAAGGACTCTTGATTGGCCTGCTGCTGCCGATGAAGCATTAAGAGTCCTTTCCGAAGAGCTTAATGCAGCATATAACAATACGGCTATGAGGTGGAACAATAATCCGGCCGTTCGTATAGAATCGTTCGCAGGGCAAGACCGGCTTGTTCTTACACCATTGGACAAGTTGGAAGAACCAAGGTCTTTGAAGGTATTAAGAAAACGGGTGCAAGCTTTGCTTCCACATATAGACCTACCGGAATTATTGCTGGAAATTAATAGATGGACAAGTTTTACTGATGCCTTTACTCATATTAGCCAGGGTAGTTCAAGAGTTAATGATTTAGACACTAGCATCTGTGCGGTGCTTATCTCTAACGCTTGCAATATTGGACTTGAACCAGTAGTGCAACCAGGTGTCCCAGCTCTGGAATATGATAGGCTTACGTGGGTAGAGCAGAATTATTTCAGGACAGAAACACTGACGCAAGCTAATGCTGCTTTGGTGGATTATCATGCAAAATTGAACCTTTCAAGAATGTGGGGCGGCGGTGAAGTGGCTTCTGCCGATGGGTTACGCTTTGTTACACCGGTTAAGACAATAAGTTCCGGTTCCAACCCCAAATACTTCGGAGCCGGCCGGGGCGTTACTTATTACAACTTTACAAGTGACCAGTTTACAGGTTTTCATGGTATTGTCATACCGGGTACGATCAGGGATTCATTGTATTTGCTGGAAGGTATATTGGAGCAGCAGACAGTATTAAAACCACGTGAGGTCATGACGGATACAGCCGGATATAGCGATATTATTTTCGGCTTGTTTGGGCTTCTTGGATACCAATTCAGCCCTCGCCTTGCTGATATTGGATCAGCAAGGTTTTGGAAATTAGACACTAACGCTGATTATGGTATTTTGAACAAATTAGCCCGGAATAAAATACGGCAGGATGTTATCTGTCGGTACTGGGATGATATGCTGCGTGTTGCTGGCTCACTGAAGCTAGGAACAGTCAACCCTACACAATTGATACAAATGCTGCAACACGGTGGAAAGCCTACTATGTTGGGACGAGCAATCGGTGAATTTGGCCGAATCTATAAGACACAATACCTTTTGACTTACCTGGATGATCCTGATTACCGCCGCAGAATCCTGACACAGTTAAACCGTGGGGAATCCCGGCATAGTTTAGCCCGTGCTGTCTTTTATGGGAAAAGAGGGGAATTACACCAATCCTATCGTGAAGGGCAGGAAGATCAACTAGGCGCACTTGGGCTTGTAGTAAATGCTATTGTTATCTGGAATACAAAATATATTGAAGTAGCTCTTGATGCCATTAAACAAGCTGGGCAACCGGCTTTCGACTCTGATATTCAACGATTGTCCCCGCTTGGATATGAACATATCAATATTATGGGCAGATATTCTTTTGTGCTTCCGGAAGAGATAGAACAGGGCGGCTTAAGATCACTTTTATCGGTCGATAAAATAGTAAATGATATAGGAGATGGAAGCTGAAGTTCGAATCTTATAGCTTCCATCCCCTATATCATTAGTATAAAATGGATTATTTGTTCCTGTTTTCTGTTCCGTTACTACTCATACCTAAAAACGGTCATATGCAATTTTTAAAATAAAATAATTCATAATGGGTTACATAAAGTCACTTACATTATATAATAATAAAATTAACCATAGAAAAATAGCGAGGTGACGGCATTGAAAAGAATATTGTTTATATCTTTGATAGCACTCTTAACATGGTCTATTACTTTTGCGTTCGGGCTTTCAGATTACAATGTGGGAGAAAAACCATTAAACAAAGCGATGATAGAGATACCTGAACTTGATTATCAAGATGTTATTACTACCCTATTGATGCCTTATATTGATGAGTCACTTAATAAATATTATTCAGAGTACTTATATGAGATTCCAGGTGTTAGTCCATCAGATGTTAAAATCGTTAGCATTAATAGACCCAACGGTGACCGTACAAGTTTATTTGTTATATCTTTATCTCTGCAACCATATTTGGGACCACATAACACCGTGGGAACCGATAATATTATATTTGAAATTAAATATGGTAAAAAACCTAAAACTATAAAGTTTGAGCATATAAAGAGTAATAAGCTACCTTCTAGTTATAATAATATAATAAAAAAGTGGCCACCAGAATAAATTGAGATACTTTAAATAACATTCTAGGCAGATAAACATCTGCCTAGAATGTTATAGTTAAATATTAAATGAGCCAGTATTTATTTTTATGGCCAGTATGCATGGTAATCCCTAATCTTAGTCTCAAAAGTATTATTACACCAATTCCAGACTGCGCTTCCAGAAGCTCCTGTACCTTGCCATACATCCAACCAGCCTAAAGTCAAATCTCCACTATTATAAGATGAATAATCTTGGTCACCTATATCCTCTACTGTAAATGTTGTCCTAGTACCACCGCCATACATTGGTACTGAACTTGTCAAAGTAATGTGGGCTCCAAAATTAAATAAAGGAATGTCAGAATCAGGTTCATCAGGGTGTACCGCAACTGCACCTTTGTACGGCATATTCCCACTTGCGCATGCTGTCCCATTGCTGCAATATGCAGTAATGGTTTGATCTTCCATATCAGCTGTCCACGATGAATTTACTGGTACAGTAATACTTAGTATAATCAATGCAGTAAGTGTAACAACTGTGAAGAAGCTGGGCTTTTTCTTTAGCATCTTTTGAACCTCCTTAATACAAATTTCCATTAGTTTTTCATTAATTCCCACTGTTGACTTGAATCTGTAACATAAAATATATCTTCATTAACTCCATATACTGATGATATATTTTCACTGGTTACTTGACTCTTAACATTAATAACTTCAATGGAACCACCCCTTTCTTTGAAATAGAAGATTCTATTATTTTCGCCTATAAAGTATATATCTTTAATGTTCGGATCATAGCAAATACGCTTAATATTTATGCCAGTATTATCAACCTGTGTCCATTGATCAGTTAACTGATTTTGCACCCATATGCCAGTATCATTGTATACTACTAAACTGCTTTCAAAAAGCTCTATCCCCAACGGTTTACTACTAATTGGAGTTACAGTGCTTGTCCATCTTAAGTTGATTCTTTTATATATGTTTTTTTCACTGCATATAAAGACTGTGCCATTGGGTTGGAATCTCACCAACCATGTATTAGATGGTACATCTATCGTATTCCATATTTTAGTATCCTTTGTTAAAATGTACAACTTATCTTTAGTTAAAAGTGCAAGATTACCATTTCTCATATCAGAGCTGATAATTGTATTCCTTGGTATATTGAATAAACTGGCCCAATTCTCTCCTTTATCAATTGTAAAGTAAACACTATCTTTTGTAATTGAATAAATAGTATTATCATGTTCATAATCCTTTGAGAAATATAACTGCTTAACAGTATGATTAAATCTCATATCTACCCAACTTTTTCCTCCATCAGTAGACATAAATAAAGCATTTTTCGATTCCTTCGTCAATGGATCTATTACAGTGCTTACTAAGACGGTATTATCTTTTTCATAATTGGGTGATACTTTGATAAAATTAGCTTTTATATTCTTATTGCTATTGAGAGCTATCTTGTTTTCGCATTTATAAATATAACCACCATTAGAAACCTTGTGTTCGGCAAGTATCAAATTTCCTGTACTTAAATCGAAGTGCAGTTTTGTAAAATATCCCTGATTATCTTCTCCGATAACAGATATTATTTCCTTACCATCGATTTTTCTTAGAGTGTAATTATAACCCTTCGCCCAAGCTTGTCCAGGTTGTAAATTAAATAATGTTTTAGATTTTATCAATGCTTGCGGGCTATCAAATGCTACAGTGCCCAAGTTCATTAACTCATCCTTATTTATCATCTCTGATGTCAGCTTTTTATGTTTTATATGTCCATTGTCTATAGTTAATTGTTTTTGCTAACTTGATTTGTCTCCCGGTTGCCCAGTGACATTGTCTCTGAACAATCGGATTTGCTCTCTTGTTTTGTCGCTTACAGTCCGTTAAAATACCAGTGAGGATTATCCCATCAACTGGTATTGAGGTGAAATAAAAAGCACCTCATTATGAACTCTCTCCGGCAAGATTGATGTTCGTAATGTGGTGCCCCAAAACATGGTCATAATAACACATTACGAAACAGTTTTCAATGAGAAATCAAATATTTTTCATAAAGAGTAAAGAGTCATCGGTCTGCCCCATCTGCTCCGGTGTTTTAAAAGTCAGAGATACCAAGCGCCGGAAGCTTATCTGTACAGCAGAAGAAATCGCTGTTAAATGGTATAGGTTGAGACGCCTGGTTTGCGAATCCTGCGGTAAGCTACATACAGAACTACCCGACTGCATGCAGCCGTATAAACATTATGAAACCGACGCAATTCAAGCTGAAATAGACGGCTCACAAGAAAATCCTCTTGCCGATGATAACACCCTGAAGAGATGGCGGAATGAGTTCCGACGCCGCAAAAACCATATTGAAGGTGCAATACGTGCCTTGTGGTCTAAACACTACGGTGTCCATTATCCTCTTCTCAAACAGGATTCTTTACTCGATTCCCTGCGTAAGAATGTACCCCGTTGGTTACGTCTTGTCAACAAGGCAATGATCAACAGGGAATTACCGATACACACCCAGTTTGCATTTTGTCCTTGACCATGAAGTATTATGCTCTTCATAGAAAGAAATGAAAGGAGCAAATACTTTATGAAAACACAGGATGCACAAAGTCAAGCAGCTGCTAGGATGTTGGTCATAATGCCACTTCTCGACGAGAATCTTGACCCCAAAAGTATTGTGGAACTCAAGAAGAAGCTAGCGGCACAACACGAAATATCCTACCGAACCATCTCACGATATTATGAGGCATACATGAAGGATGGCTTTGAGGGGCTTAAGCCCAAGCAAATTACCACTAGGGAGCACAACCTGCTGCCTGAGAATTTCCCGGAGATTGTGGACACTGCCGTGGAACTCCGGAGAGAATGCCCCAGCAGGTCTGTTAAGGATATTATCCGAATTATGGAGTTGGAAAACTTTATACTTCCAGGCAGTGTGAGTCGCAGTACTCTGCAGCGACATCTTCATAATCGTGGCTTTGGTTCCCACCAGATGAAGATCTACACTCAAAAGGGAACCGCAGCAAGGCGATTTCAAAAGTCCCAGCGCTGCATGCTTTTCCAAGGGGATATCAAATACGGACCGTATCTGCCCATTGGAAAGAACGGTGCGAAAAAACAGGTATATCTGACTGCGTTTATCGATGATGCTACCCGGTTCATTGTAGCCGCAAAATTCTATGAGCATCAGCAGGTTACTGTAATTGAGGATACGCTTAGGACAGCTATTATGCAGTATGGCAAGCCGGATGCCATCTATGTGGATAACGGCAAGCAATACCGGTCAAGTTGGCTTGACAAAGCCTGCACCCGGTTAGGAATCAAGCTCTTGTTTGCTAAACCCTATCATCCCGAAGGAAAGGGTAAAATTGAGGCTTTCAACAGGAGGATCGACTCCTTTCTTTCTGAAGTAGCCTTAATGGATATCAAAACGCTGGATGAACTCAACGGATTATTGAAACTGTGGATTGATGAACATTATCACAAATCACCCCATCATGGACTTGGCGGCATAGCTCCGGAGGTTGCTTTTAAGACCGATAAGCGATCCTTAAAATTCATCGATATGAGAACTTTAACAGAAGCTTTTCTTCATACGGAAGAGCGTACTGTAGACAAAACCGGCTGCATCAGCTTTGAGGGAAAACGTTACGAAGTAGGTCTGCAGCTTATCGGCAGAAAAGTAGAAGTTCGCTATGATCCGTCTTGGACTGACGAGGTTGAGATCTATCATCCGGATTTTGTCCCATTCATGGCAAAGGAGCAAGTAATTGGCGAACGTTGTGGCACCAGAGCAGAACTACCGGAACGAATGACAACACTAAAGCCGAAAAGTTCCAGACTGCTAGATGGCCTGAACAAAGCCAACATCTCCGGTCGCACCCGCAAGGAGGTAGCTGTTATCTTCAGCAAGAACAAGGGGGTGGATGACCATGTATGAAGCCTTCTTCGAGATGAAGCATACACCGTTTATCAATAGCATCGCAGTGGATGGATTGTATCTATCACCCATGTTGGATGAAACACTAAGCCGGCTTGAATTTGCCGCTGAGAAGCGACTGTTTGCACTGGTAACAGCAGATGTCGGTTGCGGCAAGTCAACTGCTATCAGGAAATTCGCATCTATGCTGCCGAGTGATAAATATCAAGTGCTCTATCTATCTGATTCCAAGCTGACCCCCAGATGGTTCTACAAGGGTTTGCTGGATCAGCTGGGGATCGAATCGAAATTCTACCGAGGAGACTCCAAACGCCAGCTACATCAACAACTGGAGGTCATACGAGGAGTTCAGGGGAAAAACGTTGTTACAATAGTTGATGAAGCACATCTTCTGGACAAGGAAACCCTTGAGGAGATACGCTTTCTGATGAACTACAAAATGGACTCTCTCAATCCTATGGCGCTAATACTTGTTGGTCAGAATGAATTATGGGATAAACTGAAACTCCAGCGATATGCCGCCATCCGTCAGCGTATTGATATCAAGTGTGAGATTCCTCAATTTGACAGAGCTCAGACGGAAGAATATATCGCCGCACATCTCAAATATGCACAAAGCTCATCGGAGATATTTACCGAAAAGGCAGTGGATGAAATATATCGGTATTCTGCCGGTTCAGCGAGAGCCATCAACAAGGTAGCAACTCACGCACTGATGTTTGCGGCACAGCGTGCCAAGAAACTTATTGACGATCATATGATCAGAACTGTTATTGCTGGAGAATTACCATAGGATCTGCCATGGCGAAAGTCATGGCGTCCTTTCCAAACTGCCGTGGCAAATTAAGAGAGCAAGTTGCGGCAAATGTGGAGAGCAGTTCGTGGACAAAAGATGGAATCAAATACACTCTACAATATTTAATCGTCTTTTAATCATTTTTTATTTACAAGAACTTGTCCTATATACTTCAGGTTGATTTTTATGTCTTATTTACCCAATTGCGTACTTTTACCCCCAACTTTCATATTTCGCCTCTATCAGCAAAAATTCTCATAGGGTTATTCCATTACCCCAACAAAAAAAATCGCTCTAAAGCGATTTAAATGCGTCGTTTATTTTGGGGTTTTTCCACATACTGCTAATATCAACCCTTTTGGACATTTTTATATTAATTCTGCAGCAAACTTATCTTTAGTCAGATCTTTATTATAAATTTTAAATATTAGGCCTAATTTGTTAAAGTTATTAAATAAATTTTTTCTATTACAATTTTGCATATTACAATCAAAAAAATAAATCTTTAGATACAGAATGCCGATTTCAAAATATTTATATATCATCATCCGTATCTCATATTTAAAGGATAATAATTATCAATAAGATATATTTTATATTATCATGAATTTTCTTATTAATATATATTTGAAGACAAACCTATTTTGCTTTTCTAAAGATTGATGCAGCTCTATCCTCCCAGCCTGGACAATGCCTCCCTCTCCTGCTTCTTCAAGCTCTTATGTATAAGATTGTAGGACATATCAATCATTTCAAGCACTTTCTCTTTCGGGACATCAAGGTCGGCATCTACTGTATTCCAGTGCTTCTTATTCAAATGGTATCCGGGTGTTACCCCTTCGTACTGCTCCCGGAATGCAACTGCAAGCCATGGATCACACTTCAGGCTGATTTCATCCTTATCCTTATTGATATTCATGAATGCAAAGAATTTGCTGACCAGCTTGAAGGACATACATGAGCTGTCAAAGGGAAATTCGACCGTAACACCGGGCTTGTTCCGGCAGTATTCTATCAATTCATCCTTAGTCATTTCTAAACCTCCAATAATATAGATTTGAAAATTGAAGCTCAATCTATATTCACTATATCAAACTCAAATGGAAATTCTTCTGCAGTTTTTGAATTAAAATCCACCTTATACCCTGTTCCATCTTTGTAAAAGAACCCGGAATCCGGTTCAATTTTCACATAGCACATATTTTCATCCGTCTCATCATTATGTTCAAAATACCAGGGTGAGAACACTTCTATCAATTTACTTCTAATAATTTTGTTTTCATCTTTCAACGGATGTCCCAACATATGTGCTGTACCAGCAAACCGGTAAAGATTATTGCACAATGCCACTTTTTTATTCGCGCACATTTCTATAACCTTGTGCGACTTTGCATAAGTGACTATGTAAAATGCGCCATCTTCATAATATGTATCAATGAATCTGACAGACGGTATGTTCTCTTTTTAAGTTGCTAGCGCAAACTGATAGTCTTTGCCGAACAATTCAGCTAAAACATCAAGGCTTTTTTCATAAGTTGACATTTGTTAACCCTCCCAATAAAAATAAAATTATCCCTAAGAGCTATTCTACCACTTCTGCTGTAGGAAATGGTAGTTGCAGCTAATGTTGTATCTGTTTTTACTTAAACCTGGAATTGTCATAATTGTACGGAATACTTGCACCTACCACTACATCCTGAATTTTATCCAAGATAAGCCAATCATCCATGTTGCCTTGTTGTTCAGAGTCTATGGATATTACTCAATAATCATCTCACTATTACAATCTACCTTTTTATAGCTTCTAAACAATATCACTACTAAAAGAGCATCAAATAACAGAATAGCCCCATTCAGATAGAAGGGTACAGCATGGCCAAAAGAGTCATACAGCCATCCGCCCATCAAAGGACCGATAACTGCACCCAGGCTGCATACAAACAAATATAGACCATAGGCTGAGCCGCGAATATTCTTTCCTACAATATCTGCAACCAACGCTTCCTGTGCCGGCGAAGCCATGACTATTCCTATGGATTCCATAACCCAAAGAATAACTAATATAACAATGCTATATACATGAGTGAACCCTAAAGAAACCAAACCTGAACCAATCAGCCCTATAACCATTGGCATTATCCGACCGAACTTATCACTGATCCCGCCCAATACCGAGGGTAAAAATGCATAAACAACAGCTGCCGGAATAAATGCAGTTGCCAATGCTCCGATATCAGCGGTGAATCTATCCTGAAGATAAATCATAAGGAGAGGACTAAGCATAGACGTTGATATTGAACTAATGAAAACTATTAGCAATAATCTCATAAAATTATTGTTCAGTTTATTGTTGTCGGATTCGGTCTGTTCAATCTCCGCTGCTTTTGTCTCAGGAATAAATCTATATGCGATAAAACCTGCTATTATCGACAAAACCGCATAACCCTTAAATACAATGCTCCAGCCGCTTATAAGAGTAAAATTGCTTAGTACAATAAAACCTATGAAAGCACCGTACAATGCACCCTTGCTGCTGGCACCATCTACCTGTCCGATAGCAGCGCCTCTTTTTCCCTCATTTGCGATATCTATGGCAATAGAGTAAGCCGAAGTCCACATAAATGAAGCACCTATTGCTTGAATAAATCTGCTTATATATAAAGATAACACATTAGTTGAATATGAGAACATCAGCATTGAGATCCCATAAAAGAGAAATGCAGCGACAAAAAAAGCTTTCCTTCCATATCGGTCTATACCCCTTCCAATAAACGGCCTTAGTATCAAGGCAACAACGCTGAATATTGAAAACAACCCTCCGATAGTCAACGCATTCCCGCCAATGCTCTTGCTGTAAATAGGCAGTATAAATGACATGAAACCAAAGGCAAACGATCCCAGAACTATGGAAGTTCTTAAATGATACCTTATTTTTGATGTGTTTTCCATGTTTACCCCCTCATCTAGCGAACTCCGCATAGGAGTTTGAACCTAAATATACATTGGAGTGTTTTTCTTACTTTTCAGTCTGTTCAGTCATTAATACCCAACGGAATCCGAATTTATCCACTAAAGAGACAAAACAAGAACTATAAGTGGTACTTTTCATTGGATATACTATTGTACTTCCTTCTTTTAGAATTTCATATGCCTTTTTAACACTTGCAGCTTCTTCAAAAGTTATTACTAAAAATAGTGATGTACCTTTTGATAGGTCAAAATCTAAAATATCCGAGAAAAACACTCGCTGATTCCCTATAAGCACTTCTGCGTGATAGACCATTTTTTTTTGTTCATCAGTCAGTGGATGATTCCAATCACTCTCGTCAGCATCTGAATATCACATAATAAACTTAGTTTTTGCGCCAAATGCCTTTTGATATAATATTATAGCCTCTTCACACTGTCCATTTAAGTTAAAGCTTGGTGTTACGTTAACCATAATGATCTCCCTTCAACTTCTTTTATTGTGCAACTTTTTATCATTTGAGCTAGTTAATAGTACTTAATACCATTTACATAATTAATGAACACTTTACATAGAAGTTCATTCACTTTCACTTGCCTTTTAACTTTACAATATCATAGATGAAAGCAATCAACCCAATTAAAATTAGTATAATTCCAATGTAAATATTGAACTTCCAAGGTCCTGTTCGGAAAGTTCGATTAAGCGTAGTATAGATTAGATTTCCACCCATAGCAGCAAAAATCGTCAGCCCTATGGTGTTTATCACTAAGCTGTTATATCTGCTCAGACCCCACGCAGCTATTATTATTGATATGGCAGATGCTAAAGCATAGAGCCACTCAATACTTCCGATGCTCATTCCAACCAAGCAAACTAAAACTAAAAAGTAGAAAGGAATAAGTAAGGTATAGAACATTGGTTTGCTGTTTTTCTCTAACATTTGATTTCTCCTTCAAATCATATAAATAATCTTATTACACATTATATTACCAATACGCAATATAGAAATCGTACTTCTTATATAAACCAATCTGCACCATCTGCCGTATAACTTTTATATTTTTGAAAACCTTTATTTACAAAACTATATAAAATATAACAATTTTATTATATTACTACCACGCTAATAATACAATTATTAAACAATCATCACATGGGCATAGAATTTGTATCCCCTCTCCTACGAACAAAAAAGCAATTAACATTAATCATTAATTGCCTTTTACTAACTATATAGTCATAAATATCATTCTCCCAACATCATATCCCAATCTCCCGCATCTTCGCCGATACTTCCTCCACCCTGCCGTCAATATCTGACCCCTCGTACTTCGGAAGCTTAAGCTGGCTTACTATTTTTCCGTCTCGCATGAACATGATGCGTTCCGTCCTGGCTGCTACTTTTGCGTCGTGGGTTACTAGCATTACTGCTGTGCCATCTTGGTTGATTTCTGAGAATATGTCCATGATCTCTTGGGCGGATTTTGAGTTGAGTGCGCCTGTTGGCTCGTCTCCGAAGATTATCCTTGGGTTGTTCATAAGGGCGCGGCATATTCCGGCACGCTGGAGCTGACCTCCGGAAACCTGTGTGATGTTGCGATTCTTAAGCTCTGCAATGCCTACCCTTTCCATAAGCTCTACTGCCTTCTTTGAAATATCAGTGCTATTCTTTCTGTTGTCACGCATCGAGGGTAGAATGATGTTGTCTATGATATTCAGGTTCTTCAGCATGGTCGGCTGTTGAAAAACAAAACCCATTTTTGTTCTGCGTATGTCTGAAAGCTCATTTTCTCCTGCCTCTGACAGCTCCCTGCCTTCAAATGCAACCTTTCCGCTGTCGATGCTGTCCATTCCGCTTAGTGCAAACATCAGGGTAGATTTTCCGGAGCCTGAAGGTCCCATGATTGAAACGAACTCACCTGCTTCTATTTCTATGGAAACACCGTCCAGGGCATTATGCTTTTCGTCGCCTTCTCCGAAGGATTTTACTATGTTTTCACCGATAATTATCTTATTCATATTCTACTCCTTTATATTTGCAGATATTTTTATTTTTCCTGCGCTTGATGCGCCGAATATTGTTGCAACAAGCACCACACATATCATAATAAGCGGGCAAAGAATGTATGCTGTAAGAGGGTTGACCGTGAACCTGAAGGCTGATGCTCCGAAGGAGGATATGGCTGCGCCTGCAAGCAGTTCTCCAAGAGTATTTGCCAAAAGTGTACCCAGAAGGATTCCGATGATCAGTATAAAAACCGAGCGTGTGATATACTGCATCGTTATATCAGAGTTTGTAAAACCAAAGGCTTTCATTACGGCAATGGAACATCTGTCTTTTGCTATAAGCATTTTCATAAATAAAAGTGTAACCAATGTGGCTATAGCCAGTGCAACGGCAATTGAGACGTAAGAGGCTTTTTTAACTGAGCTTATGGTAGAGCCGAAGGTCTGTTGAATATAGCCATTCACTCCCGTTACCTTTGCAAAACCAAACTTATCCGCATATTTCATTACCGTGTCATTCACAAGAGCTTTGTCGGCCAACTCCGCACAGATAATGGACCACATTACATCCGACGAATTGTCTTCGATAACTGCCTTTGCTGTTTTACCGCCATTGGTTATGTCGGAATATATCCCGCATACTGTAAGGTTTTTTACACTGTTCCCCGCAGAAATCGTTATTACATCCCCGATTTTTTTACCCAGCTCATTGGCATTTATTGCAGATAGGGCAATTTCATCTGCTGCAGCAGGGGCTTTGCCTTTGGAATATTCCACAGGGAATGCAGAGTGATCGCCCAGCTCTATTTTTATACTTTTCTCCGAGCCGCTATCAGTCAATAGGGTAAATATTTTTGTCGTAAGCACAGTATGTTTTGAAATACCGGTGTCAGCCTCCATCATCCTGGAAATTTCCGAAGCTTTTTTTGAAATATCGTCAGTCTGCTGAATATCGATACGCATATCGTAGCTCCCTATTCCCATATACCTGATGAAGCTTTTTGAGGAAATGGTGTTGTACAGATTCTGAGGTACAATGATGATAAATGACGAAATCACAAGTACCGCAAGCATTGTACCGTAAAGTCGCTTCCTTGACAGTACATCTTTGATACCGAGAAAAATATTGGTATCAAACAATCTGTTACTGCACAGGCTAAAACCCTTTGCCCCTGTCGGTTTTTCCTGTGAAGTGCCGAAGCGTATTGCTTCTGCTGCGGAAATCTTCCGAAAGCGTTTCAGTACAAGCCACACATAGGTGATAATGGCTAGGAACACAAGCAGTACCCCTACTATTCCAAAGAGCATGGCTAAGGAGGAATTATCGCTTTCACCCATATAAAGCCGGATGTTTTCAAGAAGTACACCTCTGAACACTAAGGAAAATACTAATCCTAGAATACAGCCTGCCGCTGCAATTGCTGCATATTTTGCAAGATAGATCTTCTTTATGTCGGAAATGCGCAGCCCTATTGCTTTCATAACTCCTATTTCACCGTAGTCATCCTCAATTTTGGCGAGGAGCGTAAAGCGTATGCACATAAAGGCGATTGCTACTACAAGCATGCTTACAAAAAGTATGACCGCAATCATCATCCCGTCTGAAATAGCATTAATGGTTTTGAAAAGCTGATAAGTAAGCGTCGGCCCGTTGGCTTCAAGTCCTTGGTTGGCGTAAGCGGCTTCAAATTCGCCCAAAGCCGACAAGTCCTTCAGCCTGAACTCTATCAGATACTCAGTGTTTCCCAGGCTTTTTATTTCTGCAAAGTCATTTTCATTGACAAGGAACCTCTTTGAGGAAGATAACATGGAATTCATCTGGGAGTCCCGGAGAAATCCCGCAATGGTAAATTCCTTTCCGCTTATCACTGCCTTGTCACCGATCTTTGCTGTGTTGTCCTTCATATAGCATATTGGAACATAAAGCTCTCCTTCGGATGGGTTTATGATGTTTCCATCCAAATCAAGGAGATAGTCGAATTCTCTGCCCTGCACTGAAAAACCGTTATCCTGGACATTATCTGCCAGGGAGCTTCCGCCAATTATAATGCGCGCAGCATCCACATTTACAAATTCAATCACCTGAAACCCATCAACACTGCCGTTCTGTTCCGCAAAAGCCTTAAGTCTTGCGGTATCTATATCCCCTGAGTGCATCTGCATAAAATGGGGAGTTTGCGCCTGCAGCATAAG
>JAWLHF010000015.1:0-39077 GCA_041690515.1 Clostridiaceae bacterium | reverse complement strand
GAGAGACTTATGAATATATTGGGTAAGAATATAAATGTTATAGGTATTGACGGTGCAATAATAGCATCGGGAGATGCTGAAAGAGTTGGGACTCTCCATATGCCAGGCAAGCTGGCTGCTGAAAGAGGAGAAACCGTTTTGGTTGACGAGAACAGTATTGTTCATTATGAAGGCTGTAAAAAAGGAGTAAACGTACCTATTATTGATAAAGGTGAAGTAATTGCTGTTGTAGGAATTACTGGAGAACCTTCAGAGGTTGAAGGGTATGGACTCATAGTCAAGGAATTGGTTGAACTTATGCTGCAGGAGGAAGAAAGGAAACGAATGGAGCTTTTCCATTTAAGGGCGATAAGTAGCTTTGCAAAAGAACTTATAAAATATGTGGAAGGCAGCGATATGGAGTTGTTGTACTCCAGAGCAAAGCTTGTAAATTTTGACTATGATATTTCCAGAGTTGTTATAGTATCGGATGTATGCGGATTTTCAGAATTGGCTGATGACAATGGAGTAAGGTCTGAAATAGTTCTGCAGAGCTTGAAACAGCAAATAACAGACATAATGATTGACATGTCTGACTACAGCAGCGATGTGGTAGCTAGTATTTCAAAGGAAAGATTCGTCATTTTAAAAAAGAACAGTGATAATATAACTGAATATTGTTTGAAGGTTGAGGAAGCGGTACGTCAGAAGACCGGCCTTGGTTTATGCTTCGGGGTAGGAACCCAATGCAATAGACTTAATGACTACAGCTCTTCTTACCGAATCGCAGACAGAACTTTGAATGTAGGAAAGAAGCTCAACTCAAAGGGTTTAATGTACTTCTGCCAGGATTTTAAGCTTCAGCTTCTGCTTAGACAATTATCCTCTGATAATAAAGAGGAGTACCTGAAGAGCTTGGGGAGAATTTTCGATAGGTCATTGGACCAACAGTCTCAAGAGCTGCTTGCCACAATCAAAGCATATTTTGAAAATAGTATGAGGGTGAAAGATACTGCCCAGGTTCTTTATATACACAGGAATACACTTATTTATAGATTGAACAAATTTAAGGAATTATATGATATTGATGTTACCGTACCATTCAATTGCATGCTGATTTATATCGGAATAGTCCTAAATGAGCTGTAACAGTCAGCAATACAGAGTTTAGCAGAAAAAATTGACTATGCTGTTTGATTAGATATGGTTATTCCATATCTTTGTTTTTTATGCACAAAAAAAGGCTTCAATAAGCAATGAAAATTGTGTGATATATACATTTATTCTGTAGGTATAATACTATATACTTAATTAAAATAATAGAAGGGTGGTTGCATATGAAAATTATAATAGCACCAGATTCATTTAAGGGCAGTCTATCTGCATTGGAAGCAGCAGATGCTGTTGAAACTGGTATAAGAAGGGTATACAGCGACATAGATATTATCAAGATTCCAATGGCAGACGGAGGGGAAGGGACTGTTCAATCCCTGGTTGATGCCACAGGAGGAAGAATAATCTCAGTAAAGGCATTGGATCCATTATGCAGAGAAGTTGATTCTTTTTATGGGATATTGGGAGATGGAAAGACTGCAGTTATCGAAATGGCTGCTGCTTCCGGACTGACATTATTGAAGGAAGAAGAAAGGAATCCGTTAATAACTACAACCTTTGGAACAGGACAGCTTATCAAACATGCTCTGGATATGGGATGTAGAAGCATAATAATGGGTATTGGCGGAAGCGCTACCAATGATGGTGGAGCAGGAATGGCAGCTGCGCTTGGAGTTAAATTGTTGGATGGAGAGGGAAGAGATATAGGCTTTGGCGGGGGAGCGCTGAAGGAGCTTGTAAAAATAGATAGGACAGGTATGGATCAAAGGTTAGCAGAATGTGTAATAACAGCAGCTTGTGATGTTTCAAACCCCCTTACAGGAAAAAACGGAGCATCATATGTTTTTGGTCCACAAAAGGGTGCAAACAACGATATGGTCAGACTGTTGGATGATAATCTTGAGAAGTATGGAATAATACTAGAAAAAGCTTACGGTATGCCGCTGAGAAATGTTCCGGGTGCAGGAGCCGCAGGAGGTATGGGGGCAGGCTTATTAGCCTTTCTGAATGCGGATCTAAAGAAGGGGATAGATATTGTGATAGAAGCAACCGGATTGGAGGAGAAACTGAAAAGTGCAGATCTGGTAATAACCGGAGAGGGTATGATGGATAAGCAGACAGTATTTGGAAAAACACCTTACGGCGTTGCACAGCTGGCAGCCAAATACAAAGTACCTGTTATAGCAATCGCCGGTGGGATAGGGGATGGAGCAGAGGTATTGTATGATAATGGTATCAACTCGATATTCTCAATAGTAGATAAGCCTATGACCCTAAGAGAAGCAATCGATAACAGCAGGATTCTTCTACAGAATACGGCTGAGAGAATAATGAGACTTTTTGCTGTCTGTCATAGGTTAAGGTAATAAATAAAAGGCCATTCTGTCGTTAAGGCTGTCTTGATGATTATATGGCCTTTTATTTATTGCAATAAAACAAACGTTTACAATAAAACACAATAAAATGAACGGAAAAACAACAGAAATGTTATTAATATACACTTGTTATGCATGTTTCATGCCAAAATCAGCCAATTAAAAATTAAAAAATATAGGAGCTAGGAATATTGCTAAACAGCCAAGGTGTTAATATATTAACAATTTTATGATGATTTTATATATTGACAGAAAATTAAAAATCATTGTATTATTAATATAAATATTCATGAAAACGTTTACGAAATTTTCTGTTTGCGGAGGGAGAGCATGAAAAAGGTTAGAGTTGGAGTCGTCGGTCTGGGTCGTTTAGGTAAGAAACATGCCGAAAATGTAGCTTTTAGGATTCCTAATGCAGAGCTGTCGGCTGTGTGCAGCGTCGTTGAAGACGAGGTAAAACAGGCCAAGGATCAATGGGGAATACCATATGGATACACAGACTATTACGAAATGATTCGTAATAAAGAGTTGGAGGCTGTACTTATAGCTTCACCCTCCGGTGAGCACTGTAAGCATATTGAGGCTGCTTTGGAAGCCGGACTGCATGTATTTTGTGAAAAACCTCTTGGAATAAATATTGAGGAGTGTCTGGCTGCTGAAAAGGTTGTGGAAAAACATACGGACAAGGTTTTTATGCTTGGCTTTATGAGAAGATATGATTCATCCTATGCTTATGCAAAGCAAAAAATCAAAGAAGGCTCTATAGGGGATCCTATCATGGTAAGGGCTTATGGACTTGATCCCGAGAGCCTTGTTGAAGGAGCAATACGTTTTGCAAGGACCAGCGGGGGGATATTCCTGGATATGGCGATACATGATATTGATCTGGCAAGGTGGTACTTAAGCTCAGAGCCGGAGAAAGTATATGCAATAGGAGGAAGCTATTTGCATAAAGAGTTTGCAGAGTACGGAGACTGTGATAACGCATGTGCAATGATGCAGTTCAAAAACGGCACAATGGCCATGCTTTATGTAGGAAGGACCGCACCCCATGGTTATCATGTGGAGACTGAGATTGTTGGTACAAAGGCAACACTAAGGGTAAGCTCGGTTCCTCAGAAAAATCTGGTCACAATCTTTGATCAGAACGGAGCCGTTCAGGAATGTGTATCAGGGTTCATCGAGAGATTCGATCAGTCCTACCTCAACGAGGTTCAGGAGTTTGTAAATTGTATATTGGAGGGCAGAAGGCCTGAAGTAACAGTATATGACGGTACTCTCTCAACCAAAGTGGCATATGCTGCAACAGAAGCCTTCAGGAGGAATGAACTGATCACCATTGAATAACAGGATCATTCCTTGTAACTATGACTATAATCCCATATTTCTATACAGTAATATGAGATTATATAAATACAAATTTTAAAGGGGGAATTATAATGACAGCTAAGAAAACACTTGCTATGGTATTGGCATTGGTATTTTGCCTCACGATGCTTATGACAGGGTGTGCAAAGAGTGAACCACAGCCTGCAGCATCAGATGAATCGGCACCTGCTGAAGGTGGAAAAGTCAAAATTGGTGTATCTATATCCAACTTTGATGATACCTTCCTTATGTATATGAAAGATGGTATGGAAGAGTATGCAGCAACATTAGGTTCCGACGCAGAAATTACATATGTTGATGCTAAGGAAGACGCAGCAAAACAGCTTTCACAGGTTGAAAACTTCATTTCTCAGGGAATGAGCGCAATAGTGGTGGTTCCTGTTAATACAGAGGCAACTGAGCCTATAAACACAGCCTGCGCAGAAGCAAAGGTTCCGTTGGTATATGTAAACAGACTTCCAGGAAACCTTCCTGACGATGTAGTATTCGTTGGCTCAGAGTCTATCGATGCAGGTATCTTCCAGATGGAATTTATCGCAGAGAAGCTTGGCGGAAAAGGTAATGTCGTTATTATGATAGGCAAGCTTGATAACGAAGCTGCAATAATGAGAACTGAAGGCGTAAAAGAAGTTGTCAAGAAATACCCCGACATAGAGATCATAATGGAGCAGACTGCTAACTGGTCAAGGGAAGAAGGCATGAGCCTTATGGAGAACTGGCTGTCTTCCGGAAAACAGATTGATGCTGTTGCTTCCAACAATGATGATATGGCTCTTGGAGCACTGAAAGCAATTGAAGCAGCAGGCAAACTCGGCGAAATCATAGTTGGCGGCGTTGATGCGACTCCGGATGCAATAGCTGAGCTGGAAGCAGGCAAGCTGGATTGTACAGTATTCCAGGATGCATCAGGACAGGGCGGCGGAGCGATAAAAGCAGCTTTTTCACTTGCAAAAGGTGAAAATGTGGAAAACCGTGTTTGGATACCATTCCAGCTCGTTACCCCAGAGAATTACAAAGAGTTCAAGTAATATCATTCAAACAAGCAGCCACTTGGATCGGCTATTATGGCGAGCCAAGTGGCTGCCTACTAAAAACAGCATTATTAAAGGGGTGTCTTTATGGAAACCGATTACATCTTAATGATGGAGAATATTACTAAGGTTTTCCCGGGAGTTGTAGCTCTTGACAAGGTCAAGCTCAATGTAAGGAAAGGAACAGTACATGCCTTGATGGGTGAAAATGGAGCGGGAAAATCAACTTTGATGAAGGTACTTATTGGTATGTACAATCCTGATGGAGGCACCATCACGTTTAACGGCGAGAAAGTGGAGATACCTAACACAAGTACAGCACTGAAAATGGGTATTTCGATGATTCATCAGGAGCTTAGCCCTATTCCTTACATGGCGGTTGCGGAAAATATATTCTTAGGGAGAGAACCGGTAAATAAGTTTGGCTTAATTGATAAGAAAAAAATGATTGCTGATACTGAAAAGCTTTTTGAGAGACTAGAGATTAATATCGATCCTAAAATGCTGATGAAGGATTTGAGTATTGCAAATACACAGATAGTAGAGATTGCAAAAGCAATTTCCTATAATTCCAATCTGATAATAATGGATGAACCGACATCTGCGATTACCGAGAAGGAAGTTGAACATCTGTTCAAGATAATCAGAGGGTTGAAGGAAAAAGGTGTTTCAATTATTTATATAACTCACAAAATGGATGAGGTATTCAAGATATCCGACGATATCACAGTTTTCAGAGATGGACAGCATATTGCAACAGTGCCTGCCGAATCAATAGATAAGAATGGTTTGATAACAATGATGGTGGGCAGGGAGCTGAAGCAGATTTTTCATAAGGAAGAAGCCGAGATAGGAGAAGTAATATTATCAGTAAGAAACCTCAGTCTGGCGGGCAAGTTCAGAGATATAAGCTTTGACCTAAAAAGAGGGGAGATACTGGGGGTAGCAGGACTTATGGGTGCCGGAAGAACGGAGGTTATGGAGAGTATTTTCGGCATTGAAGGATATGATTCCGGAGAAATTTATATTAGTGGTGAGCAAGTAAATATAAAATCACCAAAGGATGCAATAAGGTATAAGATGGCTTTTCTGACTGAAGACCGCAAGAAGACCGGTATAATGGGAGTGTTGTCTGTAAAGGACAACATGACTGTTGCAAGTATTGACAAGTTCAAGAAAGGCATGTTGTTAGACAAGAAAGAAATCAATTCTACTTGTACTGAGGAGAAAAGTAGATTAGGTATAAAAACACCCCATCTGAATCAGTTCATCAAGCTTCTAAGCGGCGGAAACCAGCAGAAGGTTCTGGTGTCAAGATGGCTGCTTACCACACCTGATATACTGATTCTTGATGAGCCTACCAGAGGAATAGATGTAGGAGCCAAGGCTGAGATCCACAAGCTTATGTCCAAGCTTGCCCAAGAGGGGAAAGCGATAATAATGATATCTTCGGAAATGCCTGAGGTATTGGGAATGAGCGATAGGGTCATAGTCATGCACGAGGGCAGGATGACTGGAGAGTTCTTAAGAGAAGACCTGGATCAGGAAAAGATAATGAAATGTGCAACAGGTAACCTAAATTGACAAAACTGATTAGTTGAGGAGGTTTAAATTGTGATGGAAATCAACAATGAGAAGCAGCTGAATGAGAATATCGACGGCAAGACGGATTTTAAATCAGTTTCCAAAGCATTTGCCAGGAAATACGGAATAGTATTGATATTATTAGGTTTATTCATTTTGATGTCTGTTTTATCACCGGCATTTCTGAAGACCAGAAATCTTTTAAATGTAGTAAGGCAGATATCGGTTATAGGGCTCATTGGCATGGGTGTTACGATTGTTATTATAACCACCGGTATTGACTTATCTTCCGGTTCGGTTATCGCACTGTCTGCGGTTATTGCATCAAGTTTTGCTCAGAAAGCCGGATGGGAGGCAGCAATGTATCCGGGTCTTGCAGGGAAGCTTCCTGTTATAGTACCTTTACTTGCCGGTATACTGGTGGGTGTATTATGCGGATTCCTAAACGGGTGGACAATAGCAAAGTTCAAGATCCCTCCATTTATTGCAACTCTGGGTATGATGACAATTGCAAGAGGCTTTGCACTTTTATACAGTGACGGTAGACCCGTAAGCAGCCTGACTGATTCTTATAATTTCATAGGACAGGGAGAGCTTCTTGGTATACCTTTTCCGATAATCATACTTATCGCCATGGCTGTAATAACTCACATAATGTTGAACAACACAAAATTCGGCAGACATATATATGCTATCGGCGGTAATGAACAGGCAGCCAAGATTTCCGGCCTTGATGTAGGAAAGATGCTTATACTTATATATACCTATGCCGGTTTATTATCAGGTCTTGCGGGAGTAGTGCTTTCATCAAGAATAAGCTCGGGGCAGCCTGGTTTGGGAACTGGTTATGAGCTTGATGCGATAGCCTCTGCAGTTATAGGCGGAACCAGCTTCTCCGGTGGTATAGGAACTATATGGGGAACCATGGTTGGAGCATTAATTATAGGTATACTGAACAATGGATTGGATCTGTTGAATGTATCGGCATACTGGCAGCAGATAGTAAAGGGTTTGATAATAGTTGTTGCTATTATACTGGATGAAAGGAAAAACAGATAGACTGCAGAATCTCGCAGTAATTTATTAGAAGGAAGATGGATATATGATTATTAAACAAAGACAGCCATTTTCTATTGGCTATAATTCGATAACAGAGTTGGACGGCAAAAGCTCAGAAATGATGATGGATTTTGGAATACTCAAGCTGAATGCCGGAGACAAGGAAACAAATGATGATCAGAAAGAAAGAGCATACCTTTTAATCAGCGGAGAGGTCATATTCAAATGGCTGGACAAGGAAGTCACCGCCAAGAGGGACAACTGCTTTGGCCAGGAGCCCTGGTGCCTTCATGTGCCTGCAGGAGTCAGTATAGGAATTGAAGCATTTATGGATGGTACAGAGCTGGCGGTTACTGCAACCTTGAACGATAAGACCTTCGAAGCAAAACTGTATACTCCGGAAGAGTGCCGCAGTGAGCAGAGGGGTAAGGGAACCATGAAGGAGACTTCTACAAGGACGGTAAGGACAATTTTCGACTACAGCAATGCCAAGGATGCAAATCTTGTTTTGGGAGAAGTAATAGATCATCCCGGAAAATGGTCCAGCTATCCCCCCCACCACCACCCGCAGCCGGAAATATATTTTTACAAATTCAATCCGGAAAACGGCTTTGGATATGCTGAAGTAGGAGAGAATGTACTGAAGGTAAGGAACAACGATACTGTAAAAATAACAGAAGGAATGACACACCCACAGGCAACCGCCCCAGGATATGCAATGTACTATTTGTGGGTCATCAGGCATCTTGATGGCAATCCATATATACAACCAATTTTTATACCCGAGCACTTGTGGGTTACAAAAGAAGACGCCAAAATATGGCCGGATAAATAAGTTTAGAAAAGATTCATTAAAAGGGGGTAAGACGATGCAAACCGTAAGACTGACAATGGCTCAGGCACTGATAAGATTTCTGGATAAACAGTACGTGGAGTTTGACGGAGAGGAGATAAAATTCGTTAAGGGTATATTCACAGTTTTCGGTCATGGAAATGTCCTGGGTTTAGGCCAGGCACTTGAGCAGGATCGCGGAGAGCTGACAGTTCATCAGGGTAGGAATGAACAGGGAATGGCCCACAGCGCAATAGGCTTTGCCAAGCAAATGCACAGGAAACAGATATATGCCTGTACCTCATCAGTAGGGCCCGGTGCGGCCAACATGGTAACAGCAGCAGCTACAGCCAGTGCAAACCGTATACCTGTGCTGTTCCTGCCGGGAGATACCTATGCATCAAGACAGCCGGATCCGGTTCTGCAGCAGATAGACAGCTTCAATGATTATACAGTTACTACCAATGATGCTTTCAAGGCAGTAAGCAGGTACTGGGACCGTGTAAGCCGTCCGGAACAGTTGATGTCTGCAATGATAAATGCAATGCGGGTTTTGACAGATCCTGCCGATACTGGGGCTGTAACTATTGCACTTCCACAGGATGTGGAAGGGGAAGCCTATGACTACCCTGTTGAATTTTTCAAAAAGAGAGTACACCGTATAGAACGAAGACTTCCGACAAAGGAAGCAATAAAAGATGCGGTGGAGATGATAAAGAGTAAGAAAAAACCAATACTGATATGCGGCGGCGGAGTAAGGTATTCGGAAGCAGCGGATGCCTTAAGAGTGTTTGCGGAGAAGTTCAACATACCCTTTGGGGAGACACAGGCGGGAAAAAGCGCCGTTATATGGAGCCACAGTCTCAATCTTGGGGGTATAGGAACAACAGGAAATCTGGCAGCAAATCTCATTGCAAAGGAAGCCGACCTTGTTATAGGTGTTGGCACAAGATATACAGACTTTACAACAGCATCAAAATGGCTGTTCCAGAATCCCCAGGTGGATTTTATAAATATCAATGCAGCGGAATTTGATGCATATAAGCTTGATGCGGTAAAGGTAGTTGCTGACGCCAGAGCAGCACTTGAAGCTCTGTCAGAGCGGCTGGAGAAAACAGGCTACAGATCCTCCTATACAGGAGAGATAAAAGAAGCAAAGGAAAAGTGGGTATCTGAGCTTTCCAGGCTCTACAGCATAGAATACACAGGCAAGGGCTTCAAGCCTGAGGTTGCTGGACATATAGACCATGTAATAGAGGAATTCGGCGAAGAGACCGGTTCATATCTGACACAGACCAGGGCGTTAGGCATACTGGATGAAATGCTGAGGGAGGATGCCGTAGTAGTCGGTGCTTCAGGAAGTCTTCCCGGAGATATGCAGAGGGTATGGAGAGCAAAAAAACCAGGAACCTATAATATGGAATATGGGTATTCCTGTATGGGCTATGAGGTAAACGCAGCCCTTGGAGTAAAGCTGGCATGCCCTGACCATGAGGTATATGCCTTTGTGGGCGACGGAGCATACATGATGTCTCACTCTGAGCTTCCTACTTCCATACAGGAAAGGAAGAAGGTCAATGTAGTGCTCTTTGACAATATGTCCTTCGGTTGTATTAACAACCTGCAAATGGGTAACGGAATGGGCAGTTTCTGCACTGAGTTCCGCTTCAGGAATCCTGAGACAGGCAATCTGGATGGAAAGCTTGTGCCTGTAGACTTTGCAAAGAATGCAGAAAGTTATGGCTGCAAGACATACACAGTCCGCAATGAAGCTGAGTTGAGAGCAGCGGTTAAAGATTCTGAAAAGCAGAATGTATCAACATTAATCGATATAAAAGTCCTCCCAAAGACAATGACCGATGGCTACGAAGCCTGGTGGAGGGCAGGGGTTGCAGCAGTGACCAATAGCCCAAGGGGTAAGGAAGCCTATGAGGAAATGAGACTGAATATAGAAAAAGCACGTAAATATTAGAAAAGGCGGGGTTAAAATGTTTGACAAGAATAAAGTAAAGCTGGGTATTGCACCGATAGCCTGGACAAATGACGATATGCCTGATCTGGGCAGCATGAACACCTTCGAACAATGTGTGAGTGAAATGGCATTGGCAGGCTTCAGCGGCAGTGAAATTGGAAACAAATATCCCAAGGACCCCAAGGAGCTGAAGAAAGCCCTTGAGCTAAGAGGTATAACGATATGTAATGCGTGGTTCAGCTCTTTCCTTACAACAAAACCGCTTCAGGAAACTGTAGATGCATTTATCAAGCAAAGGGATTTCCTGCATACAATGGGAGCGGGGGTAATAGGTGTGTCGGAGCAGGGTCACAGCATACAGGGAATGATAGATGTTCCGGTGATTGATAAGAAGCCGGTGTTTACAGAGGGAGAGTGGAATAGGCTTGCTGAAGGTCTGGATATTCTTGGCAGACTTGCTGCTGAAAAGGGTATGATATTGGCTTATCATCATCATATGGGCACAGGAGTACAGACAATGGAAGAAATTGATAAGCTGATGGAGATGACAGATCCTAAATACGTCTATTTGCTCTTTGATACAGGCCACCTTACCTTTAGTGGTATTGATCCTGAGGAAGTCCTCAGAAAATATGCCGGGAGAATAAAGCATGTACATCTTAAGGATATAAGGAAAGAGGTATTGGATAAGGTATACAAGGATCATATGAGCTTTCTTCAGGGCGTCAGGGAGGGAGTATTTACGGTTCCCGGCGACGGAATGATTGATTTTGACCCTCTTTTCAAAGTGCTGGAGGAAACCTGCTATTCCGGTTGGTTTGTTGTTGAAGCCGAGCAGGATCCGGCAAAAGCAAATCCGTTGGAATATGCGATTAAGGCAAGACGGTTCATCTCAGAGAAAACAGGCTTGTAATCACAAATTAATGAAGAAGGAGCTGCTAAAATGGCAAGGAAAATTAGAGTAGGAGTAATCGGGGCAGGCCGTATAGGAAAGATACATACAGAGAACATCAAATTTTATATACCTGATGCAGAAGTAAAGGCTGTTTCTGATATAGATATTGAAGGTATAAGGGTATGGGCTGAGAATCTCGGCATACCCAAAATTGTAAGCGATTATAAGGAGATACTGAAGGATCCGGAGATAGATGCAGTGCTTATATGCTCTTCAACAGATACACATTCAAGAATAACGATAGAAGCAGCAGAAGCAGGCAAGCATATTTTCTGTGAGAAGCCGATTGACTATGATCTTACCAGGATTGATGCTGCTCTTAAAGCTGTTGAGAAAGCAGGAGTCAAATTCCAGGTAGGCTTCAACAGACGCTTTGACCATAACTTCAAAAAAGTAAGGGATATGATACAAGAAGGGAAAATAGGCGATCCCCATATAATAAAAATCACTTCCAGAGATCCTGCACCACCACCTATCGAGTATGTAAAGGTGTCAGGCGGAATGTTCCTTGATATGACCATTCATGATTTTGATATGGCAAGGTACCTTTCAGGCAGCGAGGTTGAAGAGGTGTATGTCAACGGGGCAGTCCTTGTGGATGAAGCTATTGGTGAGGCAGGAGATGTAGATACCGCTGTTATAACCCTAAAATTCAAAAATGGTGCCATTGGTGTCATAGACAACAGCAGAAAGGCAGCCTACGGTTATGATCAGAGAGTTGAAGTTTTCGGTTCCAAAGGATGTGTGACAGCATCAAATGATACACCCACCACTGCTGTTCTCAGCACTGAAGAGGGGGTCGTAAGCGATAAGCCCAAGTACTTCTTCCTGGAAAGATATACAGAATCCTTTGTAACGGAAGTTAAATGCTTCATTGAAGCAATAGTAAAGGATACACCGACTCCTGTTGAGGGAATAGACGGCCTAAAACCTGTGCTTATAGGTTTGGCGGCAAAAAAATCCCTTGAAGAGGGAATACCGGTGAAGCTTTAGTTGTGGGAGGATGGAAATGGATATTAAAAAGGAATCCCTTAGGCTGCATGAGGAGTGGAATGGGAAAATCGAGGTTGTAAGCAGGGTACCTGTTGAAAGCAGGCAGGATCTGTCTCTTGCCTATACCCCCGGGGTGGCTGAAGCCTGCCTTGAGATACAGAAGGATGTTGACCTTTCATATAAGCTGACTAGACGATGGAATCTTGTAGCTGTAGTAACAGATGGTACAGCGGTTCTCGGTCTTGGAGATATAGGTCCGGAGGCTGGAATGCCTGTGATGGAAGGTAAATGTGTACTTTTTAAAAAATTCGGAGATGTTGATGCCTTTCCGTTATGTATAAGATCAAAGAATGTGGATGATATAGTGAATACCGTCAAACTGCTGGCTGGAAGCTTTGGAGGAATCAATCTTGAGGATATTGCTGCTCCAAGATGCTTTGAAATTGAAAGGCGCTTGAAGTCAGAGTGTGACATACCCATATTCCATGATGACCAGCATGGGACAGCAGTTGTAACTCTTGCAGCAATGATAAATGCTCTAAAGCTGGTAAATAAAAATATAAAGGATATAGAAGTGGTCGTCAATGGTGCAGGTTCTGCCGGTATAGCAGTTACAAGGCTGTTGATGAGCATGGGGCTTGAAAAGGTCATTCTGTGCGACAGAAAAGGTGCAATATATGAGGGGATGGAGGATCTGTCCGGGGAGAAGCTCTTAATGGCTAAGATCACCAACCCCCTGAAGAAAAAAGGGAGCCTGGCGGATGTGCTGGTTGGGGCTGATGTTTTCATAGGAGTGTCTGCCCCTGATATGGTCAATCAGGAAATGGTAAGGAAAATGGCGAAGGATCCAATCATTTTTGCAATGGCAAATCCGGTACCCGAGATAATGCCGGACCTGGCAAAAGAAGCAGGTGCAAGAGTAGTAGGAACAGGACGTTCAGACTTCCCGAACCAGATAAACAATGTACTTGCATTTCCGGGCATATTTAGAGGAGCACTGGATGTAAGGGCAAGTGATATAAACGATGAGATGAAGATAGCGGCTGCTTACGCTTTGGCAGGTCTTATAAGCGAGGAGGAGCTTAATGAGGATTATATCATACCTCTTCCCTTTGACCCGAGAGTCGGAAAAGCAGTGGCTGAAGCAGTAGCGGAAGCAGCCAGAAGAACAAAGGTGGCGAGAATATAATGGAATTCAGACTTGGCTTTGGTAAGCAGCAGATAAAGCTTGAAATTGCTCCGGAAAATCTATTGGGTGTACTGGAGCCGAATAAAGTTGAAATATCACTAACAGGTGAAGCTGAAGTCAGAAGGGCTTTATCCGCACCAACAGCTTCACTGCCTCTCTCGAGGCTGGTGAAGGCAGGAGAGAAAATCGCCATAGTAACCAGCGATATAACAAGGCCTATGCCGAGCAAGGTAGTGCTGCCTCCTATCCTTGAAGAACTGAAATCTGCAGGGGTGAAGGATGAGGATATAATCATAGTCTTTGCTTTAGGCAGCCATAGGAAACATACTGAAGAGGAAATGAAGTACCTGGTAGGTGAAGAGGTATACAACAGGATAAAGTGCATAGATCTTGATGTAAATGACTGCATACCGCTGGGGGTAACTTCTTCAGGAACACCTGTCAATATATTCAGGCCTGTAGTTGAGGCAGATAGGAGAATATGCCTGGGTAATATTGAATACCACTATTTTGCTGGATACAGCGGAGGCGCAAAGGCGATAATGCCGGGAGTTTCAACCAGGGAAGCGATACAGAAGAATCATAGCATGATGGTGCTGGATGAGGCAAAAGCGGGAGCTATCTCCACCAATCCTCTGAGAAAGGACATTGATGAGGTTGCGGAGTATTTGTCCATTGATTTTATATTGAATGTAGTATTGGATGAAAAGAAGAACATAATAAAAGCTGTTGCAGGCCACTATATCGAAGCCCACAGGGAAGGCTGCCGTTTTCTTGACAGTCTCTACAAGGTAGAGATAAAGGAGGCTGCCGATATAGTCATAGTATCCTCAGGAGGTTATCCCAAGGACATAAATCTTTATCAGGCACAGAAGGCACTGGATAATTCCAAGCATGCCGTTAAGGAAGGCGGGATCATAATACTTGCTGCCTCCTGCAAAGAAGGATTGGGAGAACATGTTTTTGAGCGTTGGATGACAACTTCATCCTCCTCCGGTGAAATGATTGAGAGAATTCAACAGAGGTTTGAGCTGGGAGGGCACAAAGCCGCAGCGATAGCAATGGTACTGAAGAAAGCGAGAGTTTTGCTGGTTTCCGATCTTGATGATGCTTTTGTCAGAAGCATTTTCCTGGAACCCTTCAGTGATTTGGAAAGTGCAGTGTATGAAGCAATGAAGTCAGCGGGAAGCAATGCTAAAATCATAGTGATGCCCTATGGGGGCTCCACTCTGCCCTTTGTGCAGAGCTAACAATATGTGAGGGAGGTTACAAAATGATTAAAGTAGGTGTTGCCGGTTACGGCGTAATAGGTCAGCGTCTGGCTGACGGTGTATACAGACAGAAGGATATGGAGCTTGTAGGTGTTGCAGATGTTGCTCCGACCTTAGCTATAAGGGCTCTTAAGGAAAAGGGGATGCCTTACGACTTATACCTTGCAGTTCCTGATAATAAAAAGAGCTTTCAAGAGCTGGATATTCCTGTGTCGGGGACCTTGGAGGAGATGATACAGAAGTGTGATGTGATACTGGATGCGACAAGTGCCGGTGTAGGTGCGAAAAATAAAGAGCTTTACCAGAAATATAATAAGAAGGCAATTTTTCAGGGTGGAGAGAAAAACAGCGTAGCTGACGTGTTTTTCCACGGTTATGCAAATTACGAGAAGGGCTTGGGTAAGCAGTTCCTTAAGCTGACCTCATGCAATACAACAGGACTTATAAGGTCTGTTGACTGTCTTGACAGGCTCTTTGGGATAGATAAGGTTGCCATAACAATAGTAAGACGTGTTGCAGATCCCGGCGATTATCACAGAGGCCTTACAAATGCTCTGCAGTTGGATAAGGCTCCAAGCCATCAGGCTGTCGACCTTATGACAATAATGCCTCATATAGATGCAACGGGGATACTTATACATACACCTGTTACTCATGGACATATAATCACAGTCGTAGCTAAAGGAAAGAAGAAAATAACAAAGGAAGCGGCACTGGAAGCCTTCAAATCCCATGACAGGATAAGGGTGGTAAGGCTTGAGGACGGATTCCTGGGAAATGCTTCACTTTTCAGATATGCAAGGGATCTGGGCAACCCAAGAGGCGACATGTATGAGATAGCTGTATGGGAAGAGTCCATAGTTGAGTCAGGTGATGATATAATGTATGCTATAAACATACCACAGGAAGCGGTCACTATTCCTGAGACCATTGATGCAATCAGGGCTTCTATGGAAATGGAGGCCGACAGGTTAAAGGCTGTAGCTGAAACAAATAAGCATTTGGGGTTGGGAAAATGGAGATAAGCAGTGCTGTTAAAATACGATCTATCGACGAGTTTGATTTCTCAGCCAAAAGAGTTCTTTTAAGGCCGGATATCAATTCGCCTATCGATCCTGCAACCAAGAGAATCGTCAATGACAACAGGATAGCCGCAAGTATTCCGACAATAAGGGATATCCTTGGTAAAGGCGCCAGACTTGCAATTATTGCCCATCAGGGAGATACACTGGATTATCAGAATCTGATACCTATGAAAGAGCATGCAGAAAGATTGTCGGCATATCTGGGGAGAGAGATCAGATATATTGATGATGTATGCGGCCCTGCGGCGCAGGAAGCTGTTAAAACACTTAAGCCGGGAGAAGCGATCCTACTGGGCAACCTTAGATATTTGTGTGAAGAAATATCCACTTTTGAGAATGCGGTTAAGCTGAAACCGGAGGAGATGCTCAACACATACCTTGTAAGGAGCCTAGCACCTCTATTTGACTATTATGTAAATGATGCCTTTGCGGCTGCCCATAGGAATGCTCCATCTATGGTGGCCTTTCAGGAACTGCTGCCTACTGCAGGGGGAAGGCAGCTGATGGAGGAATACAGTGCACTTACAAAGGTTATGAAGTCTCCTGCAAGTCCTTCAGTGTTTGTACTTGGGGGTGCAAAGATATCGGATGCCTTTGGAATGATGAAGCAGGTCCTTGAAAATGGAACTGCAGATAAGATACTTGCCTGCGGCATAACCGGAGAGATAATGCTATGGGCAATGGGAAAATCTTTAGGCAGTAAGAAAGAGAAATTCCTGAGGGACAGGGAGCTGCATGTTTTCGTTGAGGCAGCAGAAGAATATCTGAGGGATTATCGGGAGAAAATCGAAGTTCCAACAGACCTTGCCTATGAGAAGAATGGTACAAGGATGGAAATTTCAGTGGATGAGCTGCCGGTGGAAGAGATGTACATGGATATCGGTAAAGCAACAATAGCTAGATACAAGGAAATTCTAAGCAAGGCAGGAACGATATTTGTCAATGGTCCGGCGGGGGTCTATGAAAACAAGCTATTTGAAATGGGAACCAGTGAGATATGGAAAGCCATAGCTGATTCGCCCGGCTACTCGGTTATCGGAGGCGGAGACACTGTCAGTGCAGCATCCCGTTTTATAGATCTTAAGAGGATCAGCTATGTATGTACTGCCGGAGGTGCCATGGTAAGATTCCTGTCGGGTAAGAAGCTGCCTTTGATTGAGGCCATGGAGAAGGCCTATAAAAAATATGATAAGTAGAGTGAAGTGATATTATGAATGAGAATAAGAAAAAAGAGCTTGAAAGATTCGCTGCCAGGATCAGACTGGAGACCATGAAGGAACTAAAGGAGCTTGGCTTTGGACATGTGGGCGGCTCTATGTCCATAGTTGAGACTCTGGCTGTGCTGTATGGTGAAGTAATGAAAATTGATCCGAACTCACCAAGATGGGAGGACAGAGACTGGCTTGTGGTATCGAAGGGACATTCGGGGCCGGCTGTATATGCTACTCTTGCGCTGAAGGGATATTTTCCTTTGGAAGAGCTGATGACGCTTAACAAACCGGGAACAAACCTTCCAAGCCACTGCGACAGGAACAAGACCATCGGAATTGATATGACAACAGGTTCCTTAGGCCAGGGTGTATCCACTGCAATAGGGGTGGCATTGGGAAACCGTCTTGACAAGAGAAGCAGTTATGTTTACCTGATAGTCGGAGACGGAGAATGTGATGAAGGTCAGGTATGGGAAGGAGCTCTTTATGCTGCCCATCAGAAGCTGGATAATCTCATTGCTTTTGTAGATGCAAATAAGAAGCAGCTGGATGGTTATACCAAAGACGTCAATGACTTGGGAGATATCTGTGAAAAGTTTAAAAGCTTTGGATGGGATATCTATAACGTCGATGGTGCAGATGTAGAACAGATATATGATGCTATTGAAGCTGCAAAAAAAGCAAAAGGTAAGCCGTCTGTAATAGTTTTGGATACTGTAAAAGGAAAAGGCTGCTCTTTTGCAGAAAATGCTGAAGCAAATCACCACATGGTTATAGATGCCGCCCAGGCGGAAAAGGTGATTGCAGAGCTGGAACGCAAGGTGGTGGAGCTATGAAGACTGTCTTAGTAAAGGAAAATGTCAAAGAAAAAACAATGATGAGGGATGTATATTGCCAGACATTAATGGAATTGGCAAAAGAGAATAAGAACATAGTTGCTCTGGATGCAGACCTTATGAGTTCCATGGGAATGGTTCCTTTCTTGAAGGCATACCCTGAAAGGACTTTCAACTGCGGTATACAGGAAGCTAATATGATGGGAATGGCTGCAGGACTTTCTGCTACAGGTAAGATTCCCTTTGCCCATTCCTTCGGGCCTTTTGCAACAAGGCGCTGCTTTGACCAGATATTCATGTCCTGCGCCTATGCAAAGCTTAATGTAAGGATAATAGGCAGTGATCCGGGTGTAACAGCAGCCTTCAACGGCGGCACTCACATGCCCTTCGAGGATATGGGGATAATGAGGAACATACCGGGGGTCACAATTCTGGAGCCGGTTGATACTGTGATGCTTAAGGATCTGATAAGACAGACTGCTGAAATGTATGGTATCTTCTATATCAGGCTGCTAAGAAAAAATGCAGTTGGAATATATGAGGAAGGCTCCGGCTTTGAGATAGGGAAGGCAGTAAAGCTCAGAGAAGGTAAAGATGCAACAATAATAGCTACAGGTATAATGGTAAATGAAGCCTTGAAGGCTGCTGCCCAGCTGGAACAGCAGGGTATATCAGCCGGGGTCATAAATATGTTTACGCTGAAACCTATAGATAAAACAGCAATAATAGAGGCTGCAAATGAAACCGGTGCTGTTGTGACAGCAGAAAACCACAGCATTCTAAATGGTTTGGGCTCTGCAGTTGCAGAGGTATTGTCAGAAAACGCTCCTGTGCCTCTGGAAAGGGTAGGGGTAGAGGATGTATTCGGAGAGGTTGGTCCTGAAGATTATCTTAGGGAAAGATTCGGACTGACTGCTGACAATATCGCAAAGAAGGTAATGAAGGTATTGGAAAGGAAATAAAGGCTCGTATCTGTAAGTGGAAGGAACCTGCCTCTGAGCTTAATAATAAGGAGGCAAGGCTCTCCTTCCATTATCTACATTTGTTGTGATGATAATGATGTCCTATGTGCTTCGGTATAAACGGCTCACATATTTTACAAAAGATTTGGGGGAATTCTATGTTGAAATTCAAGAGAAAGAACCGAAGAACGTCTTTTAGATCCAAAATACTTTTGGCATTCCTGATTATGATTGTCCTTCTAAGCAGCTTGAATCTATATATGGTTAAGGTTTCAACAGATTACAACAATCGATACAATGACATCCTTAATACTATTATAGCTGCAAATAGTATAAATGAACATGCAGGCAGCATCAGCCTGCAATTAAGGGATATACTGGTTGGAAAGCTCAAAGCCGAAGATTCTACGCATAAGGAAATACAAAGCAGGATTGCAGAAACAACAGAGTACATTGCAGGAATGATACAGAGTCAGGAAAGCAAAGTACTTTTTGAGCCTATAGAAAAGCAGGTAGAAGCACTATTGAATAATGCGAGGGAAGCAGAGGAAGGCTTCTCAAGCAGTAAGCTGGGTGAATCAGCAGAAAGTGTGAAAGAAGTCAGAAAGATAGAAGAGTTTCTTAAGGAAAGCATCCAAAGCTTCATATTATTTGAGGTAAAACAGAGTGAGACCTTAAAGGAAAGTATTGAGACAGGTTTTAAACTTGCTGTTACGATAAATATTGTATTTCTTGCCCTTATACTAGTGTTCTCAACAGTATATCTTAGAAGGACAATAAAAAACATTGCAGATCCCTTAAACAATATAAAGTGTCGAGCAGAATCGATTGCATCCGGAGTCCTGGATGAAGAAGCGCTTAAGGTAAGCACAAATGATGAGCTCAGGGATCTGGCGGATGCTTTCAACACAATGTCGGACAATCTGAGGAAGGTAATATCAAGGGTGCACGAGGCAAGCGGCAAGGTGCACAATGCCTCTTCACAGCTTACTGAGATTACTGTACAAAACAGCAGTGCCAATCAGGAAATATCGGCTTCCGTAGTGGAGATGGCTTCAGGCATTCAATCTCAGAATGAGGAAACCAAGAATATTGTCCTTGACATGGATAACATGTACCGTACCTCTGAGGGTATATTGGACAGCTCAAGACATATACTTGGAAATGCCAGGGAATCAGTGAAACTGGCCGGTGAAGGAAGCGAGTACATAAAGGACTTCATGCAGCAATTGGAATTAACGCAAAAACATATTGAAGAAGCAACTGCATCAATGGAACAGCTGAATATCAACTCACAAAAAATGAATGAAATCCTGAGTTCAGTAACGACGATCTCATCTCAGACAAATCTCCTGGCGCTGAATGCTTCTATTGAAGCAGCAAGAGCCGGCGAAGCCGGCAGAGGCTTTGCTGTTGTTGCAAATGAAATTAAGTGCCTTGCTGATGAAACAACAAACTCAGCAAAAAAAATAGGAGATCTGATTGTTGAGGTTCAAAAACAATCCGAAGTTGTAAGCAACAGGTTCATAGACAGCAGAGAAATAATTACTGAAGGCAGTACCAATGCAGAAAAAGCAAATGAATTTTTCAGTCTGATCTCAGATAAAAATATTGTTGTAAATAAGGATATTGAAGTGATATCAAAGGATCTGTCTGAGCTTATTACAAGGATTAAAGGGATAAATAAAAGTATGGCAGAAATTGCCGCAATTGCCAACAGCAATGGGGAGGCAAGTGAAAACATATCAGCAGTAGTTGAGCAGCAGACTGCTAGTACAGAGGAGGTTACGGCCTCTGCTATGACGTTGTCCGACTTAGCAAATAATCTGGACAATCTACTATCGGGCTTTAAGTTGTAGGAGGTATGTATTCTCAAAGGTCGGATTACAGTATGTATTTGAAAAAATAATAATTGTCTGTTATGATATATTACGGAAGATATTTTCAAATATTGGAATATCAGTTATTTATCAGACTGATAAATTATTTGATTACTGGAGTGGAATATGCAAGTTACAATAAAAGATATTGCTAGGAAGACAGGAGTGTCATATGCTACTGTATCAAGAGCCTTAAACGGCAGAAGCGGCGTTAAGGAGGATACACGGGCACTGGTTCTTGAAGAAGCCAGGAAAATGGGATATCAGCCCAATGCAATAGCAAGGGGTCTGGTGCTTAGACACACCCATACCTTAGCTTTGGTGATACCCGACATTACAAATCCCTATTTTCCCGAGATAGCGAGAGGTGTTGAAGATGCTGCCAGCCTTTTGGGCTACAGTGTATTTCTATGCAATACCAACTGGGATGCAGAGAAGGAAAAGCTGTATATAAAGACCCTGCTGGAAAAAAGGGTGGACGGGATAATACTCCATCCCGCATACAATGTAGGGGATGATCATTTCAACGATTTCCAGATTCCGGTGGTGCTGCTCAATAAGATACCCAGTGTTGTTGAATACAGCAGCATTGAAGTTGACAACGTCAGGGGAGGCTTCCTGGCAACAAAGCACCTTATAGACGGAGGATATAAGAAGATAGCATTTATAGGAGGCAGTGAAAGCTCTCCTTCCAATGCAGAGAGGAAGGAAGGCTACAAGCTTGCTCTTAATAAGTATAATATCCCTATAGATGAAAGTCTGATTATGAGCGGAAAGTTCAAGAGTGAAAGCGGATACGATAATATGAAGAAGCTTATCGATTCGGACAATACACCTGATGCTGTTTTTGGAGGCAATGACGTAATAGCATTAGGGGTTCTGCATTGTGCTCAGGAGCACGGATTAAAGGTTCCTGAAGATATTGGGATAATAGGCTTTGACGACATACCCTATGCAAACCTGCCGCAGATACAGCTTACAACTATTGAGCAGCCCAAATACCAAATGGGCAAATATGCAATAGAGCTGTTGATGAAATCATTTAAAGACGGGCCTGAAAGGGAAGTGAAGAAGATAATACTGGAGCCTAAGCTTAGAGCGAGAAAGACCACAAGAGAAATACCTAACGGATAAGGCAAGCAAGTACTTGAACCTGCAGGGATGATGACCTGTGGGTTTTTATATTTTACGTTTGAATAAATATTTATGAAAAAGATACTTCTTGTGCTATAATTAGTACATATCTTTTAAGGGGGAGTATTACATATGAGAAAGATCACAGCAATGTTCATGGCTATTGTACTTATATTCTTGATGGCAGGATGTTCATCAAATACTTACCTTCACAAGGGCAAGGATGAGGATTGGAGTATCATGATTCCAAAGGAATTTGTCAAGGATAAGGAAGAAGCAAATGAAGAACTGAAATCGCATACAGCAACCTTTCTGACAGAGAATGAAACATACTTCGTAATAAATGAAGCAGTTGATGAAAAATTGGAAATCAATGAAGATACCCTGAAGGAAGAAATAGCAGAAGATCATTATCTTCATGTGAAAAAGTTTGAGACGTTGGATATAGAAGGTTTTGGCAAAGCATACGGAGCTTTGATTGAAGACGAAGCCATAGGGATGGATATGATATATTACAGATTGAAGCATAAGGATAAGGCTATTTCCTTCATATTATACAGAAAAACCAATTTTACCGATGAGCAGGTAGAGAAGGCGAGAGTAATGATAAAAACCTTCAAAGGTTTGAAGTAATGATTATATGATAACGGAGCTGCAGGCATATTAATGCCGGCGGCTCTTTTTCATATGATTTATATTTATCCATACAATAATCAGTTTGACAATATGATTGCCCCATGATAAGTTGATATTGACCCAGTAAGGTTGAAAAGTCAGGAACAATATGAATTTAAAGGAAGTATGATTATGAAGGTGAATAATAAGAATTTCTTCCAGCTTGACAGGTTAGCCAGAGATGTGAAGCAGATAGCCCCTTATATTTATAGGAACAGAAAAGTAATCAGTGAGTTCGACTGCTTTGAAGGAAATGGAGACAATAAGTATCCTCCTCAGGGTGCCCAGTGGAGCAGCTGCAGCTTGAACAGCAGCTGGAAAGGGAGAGACAGATACATATGGTTGAAGTTCAGAGTCAATCAAACACTTTGGGATAAGGATAATATGCCGGTTGTTTATGCGGATTTCGGCACTACAGATGATTGTCACAATGAGGGCTTTGAATCCTTATGCTTTATTGACAACAAGCCCTTCCAGGGGGTGGATCAAAACCATAAGGAAATAATACTGCCAAAGAGTTACGATAACAAGGAAATAGAAATATATCTGAAGTTATGGTCAGGACTGGAGGGAGGAGGCCCTCCCCGGGAGATACCCCATACCTTTAAGGAGTTGTTTTCAGCAGAGCTTGATGTGAAGGCGGACAGAATGTATTATATGTCCAAGGCCGTACTGGAAACGATATATCAGCTCCCTGAAGAGGATGAAAACAGGCTTGAGCTTATTGAAAGCCTTGATGCTTCACTTTCAAAAATTGATTGGACTCTGAGAGATGACGAAGGCAGATTTTATGAAAGCCTTCATTGGGCATACAATGTGCTTGACAATAAGCTATCTGAGCTAAAGAAGCGTTCCAAGGTTCAAATTTCCTTAATAGGACACAGTCATATCGATGTCGCATGGCTTTGGAGGCTTAAGCATACAAGGGAGAAATGCGCCCGTACATTTTCTACGGTATTGAGGTATATGGAACTGTATCCCGAGTATTTATATCATCAGAGTCAGGCTCAGCTCTATGAATTTATCAAAGAGGATTACCCCGAAATATATCAGCGGATAAAGGAGAAGGTAAAGGAAGGCAGATGGGAAGCAAACGGATCCATGTGGGTGGAAGCCGATTGCAACGTCACAGGGGGTGAAAGCCTCATAAGGCAGATTCTGTTTGGCAAACGGTTTTTCAAAGCTGAGTTCGACGTTGATTGTGATGTATTATGGCTGCCGGATGTATTCGGTTATTCATGGGCTCTTCCCCAGCTGCTGGTTAAGTCAGGGATAAAGACCTTCATAACCTCCAAGATAAGCTGGAATAAGTATAATAAAATGCCTTATGACACTTTTGTCTGGAGGGGTATCGACGGAAGCGAAGTGCTGACACATTTTATCATTACTCCTGATGAGCCAACTCATCAAAGGGATTGGCAGTCTGAGTTTCATAGCACTTACAGCGGACAGATTACTCCTATGGCTGTCAGAAAGACATGGGAGAGATACACCAACAAAGATATATACAAAGGACAGATAATCCCTTTCGGATATGGAGATGGTGGCGGAGGAGTAGACAGGACAATGCTGATGATGTATGAAGCAATGAAGCAGCTTCCAGGACTGCCAGGTATCCATCAGGAAAAAGTATCCGATTTCTGCAGCAAGCTGCATGCCGCCTTTGAGAATACGGATAAATACAAGCATATCTGGGATGGAGAGCTTTATCTGGAGATGCACAGAGGTACTTATACATCACAGGGCTTTGTAAAAAGGGAAAACAGAAAGCTGGAGTTCAAATACAGGCTGGCGGAGATACTATCAGTATTCAGCGCTGTGGAAAGCAGAGACCTTTCTATATATGAACAGGATGCACTGAATAAAGGGTGGAAGATACTTCTCAGAAACCAATTTCATGATATTATTCCCGGAAGTTCCATTGCTGAGGTATACGAGGATGCAAGGAAGGAGTACTCATCAGCAAAGAGAATAGCTGATGATGTGATTCAGAACTCTGTTAAGAAATTGATATCGGAGGATGAATCATACATTGCTATTTTCAACCCAAGCAGCTTCATGAGGTCGGATCTGGTATTTGCAGAAATGACGGGAGACCTTAGCTTTTATGATACAGAGGGAAATGAGTGTGAAGCTGTTAAGACGGAGAATGGTTATATAGTAAGGATAAATGATGCACCTCCTTTGGGTTATAAAAATATCAGGGTCGCAAAAGGAGAGGCGTACGGTGAAGAGGCAGTATTTGCTTTCGATGGCAGTACAGCGGATACACCATACTATAGAGTTGTGTTTGAAAACGGAACAATTAATTCTATTTACGACAAGGAAAATGGCAGGGATGTACTGTCAAAGCCTGGCAACCTGCTTGAGGTTTTCGAAGACAGGCCGTTGTTCTTTGATGCATGGGATATCGACATCTTTTATAATCAGAAAGGCCATGGGATGGATGAGCTTGTATCCTTCAGCCTGAAGGAGAAAAACAATCTCAGGCTTGTGCTGAGTGCGGAATGGAAGTACCGGAATTCAAAGATATCACAGGATATCATATTTTATAGTCACACTAGAAGGATAGACTTTAAGACTAAACTTTGCTGGAGAGAGCATCAGCAGTTGCTGAAGGTGGCATTTCCTGTGGAAGTAAGAGCAGTCAAAGCCTTGTACGATATTCAATTCGGTAATGTCGAAAGACCTACAAACTGGAACACAAGCTGGGATATGGCGAAGTTTGAAGTTGTGGGACACAAATGGGCTGATATGTCTGAAGGGGATTATGGAGTTGCTTTAATGAATGACTGCAAGTACGGATATGATATAAAGGATAACAATATGAGGCTTACATTGGTCAAGTCCGGAATTTATCCTGACCCTGCGGCAGACCAGGGGGAGCATGAGTTCATATATTCATTATATCCCCACAAAGGCTCCTTCAAAGATTCTGACGTGGAGCAGGAGTCTTTGGCATTGAATGAAATCTTTAGAGTATTCAAAGGCAGAGCTGCGGCAGAAATCAGCAGTATAATCAATCCCAATAGTGACAATATCCTGATAGATGCGGTTAAGAAGGCTGAGGAAGAAGAAGGCATAATTGTAAGGCTCCATGAATACAAAGGATGCAGATCCAAGGTGGAGCTCACCTGCGGCATGGATATTGACTGGTGGCAGGAGGTTCAGCTGACGGAGGAACCTGTAACGGGAAGGATGTATTCGGACCTTTGCTTTTATGTGAAGCCCTATGAGATAAAAACAATACTTATAAAACCCAAATTCAGCATTTGATCGGAACGCATGCAATGCGTTCCCTAGGAACCAGAAGCGTAATATGCATTAAAATAAAAATGGCGGTTGTCTGACCGCCATTTTTATATCCTGATATCAATATTGCTTCCAAGGTGTGGTGTAACTGACATTTCCATGGTTTTTGCATTGGCATCCTCCAGGCTCTTTATGATGGCTGCCACACTCTGTGCATCCTGATTCATGGCTGCGCGGATGTTTGCAATACCCAATGCCTGTCTTACACTTTGAAGGCCGGACATATCAATGGACACATTCATAAATCCACCCCCTTTTCCATATTATAACATAATTATTTATTTTTGTACATAATAATACACATTGTATTGAGCAACGCTAAATAATGAACATACAAACACAGATTATGTAAAGGGTGAGATTGTGTCGAGATATAGATTGATAGAGGCATTGATTAAGGTTGTTTTGTGGATAATCACATTTACAGTTTTGATATTGTACATTGCAGGTGTATTTGAGGATTTTTCCGAAAAGCTGCAGACCTTCATACTTGCTCTGGATTTTTCCCTGGCAGTAATAGTGCTATGGTTCATGCCTTCAGCAATGGCAGACAGGAAGTTGAACAAAGGGCTTAAACATCTGGACAGGGATAATGATAAAGCAGCACGTTATATTAAGGAGTATTTCAACTCCAGGACTCTTTCAGAAACAGAAAAAGTAAATGCCTTAAGGATTTTGGGAGTAGCCCATCATAAGCGGGGCGATGATGAAGAGGCAGTAAAATGTCTCAATAAAGCTCTCGAAGGACATGAAAAGGATAATGACCTTAAGGTCGAAATACTGGGTGCTATAGGGATGATTTACTCTGAATCGGGAGAATATCAGAAAGCCATTGAGCAGTATGACAAAACCTTTGATGTAATATTTTCAATGTCCAAAGCACATATAGACAAGGCTGCAATGATGCTCGTAGTACACACCTATATAAAAGCGGGTCAGAGAGACAAGATATCTCATATATATGACAGACTGCTTATGATAAGGGGATTTAATGGGGATAAGAGAATTGAAGCACTCTTATCCAATATAGAAGGCGACGGTATGTAGAAGGGATGATATAAGAACATACCGCTGCTTTATAAAAATGTCGATTTGTGTTAAAATCGTATAAGTATAAGAATTAATGTATAAGCAGGTGAAAAGGATGGTAAAAAGGATGTTTGCCCTGATCCTGGCATGTGCTTTTCTTGTTTCATGCTCCGGCAGGGTTATGGAAAGGGATGGGATTGTTCCGAAGTCTGATGAAAAGAAGAATACAAGCATGGCTTTGGAGGGAACAAGCTTTGAGAGCCTTAAGCTGCCGGAGAACTATGATATCCGACAATTTGAAGGGATTACACTTAATTTTATAGTTGAAAATAATCTTTATGCTAATATCCTCACTCATGAAAGTGAGGAGTTTTCAGCTGTCACCGGCATTAATATAAAAATAAAACCTGTAGATTTTGATACGTTGGTTCAGAAGGTCAATCTGGACTTCATTGCTCAAGCAGGAGAATATCAGCTTGTTTATGTGGATCCGTACCAGACATTGAACCGATTCCACGATTATCTGGAAATATTGAACCCATATAATGAAGACCCGGGAATGGCAACCGTTGAAGGTTTTCCGGAGGATTTTGTCGATGAACAGGTTGTTGTCTGCTCCTATTTTGAGGAGGATGAAAATATATTTTCAGTTCCTTTTGATAGTACTACAATGATACTTTACTATAGAAAGGATATCTTTGATAAGTATAAAGACCGTTTCTATAAGGATATGGGTTATGACTGGACTCCTGGGACAAGCCAGTTTACCTGGGAACGATACTCGGAAATAGCGGAATGGATAGATAAAAACGTGCCTGATACAGAGGTCAAATACGGAAATGGACTTATGGCACAGAAGCACAACTCCATATTTTGTGAGTTTTCCAATATACTTGCAGCAAACGGCGGAGATTATTTTTTGGATGATAAGATAAACACTGTGGGGTTGAAGACATATAGCCAGATCAATACACTGGATGACAATTTTATTCGTTCATTGGATATATATAAGAAAATGGCGAAGGCATCCGCTCCTCAGAGTGTTAACTGGAATTGGACCGATCTTGCCAGAGTGTTTCGGGATGGTGAAATAGCCATGATGCTGAATTGGGATGAAAATTATACTTATGTTGAGGATGTGGTGCATTCAAAAGTAGCAGGAAAGGTTGGGTATTCGATACTTCCCTATGGCGACAAAAGAAGCGCAAACATATACGGAGGCTCAGGGATAGGTGTAAACAGATACGCTACCGAAAAGGAGAAGCAGGCTGCGTGGCTGTATATTGCATGGGCTACCACAAAGGATATGCAGCTCAAAGCTCTGAAGCACCCTGAAGGAGGAAGCTTGCCGACCAGAAAATCTGCCTATGAGGATCCTATGATAGAAAAGCTGATTCGTAATCCTGACACGCATTTGGATACGGGCATTCAGCTGAAGCATATGAATGCGGTTCTTAATGCATGGAAACCGGAGAACATATATCTGAGGCCGAAGGTTTCAAATTTCTTCGAAATAGAGAAGGTGCTTATAAGTAATCTGAACAACATGATTGTATATGACCTGGACAGTGAAGAAACTGCAAAAAAGATATATGACGAACTTGAACTTATTATGAGGAATAAGTAAATGGCAGGAGGGAAGCAAGTGTTTAAAATAAGATTGTTTAACTCGCTGAGAGTCAAACTTGGCATAATAGCAATAGTGCTTATTGCTATTCCTATTATTGCAATATCATTTACTTATTCCAGGACCGTCAGAGAAATAATCCAGAATAAATATACGGAGACGGCTGTACAATCGGTATTTGAAACAGGAGAAAAACTGAATTTCATATTAGATGATGTACAGGAGTTCTCTACTGTAATTACTTCCAACAGTGAATTACTCAACATGCTGAACAACAGGTATGATTTCAGACCGGATGAATTCGGCAATGTATTGAGGAATTTCATTACATCCAGGGATGACATTGAGGTCATTGACCTTATTCTTAAGGATGCATACTACACTGTGGGAGCAAAGAAAATTAACAGGCTTGAAGGCATTAACGAGTATCTGGAGAACTCTTCAGGACAACCCTTGTGGCTGCCGACAAAGATAGAAGAAATAGAGATACTGTCCGGTAAGTTCAAAAAGAACTATTTTACCCTTGCCAGAAAAATCATAGATTTCAACACCCTGAAGAATCACGGATATCTATTGATAGACCTGGAGGAGGTCCTGCTGGAGCAAGCTTATGCGGGACTCATAGACAATGAAAAAGTTGAGGTTCTTATATGTGATAACACGGGAAAGATAATAAGCCATTCGGACAAGGAGAAAATAGGAGACTCAATCATTGAGGAGCCATATTCAAAGGCAGTGCTTGCAGATAATTTCGGACACAGTTATGTTCAGTACAAAACGGATATCGGGAGAGTAGCTATTTATTCCACCATAGAAAACAACGGGTGGAAGCTGATAAAAACAGTTTCAACGGACTATCTGTATGAAGAATTGAACCGCATACAAAAATACCTGACTGTTGGAGGCTTTATTTACAGCCTGATGATAATATTGTATATCTTGTTTTTTTCAATCAGATACACAGAGCCTATGATGAAGATGATGGGGGTTATAAAAAGAGTTGAACAAGGTGATCTGACTGCAAGAACAGAAGTGAGGTCAAACGACGAAGTCGGGCAGCTTGGACACAGTTTGAACAATATGATCAGTGAAATGCAGGTGCTTATAGACAGGCTGGTGAGCGAAGAGCAAGAGAAGAAGGAAGTGGAGCTGGAAGCATTACACGCTCAGATAAACCCTCACTTCCTGTACAATACCTTGAACACTATAAAGTGGATGGCGAAAATACAGGGCAATACAGGTGTAAGTAAAGCAATTACTGCTCTTATCAAGCTTCTGAGGATCAGCACGAACTTGGGAAGAGATATGATTACCCTACGGGAAGAAATAGATTATGTGATGAACTATATCGTTATTCAGAAGCTCCGCTTTAATAGGGCAATAAACATAACTTATAACATCGATGAAGCATTCATGGATATTTCTGTTCCCAAGCTGATACTGCAGCCCATTGTTGAGAATTCAATAATTCATGGTATGGAAGATGAGAATAATGAGCTGAGTGTGTTTATAAGCAGCAGGCTGGATGATGATAAGCTGATTATTCAGGTCCGGGATAACGGGCCGGGTATAGACGATACTATACTAAAGGATCTTTTTAATAACGGGTCGGACAGAAATAGATTCAGTAAAGTGGGATTGAACAATGTAAACCAGAGAATCAAGCTTTATTGCGGTGTTGAATATGGACTGACGGTCGAGTCGGAGCTTGGGAAAGGCACTATTGTAGCAGTGACTCTGCCGATCGGACATATGTAATTCATCTGACAATAACAAAAGGATGGGGTGCTGTTATGTATAAGGTTCTCATTGTTGATGATGAAGTCTTAGTCAGAGTAGGACTCAAGACAACAATAGACTGGGAGGCCAACGGCTTCACGGTGGTAGCAGAAGCGTCTAACGGGGAGCAGGGCTATGAACAGTATCAGAAGCATATGCCGGATGTCATTATAACTGACATTAAAATGCCTAAAAAGGATGGCCTATGGCTGGTTGATGCAGTCAGGAAAGAAAACAGCCATGTAAAGATACTGGTATTGACTGTTTATGACGAATTCTCCTTTGCAAGGAAGGCCCTCAAGGCAGGAGCGGATGATTATATACTGAAATCTGAAGTCGAAGACGAAGAGCTTGTCGCAGTAATGCGCTCCATAAAGAAGAAGATAGATGAAGATAACAGGAGAAGACACATAAAAGATAAGGATATCATCAACATAAATGCAATAAGAAGATCTATTCTGACAGATATGGTTAAGTCAGATTTCAAAATTGATGAAAGCATATCTGAACGCTGCCGGAGTATTGGATTTCCACTTATAAACAGCAGATATGCATTTGCCGGAATCTCAATCTGTGTCGGAGTCCGTGAAAAGGATGGTCAGCCGGGTATAACAAAGCAGATGGATAATGCAGTGCTGAACATTCTTCTTGATAAATTTGCAGAACGTTCGGTGGAATATGTCTTCACACACCAGACTGATAGGTACAAATTCTTTTTTGCATCAGAGGAGCTGGTAGGTGATGAGCTGCTGAAGACCCTTAAGTCGGCGGCAGATGCCTCAAAGCAGTACTTTGACTGTACCCTGAATATCGTTTATACTGATATATTTGAGGGTATGCAGGAAGTATCAGAGGTCTACAAGGATTTTATGGAAAAGGAACAGATACTTTTCTACAAAAGCGGCGTCTCCTTTGATATAACAAACATTAACAGCATTGGTTTGTCAGAGCCAAATGTATTCGAATTGAAAAAACAGTACAACAAGCAATTCATAGAGGCAATAGGCCAGGAAAACAAGGATGGGGCCAAGAAACTGATTCATGAGGTCAGTGACTACTTCTATGAAAATAGAGTAAATCCAAAGATAGTGAGGATATTCTATTCCAATTTAATGTGGGATATTTTCAGCAATTATGGCTTGATACTTGAAAACAATAAGGAACTGCAGAATCATGAATACTATCATTATCAGATTGAAAACATAGACCATCAGCAGGGCATCATGTATATGTTTATTTTATTCATCGGAAAAGTCATAGATGAGATAAGGAACTCAAGGTTCACCAATTCAAAGGTATTGATCAACAGGGCAAAAAACTATATACAATACCATTTTGAGGAGAAAATATCACTGGGTGATGTGGCAAGAGAACTCCATATATCAAAGCACTACCTGGCAAATGCATTTAAAAAGGCTACTGGAGAGAACATGTCCCTGTATATCAACAAACTTAGGATAGAAAAAGCGAAACAGATGCTGCTGGAACCGGATGGAAGGGTCAAAGAGATATTTGAAGAATTAGGATACTCAAATCAGCAGTATTTCAGCAAGGTCTTCAAAAAAATCACAGGAATGACTGTAATGGAATACAAGGAAAGCATGATGAGCAAAGCAAATGAAAGCAGTCAGTAAGCATTAGCATCAAGCCTTCACTAAGTGGGGGGCTTTTTTCTTTTTTTGATTTTTTTATCGGGAAAGTTAATTTAGTATACAACAAAAATAATCCGGTATAAAAATTTTGAATTGTTTAAATATTCATAAAGTATTGAGCAAAATTGTATAAAATCATAACAATATAGGACGTTTAATTGAAAGATGTCATCTATTATCATTAAAACAAGAGAAAGTTGTAGAATTGTGTCAATAAAAAGTAATGAAGGAGAATCTGATACTATGGAAATCAAATTAAGAGTCTCCAATGTTGATAAGTCATTTCCGGGGGTCAAAGCACTGGATAAGATCAATTTTGCCGTCAAAAAGGGAACTGTTCATGTCATATGCGGGGAGAACGGTGCAGGGAAGTCTACTTTGATGAAAGTAATCAACGGCATTTACAAGCAGGACTCCGGCCAGATCCTCATTGACGGTAAGCCGGTAGAAATCAGCAATCCCATTCAAGCAAGAAAACTTGGGATATCCATGATTTTTCAGGAATTAAATTATATGCCAGAGATGACCATCGAAGAAAGTCTTTTTGTAGGGAATTGGCCTACTGACAAGTATGGGAAGGTGGATTGGAAGACAATAAGGAGTCGTACCCTGGAGCTGCTGAAGAAGGAAAAGCTTGATTATGATCCCCAGACGAAGCTGAAGGACCTTTCTGTTTCAGACATACAGATGTTGGAGATACTGAAAGCGATTTCTTACAATTCGGAAATAATCATAATGGATGAACCTACATCCGCAATAACCCAAAAAGAAGTTGAAGTATTGTTTGAGAAGATACTGGAGCTAAAGAAAAGAGGCACAAGCATCATATATATATCTCACAAAATGGACGAGATTTTCAGGATAGCTGACGAGATAACGGTGTTCAGAGACGGAGCTGTGGTTGATTCAAGGCCTAAGGAAGATTATGACATGGAAACAGTAATTACACAGATGGTAGGAAGAAAGCTGGACAGCGTCTTTCAAAAGGAAGAGATAGAGTTAGGAGAAAGAGTGCTTGAGGTCAGGAATCTCACAGATGCAGGGAAGTTTGAAAACTTAAGCTTCAGTGTCCATGAGGGTGAGATAGTCGGCTTCGCAGGGCTGATGGGAGCCGGAAGGACTGAGGTGATGAGGGCTTTATTCGGTCTTGATCCATACCAGTCAGGAGAAATAATCATTAAGAATGAGAAAATTGATATAAAGAATGTTAAGAGCAGTATAGACAAAAAAATGGTGATGCTGTCAGAGGACAGGAGGCGATTTGGAATTATTCCTGTCCGAAGCGTCAAGGAGAATGTATCACTATCCAGCTTAAAGAGGTTCATATACAGGGGCAGGCTTCACGGAGAAGAGGAAAATCGGACAGTCGAAGAGTTCTGCAAGAGTATGAATGTCAAGACCCCGACATATGAGACAAGTATTGAATCCTTAAGCGGAGGCAATCAGCAGAAGGTAATACTGGCAAAGTGGATGGTGACTGATCCTGATATCCTCATACTGGATGAGCCTACCCGAGGTATTGATGTCGGAGCCAAGCATGAGATATATAAGCTTATGACCTCACTGGCTAAAAAAGGCAAGGCGCTTATCATGATTTCTTCAGAACTGCCTGAGCTTATAATGATGTGTGACAGGATATATGTAATGTCTAAGGGAAAAATCACAGGAATGCTCAATAGGGATGAGTTCAGTCAGGAAAGGATCATGGCTTATGCTACTGAGGTGGAAATACAAGAGGGGGTGGATTTAGCATGAATACACTAGATAGAAACAAACTGTGGTCAGATATAAAAAGCAAATACAGCATATATTTTGTACTTGCAGCTCTCTTTGTAATAAGCTGGCTGTCAAATGAGAATTTCGTTTCGGTGGAAAATCTGTCAAATATATCAACACAGATAGCGGTAGGAACAATTCTGGCATTCGGACAGACCATCCTTATAATCAGCGGGATGCTTGATTTGTCTTCCGGTTCCGTCCTGGCACTTGCAGGGGTACTGTCAGTGTCCAGCTACAAAATGACCGGATCACTGCTTATTAGCTTTATCGTAGCAATTATTACTGCTGTAATATGCAATATGCTGAATGGATTGATGGTCACCAGATTCAAGACCCCTCCGTTCATAGCAACTCTTGCGATGATGACTATGGCAAGGGGAGCAGCGCTTATGTATACCAATGGTCAGAACATATATCAGATAGGTAACTATGTAGTATTTGGACAAGGAAAAATCATGGGTATACCCACACCTGTCATATTTATGGCTGTACTTCTGGTTGTAACATGGTATCTGTTGAAACATACGATTTTTGGAAGATCCATATATGCCATTGGAGGTAATGAAGAGGCAGCCAATGCATCAGGTATAAATGTGAACAAGACTAAGATGAAAGCCTTTATAATAAACGGTATACTCGTTGGAATAGCAGGAGTATTATTCATGTCACGTGTAAACGGGGGAATGCCCAATGGTGCTGTGGGTTATGAGTTCAAGGCTCTAACAGCGGCAGTTATTGGAGGAACAAGCTTCAGCGGCGGCATAGGAACTGCATCCGGAACCCTGGCAGGAGCCTTTATTGTAGGATTCCTGGATAACATCATGGTACTGGTAGGTGTGAATTCTTACCTTCAGCAGATAGTACGCGGTGCCATCATAGCTCTTGCAGTTATATATGATATCTGGGCAAAGACAAAGAGAACAAAACGCAAGCATGGAAGTGTGGAAGCTAAATAATTTGATGTGGTTTAAATAGAGAGATCTATTTAAATAGAAAGATTAAAAATAAGGGGGAACTAAAGTGAAAAAGTGGATAGTTATTGCTCTAATCGTTTCGCTTATGGCTTCAGTATTGACTGGCTGCAGTCAGCCGGCAGCACCGGCAGCACCTGCAGAAACACCTGAGGCAAGCGGGGACAAGGTTTACAAGGTTGCATATATTGCAAGAGCACAGGCGGATTCTTTCGCAGCATGGCTGGCAAATGCAGTTGTAGAAGAGGCAGGAAAATATGACAATATAAAATTGGACGTATTTGATGGTCAGGCTAACGATGATACAGAAAATGGCTTGATAGAAAATGCAATAACAAACAAATATGATGTAATCATTGTTCAGCCTAATAACGGTGAGGCACAGAGACCATATGTAGAAAAAGCGGTAGCTGCAGGTATCAAAGTTATAACTACTAATGCACGTATCAGCGGTATACCCGGTTCCTCATCGGTAGACGCAGATCCATACATGCAGGCAAAAGTGAACTGCGACCTCGCAGTTACACAGGTACCACAGAATGCCAACGTTGTTGTACTTCAGGGACCTCCCGGAAACTTCCATGCTGATGCAAGGCGTGATAGCTGGCAGAAGGAATTCTTCGACAAGAGAACTGATGTAAAGATCGTTGGTGAAGAAATAGCCAACTGGAACAAGGATGAAGCAATGAACTACATGGAAACATGGGTACAGGCAAATGATAAGATAGATGCAATAATTGCAATGAACGATAACATGGCAGCAGGTGCATTGGAAGTTGTAAAGGACAATCCAAAATTCAAAGACATACTTGCATATGGTGTTGATGGAACAGCTGAAGCAGTATTGCTCATAAAGGATGGACTTATGACTTCAACCAGCTTGCAGAGTGCATATGATCTGGCAACATCGCTCCTTGACACAACCAATAAGCTGGTTACAGGTGCAGAGAAGGAAATCAACATGGATATCGACTGCCCGCTGATAACTAAAGATAATGTTGATCAGTACATTGAAATGCATAAAAAAGCAGGAGCTATAAAATAGCTGATATCTGAGAGCAAAGCAATTGGTACGCGGATTGTATGATCCGGGTACCAATGTGCTTTATACTTAACATTTTTATTATACGGAGGTAAGGCATATGAAAAACAAAGCTGTCTTTATGCATGGAACCAATGATATGGTATGGAAAGAGATTCCTGTACCGGAAGTAAAGGATAATGAAGTACTGGTCAGAGTTGAAGCTGTAGGTATATGCGGTTCTGATGTGCATTATTACCAACATGGAAGAATAGGGGATTTTGTGGTTGAAGGTGACTTCATACTGGGTCATGAATGTGCCGGTGAAATTGTCAAGGTAGGCAGCGGAGTAAAGCACCTGAAGACAGGTGACCGAGTGGCATTAGAACCCGGTAAAACCTGCGGAAAGTGCGAGTTTTGTAAAACCGGAAGATACAACCTATGTCCGGATGTGGAGTTTTTTGCAACACCTCCTTATCATGGAGTGTTCACAAATTATGTGACACATCCTGAAGATATGTGCTTCAAATTGCCTGAAAACGTTTCAAATATTGAGGGTGCACTTGTGGAGCCGCTTGCAGTAGGACTTCATGCTAATGACATGGGAGGAGTAAAGCTGGGTGATACGGTTCTGATTTATGGCTCAGGCTGTATAGGGCTTGTATCACTGCTTGCTGCAAAAGCAAGAGGCGCTTCAAAGGTCATAGTTGTGGATGTACTAGACAACAGGCTTAAAAAGGCCATTGAGTTGGGTGCCACTCATGTTATCAATCCAAAGGAAAAGGATGTTGTAGAGACTGTTGCAGCAATAACTGAGGGAAAAGGTGCTCATGTGGTGATTGATGCAGCTGCTGCTGAAGCTACAGTAAAGCAGAGCGTTGATGTGCTCAGAATTGGAGGAACAATAGTGCTTGTTGGCATGACACCGAAGGATGAGGTTGTATTTAATTTCATGAAGCTTATGAGCAAGGAAGGCACATTAAAAACCATATTCCGTTATAGGAACCTTTATCCCGTTGCTATTAACGCCATTTCAAGCGGGGCAATAAATGTCAAGGATATAGTAAGCCATGAATTTGACTTTGAGAATACAAAGGAAGCCTTTGATTATGTCGTAAACAATGCCAAGGATGTTGTCAAAGCAGTAATAAAAATAAAATAGGGGAAGGTTGCTATGTATTTTATAGGTATAGATATCGGAACAACCTCAGTGAAAATAATTGCCATTGATGAAAAGGGCAATGTAGTAAAATCCTTAAGCAAGGACTACCCGATTTATTTTCCCAAACCCCTTTGGTCGGAGCAGAATCCTGAAGATTGGTGGAGTCAGACATACAGCGGTTTGAAGGAGCTTACAGCCGGCCTCGATAAAAACCAGGTAGAAGCAATAAGCTTCAGTGGACAGATGCATGGACTGGTGACCCTTGATGAAAAAGATCAAGTTATAAGGCCTGCAATTCTCTGGAATGATCAGAGAACAGAAAAGGAATGCATATACCTTAATGAGGAAATAGGACAGAAGAAGATCTCACGATGGACAGGGAACAGGGCTCTTACAGGATTCACTGCTCCTAAGGTACTTTGGATGAGGGAGAATGAACCTGATAATTTTGTAAGAATCAGTAAGCTAATGCTTCCCAAAGATTACTTAGCATACCGGATGTCGGGGGTTTTTGCAACTGATATGTCGGATGCATCAGGCACATTATACTTGGATGTAAAAAACAGAACATGGTCAAAGCCTATGATTGAGCTGCTTGGAGTATCAGAGGAAATGCTGCCTGAGCTTTATGAATCCTATGAGACGGTAGGTACAATAAAAAGGGAGTTGGCAAGGGAGCTTGGCCTGAAGGATTCAGTGAAGATAGTGATAGGGGGAGGCGACCAGGCTGTTGCAGCTATTGGAGGCGGTGTTGTCGGAAATGAAGCCTGCTCATTGTCTCTGGGAACTTCCGGCGTCGTATTCGCAGCAACCGACAGCTTTTTTGCCGATGAAATGAACAGCCTGCATTCCTTCTGTCATGCAAACGGAAAGTACCATCTGATGGGCGTAACCCTGGCCGCAGCGGCTTCTTTAAAATGGTGGGTAGAGGAAGTAAACAAATCCGGGGATTTTGACGGAATGCTCATGGAGGCTGAAGAAGCAGGAATAAAGGATGATGTTTTTTATCTGCCCTATCTTATGGGAGAGAGGACACCCCACAATGATCCATACTGTAGGGGAACTTTTATAGGAATGAACATGACCCACCAAAGGAAACACCTGACACGTGCAGTACTTGAGGGGGTAGCATTCTCGCTAAGAGACACCTTTGAGATAATGAAGGGAATGGGCATAAGTATACCAACAATAAGCATCAACGGCGGAGGTGCAAAGAGCAGGCTATGGTGCAGTATTATTGCTGATGTTTTGAATGCAAGGGTAGTAAAGCTGAACACAAACGAAGGTCCGGCATATGGAGCGGCAATACTGGCTGCAGTAGGGGCAGGCTTTTTTGAGTCTGTTGATGCTGCCTGCGGTGCATTTATTAAAATTACTGAAAGTATTGAACCAAATGAGAACAATGTTGAGCTGTACAATCAGAAATATGAGAAATACAAAGAAATATATCCTGCAACAAAAGAGTTGTTCAGGAAGCTCACAAAATAATAATATATTAAAATGGCAGTATTCCAACTGCCATTTCAATTTTTTTTGAAAATACTTCATGAAATTGGCGCAATTGATGATTTTTTCAGTCGGAATTATGGGGTTAATGGACTGATATGATATATTAAGCTGATTTTTAATCTTTTTAAGTATGAATTGAAGGAAATTGTAAATTTTTATAGAATATAATTATCATAACTAGGTACATAGTACTATTTGTAGTAGTAATATAAAAAAAGATTAGGACGTACGACCTATTGTTGTATTTGGGCGCTTATACAATAGTGACGTAGTAGCGCAACCGACTAATTAACCATTGGTCGTTTTTTTTAACCATAAAACATCAGGCAGGTGAGCGAATGAAAAGGAACTTAAAGCTGGGCGACATGCTGGTAAGCTCCGGAAAGATCACTAAAGAAAAGTTGAAAGAAGCAATAGAGCTGCAAAAGGAGAAAAAGTCAAAAAAGCTCGGGGAGCTTCTTGTGGAACTTGGTTATATAGAAGAGGAAGAGATTCTGAAGGTAATAGAAGAGCAGTTGGATATTCCTGCTGTTGATTTGTCCGACTACAATATTGATCCGAAAGCAACAGCCTTGATACCGGAAGGAATAGCGAGGAAATATGACTTGATTCCCATTGATATAGCTGACGGTGAACTGCTGGTTGCCATGAGCGATCCTCTGAATATATTCGCTGTAGATGATATAAAGCTTCTTACCGGTATGAAGCTT
>JAWLHF010000014.1:0-40645 GCA_041690515.1 Clostridiaceae bacterium | reverse complement strand
AAAAAGAGGGGGTCATTGTTTTTAATTTGCAAAAAATTTTGAAACCCTTGATAAATCTAAATTTAAATTCTAATAAAATCAAAACAAGTTAACACAAACTGCAGCACACTGGGGGTGGATTTATGGATAAGTTCTCTTCAAAACACTTCATATTTCTGATACTGGGTACTGCTATAGTATCAATGAAGACATACCCGGAAACCTTTATGAAGAACGGAGGCAGGGACAGTTGGATAGCAATAGTCATATCTTCTATTTTGGTTTTTATTTATCTTATATATGTGTTGAATAAATGGAAAAGGGCAGGAGAAGACAATTTTGTCGAGGTCTATAGAAAGAGCCTGGGTAAAGGCTTGGGAAATGCAGCATTGTTTCTGTTCCTTGTCGTATTGTTCATTACATTGGTTGAATGTGCCTCCATGGAGGCGGATTCCATGCATGAAAATATGCTGTTGGAGACTCCCAAGTGGTATTACCTGCTTTTTTTCATTATCCCATGTATCTATGTCCTGCTTCAGGATATTGTTGCAGAGGTTATAGTGACTATAATAGGAATAGCCCTTATAATGGTGGCGGGTATAAACCTTGCAATATTGACATCTTCATATAAACAGTTCGCTTTGCTGCTGCCTATTTTTGAAAACGGGATCAACAGCGGTTTTTTTACTTGTATCATCAAGTCTCTTGGGCTTTATGGATGTGCTTCCATTGCGCTGCCTTACCTCAAGTTCATTAAGGATGATAATAAAAAGCTTATTAGGAATTCTATAATCGCACTGATTATTCTGACTCAAATGCAGATAGTGTCGGTAACCGGAATACTAATGACCTTTGGTCCTGACCGTTCAAGTGTGATGAACTATCCGAAGCTTCTCCAGACTCAGCAGGTGAGTTATGTACAATTTCTGGAGTTCGGGGAACTATATGTTATGCTTCAAATATTGGGAGGCTGGCTACTGAAGTATCTGCTTACCTTTTATGCAATTTTGATCATATTGAGAGATATGAAGGTTAGTAAAAAGCACATGAGGATAATCATCATTGCTATAAGTGCTTTTGCCTACTTGACCGCATTCTTTGCAGCCAATGATATGCTCGTCCTTTTCAGCCTTCTTAATTATTATGAGTACCTGTGTCTTGCAAATTTCGTCATAATTCCTGTTATTGTTTTTACTCTTTATGGAAGAAAGGCGGATACATCTCTGCAGAAGCAGTGATGTAATTGCTTCAGGGTAGATAAATCAAGGGAAATGCCGCTTTTGTCAAGTTTTCTGAGGTAAACTCAAGTAAACCTGCTTACAGCATTTGACTAAAGTGTAACAGGATGGTACCATGGCCATGAGCTCAGGAAAAAGCCTATTATTGAGGAATTGTAATAGGCTTATAATTTTTTATGGAGGGTTGTGTTAATGAAGGCGCAGAATGTTCGGCTGCAGAGGGAGGTTTTTGCAGCTGATGCTTGGAAGATTGCAGACTGGCTGGAGGACTATGAAGTAGTAAAGTTCTTGAATGAAAGGCAGAATGTAGCCAAAGGTATCAAGCAGGTAATCCAAAGAGTGAACATGCCTGTCCTCACTCATTTGTTCAATCAAAACGGAAGCTTTTTTCTTATAACCGATGGGAAGGAATCAATCGGCTTTCTGAGGCTGGTTCCAAAAGGGAAAACAGCGGAGATAGTGATAGTAATAGGGGATAAGGAAAAGTGGGGCAAAGGCTTTGGAAAAAAAGCAATTTCTCAAGGACTGAAGCATGCATTCTACGAATGGAGAATGAATGAGGTAATCGCAAAAATCAATCTAAGAAATGAACGATCTATTAGAGTGTTTAGCAGGGTAGGATTTAAGCCGGATAAGGAGCTTCCCAGGGAAATGCAGTTTTCCATCTCTATAGAGGAGTTCTTGAAAATAAGCTAGTATGTTATAAATAGTATGTTATAAAATGAAATTATAATATACTATTTTTTTCTCGAAAAAATCGCTGCAGCCATTACGAAAACTGAATTATCAAAATTGTCAGTTAAAGCTGATGACAATATTGGTTTTCTTTAAATTGAAAAACCTTTCCCTTGAGTTTACTATTAAGATAAAATAAAAAGGGAGGTAAGACTATGAGTACTGAAAAAGCCTATGCAAACACGAATCAAGGGATGAATTTCAAGGCCAGTGTTCAAAAGTTCGGAGGTTTCATGGCCGGAATGGTTATCCCAAATATTGGCGCTTTCATTGCGTGGGGTATAATTACAATGCTTTTTATACCTACAGGATGGACTCCTAACGAAAACCTGGGGCAATTGGTCGGACCCATGATTTCATGGATGCTTCCTCTTCTGATAGGTTATACCGGAGGTAAGCTGGTATATGATACAAGAGGTGGCGTGGTAGGAGCTGTAGCGACAGCTGGTCTTATTGTAGGTTCATCAATTCCTATGTTCTTAGGTGCTATGATAATGGGCCCGGTAGGTGGATGGGCAGTAAAGAAGTTTGACAAACTTATCGATGGTAAAGTTCCAACAGGTTTTGAAATGCTCGTTAACAATTTTTCATCCGGAATAATCGGAATGCTGCTTTCATTATTTGCTTTTGTAGTCATTGAACCGGTAGTTAACGGCATATCAACCGGACTCGGTAATTTTGCAACAATTGTAACAAATGCAGGTTTACTTCCTCTTATTGCAATAGTTATTGAACCCGGTAAGATATTGTTCCTTAACAATGCAATAAATCACGGAATTTTGGGGCCTTTGGGAGTACAGCAGGTTACGGAGATGGGAAAATCAATATTCTTCCTGTTGGAAAGCAATCCGGGACCTGGACTTGGTGTTCTTCTTGCTTACTGGCTGTATGGAAAAGGATCTGCGAAGCAATCAGCGCCGGGTGCTGTAATTATACATTTCCTCGGTGGTATTCATGAAATATATTTCCCATATGTACTTATGAAGCCACTTATGATTCTTGCAGTAATCGGAGGCGGAATAGCGGCCAACTTTACCTTTGTATTAATGAAAGCAGGTTTGGTTGCAACACCATCACCGGGAAGCATATTTATGGATATAACACTTAGTCCGAAAGGTGGGCTTATACCGGTATTGCTCGGTGTAGCAGTTGGTGCAGTTGTATCCTTACTTATTGCCTCAATAATCTTAAAGACTGATAATACTGATATAGAAGCAGAAGCACTGGATTCGGCAAAAGAGATGGTTTCTCAGATGAAGGCTGAAAGCAAAGGACAGAAGAAAGTGACAGCTATGCTTCCGAAGATGATAGTATTTGCCTGTGAAGCAGGTATGGGCTCATCAGCTATGGGAGAATCAATACTTAAGAAGAAGATCAAGGAAGCAGGACTGGAAATTGAAGTAAAGCACTATGCAGTTAATCAGATACCTGCGGATACTGATGTCATATTCACACAGGAAAGTCTGTCATCCAGAGCAGCTCAGGTGGCTCCCAACGCGGAAATAGTAACTATAAAGAACTTCCTTGAGCAAACGGCTTATGATGAGTTCCTCAGCAGGTTTAAATAATAGAGCAGATGTTCAATAAATGATAAGGTTGTGAACTGTATGGATAACTTTACTGTTAGACAAAAGTTCATATTGAATAGTTTGATTGAGAAAGGCCCTTTAACTACAAAGGGCCTGTCTCAGCAAATTGATGTCAGCGAACGCACTATATTGAGAGAGGTATCAGCAATCAACGGGTGGCTCAAAAGATATAAGCTTCGAATATCGGACAGCGGAGGGAGACTTCATATTAAAGGAAGCCAAAAGGATATCAACATTGTACGAGAGTCCTTTGAAAAAGTGCCGCCTCTATGGCTGCTTACCCAGGAGCAAAGGCAGGTTCTGATGACAGCTCAGCTGCTGCTTTCTTCAGAACCTATCAAGTCTGCATATTTCAGCTGTCAGTTCAACGTAGTGGAAGGTACAGTGATTTTTTACCTTGATAAAATAGAAAGCTGGCTTAGGACAAAGAATCTGAAGCTCATAAGAAGAAGGGGATACGGACTGGAGATAATCGGTTCATGTTGGAACAAAAGGAACGCCTTTGCTGAGCTTCTTTACAATTATAAGTCCATAAGCGAGCTTCTGGCGTTTTTGTATGAAGACAACATTGATTATTCTCTATTGGCTTTTTTTTCTGTTACCTTTGGAGAAGATTTGGTTGCCAAAGTAAAAGGTATATTGAAGAGACTATATTCAGAGGAGAATATGCCAAAGGCAAATGATGTGGATTACCTTAGCGCTTTTGTCCATATTCTGATGGCAGTAGAGAGAAGCAGCAAGGGAATGCCTATTGAGCTTCCGGATGATATGGTAAAAGAAACATTGTCATCAGGGGACTCTTCATTTATAAGGAAATTGGAGAAAATACTTATTGAGAATAAAATCAGGCTTCCTGACAATGAACTGGCGTATCTGGCAATTCATCTGTCAGGAGATCGATGTATGCTTAAAGATGAAAGGGTACCGAAAGAGTTTGGTTTTGATCTTGATGAATCAATCCGCGAAGTCATATATTTGACAAGCAAAAGGCTCAATGTGGGGATAAAATGTGATAATCAGCTTGTAGTAGGCCTCAAACAACATATAAACCCGGCTTTATACAGGCTGACTATGGGACTTGAGGTAAGAAACCCAATTATCAACGAGATAAAAGAACATTACAGTGAGTTGTTCGAAGCTGTGGATTACGCATGTAAGCTTGTGTTTTCCAGATACAACCTGGTCATTCCTGCCAATGAGGTAGGTTATGTGACCATGCATGTTGGTGCGGCCATAGAAAGACAGCAGGGCTTTGAAAGCGGCCTGAGAGTGCTTATTATATGCCCTAACGGTATAAGCACAGCAAAGATTCTGTTGAGCAAGCTTAAAAGAAGATTCCCGGAAATAGATGCAATAGATGTTTGCTCCCTGCGGGAGATGGATGAAAAGTTATCAGATGATTATGATATTGTATTATCAACAGTTGAGGTCAACAAGGGATCGGGAAGTGATATAGTCGTAATATCGCCATTCCTGCCAAATCGAGATATTGACAGGGTAAGAGCTATGGTAAAGGCAAAGACAAGAGAGAGAAGCAACCTGGAAAATATCGCACTGGTTGATCCCGGGGATGAGGTATCGGAGTCCGAAGAGGATTTCAGCCTGGCTAACAACATGCTGCAGAGCTTCAGGTTGAAAAACATTTCTTCTGAAAACATCGGGGGTGTCATAAAAGAGATCATCTATGAGCTTTCTGAATGTAATCTTTTAAGAGAATCCTCGAGAGTGGAGGAGCAGATAAGGAAAAGGGAGGAAAAGGGCAGTGTAGTGATTCCTAATAGTCATGTAGCGTTAGTCCATATAAGGACTGAGGAGATCGGCACACCCTTTATTGGAGTATTTAGACTCGAGAATTTCATAAAAATGAAAAGCACAGGTTTTTCTGCCGAAAATGTTGATACCATCCTGGTCATGCTTGCGAGAAAGAATGAAAGTGATTATATTCTGGAGATGTTGGGCAAGATCAGTGCTTCCATGGTGGAAGAGGAAGGCTTTATGAATGTTCTGAGATTTGGAGATATAAAGGATATAAGAAATGAACTTATTGAAATAATCAACAGGGAGGAACGCATATGAACAGTCACATCTTAAATGAAAGAAACATATTACTCGGTATGGCTTCGGAAGGAAAGTATGAAGCTATTGAAAGGGCAGGAAGGCTTCTGGCGGACAATGGATATGTGGAGAAAGAGTACATCGCAGGCATGCGAAAGAGAGAGGATGAGATAACCACATATATAGGTAATGGAATCGCAATACCCCATGGCACTTCAGAATATGTAAAGCATATCAGGGAGTCTGGGATAGTTGTCATTCAGTATCCTGAAGGAGTGGATTTTGGCGAAGGAAACAAGGCATATGTAGTCATCGGCATTGCCGGACGGAATGATGAGCATTTGGAAATCCTGTCTGCGATTGCAATAGTATGTCAGGATGAACACAATGTTGAGAAGCTTAGGAAAGCGGCTGACAAGAAGGAAGTAGTCTCAATATTGACTGAAGGTGGAATGTAAATGATAAAGACTGTAACCATGAATCCTGCAGTGGATAAGACTGTGGAAATAGATGATTTCAGCCTTGGTACCTTAAATAGGATATCATCCGTACGGCTTGATGCCGGAGGTAAGGGTATCAATGTATCAAAGACAATAAAGGCTTTAGGAGGCAAAAGCCTTGCAACAGGAATCCTGGCAGGAAGAAATGGAGATTATATAAAGAACTGCCTTGATCAAATGGACATAGCTAACGATTTTCTATTTGTAAAGGGTGAGACAAGAACAAATATAAAAGTGGTTGACAGGGTAAACAACCAAAATACGGATATAAATGAGCCGGGTCTGGATGTTTCACAAGAAGACCTTAGGCTGGTTGAAAATAAGGTCTTTCAAGGAATTGACATGATAAGTATCCTCGTTTTATCGGGAAGTGTACCTTCCAATACCCCCAAAGGACTTTATAAAGAGTGGATAGAGCGTGCCCAAAAATCAGATACGAAGGTGCTGCTTGATTCTGATGGAGAACTGCTGCGCGAAGGAATAAAAGCAAGGCCTTTTCTGGTTAAGCCCAATATCGATGAACTGGAGAGATTGCTGGGCAGAAAGCTTGGAAGTGTAGCTGTTGTAGCAGAAGCCGCAAGGAGTATTACCGGATCAGGTGTGGAGATAGTGGCGGTATCTCTGGGGTCGGAAGGGGCTGTGTTTGTTGATAGGCATAAGGCAATCCATGCTGAAGGTCTATCGGTGGATGTCAAAAGCACAGTAGGAGCAGGGGATGCAATGGTCGCCGCCCTCGCCCTGTCGTTCAGCAGAGGCTTTGATATTGAAAAGGCAGTTGCACTATCTGTTGCGGCGAGTGCTGCAAAAGTTGCCACTCATGGCACGCAAGCTCCTGAATTGGAGGATATACTTAACCTTGAAACACAGGTGAAGTTCAATTATATATAGCAAAAATGTTTGGAGGTCACACTATGAAAACTAAGGCGGTAAGATTATACGGAGAGAATGACTTAAAGCTGGAAACCTTCGAGCTTCCTGAGATAAAGGATGATGAGATACTGGTGGAAGTGATTTCCGACAGTGTGTGCATGTCTACCTACAAAGCGGCTATTCTTGGAAAAAAGCACAAGAGAGTACCTGATGATGTCTCGGAGAATCCCATAATCATAGGACATGAGTTTGCAGGAAACATAGTAAAAGTAGGCGCAGAATGGAAGGATCAATTTAAGGAAGGGAACAAATTCGCACAGCAGCCTGCTTTGAACTACAAGGGGTCCATGTGGTCCCCAGGATATTCCTATATGCACTTTGGAGGAGATGCTACATATTGCATTATTCCCAGGGAAGTAATGGAGATTGGTTGTTTGCTGAACTACGAAGGGGAGACATATTATGAAGCATCGCTGGCAGAGCCAATGTCATGTATAATAGGAGCATTTCATGCCAATTACCATACTGAGATGGGCAACTACACACATAAGATGGGCATAGTTGAGGGAGGAAATATGGCTCTACTGGCTGCAGCCGGACCTATGGGACTCGGAGCTGTCGATTATGCGCTGCATTGTGATAGAAGGCCCGGACTGCTTGTGGTAACAGATATAGATGAAGAGAGGATCAAACGAGCAAGAGATATATTCCCAGAAGAGGAAGCAGAAAAATGCGGAGTGAAGCTTGTGTTTGTAAATACCTCAAATATAGATGATGTGCCGGGATACCTCAAGTCATTGACCGGAGGCCATGGGTATGATGATGTGTTTGTATTCGCTCCTGTAAAACCTGTGTTTGAGCAGGGAGACAAAATACTTGCAAGAGACGGCTGCTTAAATTTCTTCGCAGGACCTACAGATACAAACTTTGCAGGGGAAATAAATCTTTACAATATACATTATGCATCTACTCATGTGCTTGGCACCACAGGAGGAAACACGGATGATCTTATAGAATCCCTAAAAATGACGGAGAAGAAGCAGATAAATCCTGCAGTAATGGTCACACATATAGGCGGCTTGGATTGTGTAGCCGATACAGTTTTGAACTTGCCGTCCATACCGGGAGGGAAAAAGCTCATATATACACATATTGATATGGAACTGACCGCTATAAGTGATTTTGAAAAGAAAGGCAGAAGCAATCACCATTTTGCAAAGTTAGCAGAAATTGTTGGAAAAAATAAAGGATTATGGTGTGCCGAAGCAGAAAAATATCTAATGGAAAATTGGAAATAGAAAATAAATGTGACGGGGGACTGCAAATAATAATTTTGGAGGGATATCCGTGATATACAATGGTATTTCAGGTTCTGAGGGAATAGCGGCAGGAAGGATTCATCTGTACAAAAACCAACAGATTGCAGTGGATGAAGGAGAAATAACCTATAAATCTGCAGAGACAGAGCTGGATAAGCTGGAGGATGGCATAAGTAAAAGCAGATCCCAGTTGGAAGAGCTTAAGAAAAAGGTATCCTCAGAGCTTGATGAAAGTAAAGCTATGATATTTGATGCGCATATGATGATGCTTGAGGATCCTGAATTCATTGAGGCTATAAGGGAATCCATAAAACTTGACAAGTTGAATGCCGCCTATGCGGTAAAAAGAGCATCTGATTATTATGTCTCGGTGTTTGAACAGATAGAGGATGCATACATGAAGGAAAGAGCCGCAGATATAAAAGATGTAAGCAGCAGGCTGATAAAGAACATTACAGGAGCGTCTGCTGATGGATTGAAGAATATAGACAGTCCTGTTATTATTGTAGCTCATGATCTGACCCCCTCTGATACTGCATCCCTGAACAGGAGTCTGGTATTGGGCTTTGCCACGGATATAGGAGGAGGGACCTCTCATACGGCAATAATGGCAAAAAGCATGGGTATTCCGGCTGTCCTTGGTCTGGGAGATATAAGTGAAAAAGTCAATCATGGGGATTACATCATAATTGACGGTACTCAAGGAAAGGTTATTGTTAATCCTGAGGCAGAATTGGTAAGGGAATATGAGCTTAAGATAAAGGAATATAAGAACCAAAGGGAGAAGTTTGAACAATCGGCATATCTGCCTGCCAAAACATTGGATGGCAGGATATTGGAAGTATCGGGCAATATAGGTACTCCTGGGGACATTGACGATGTTAAGGCCTGGGGAGGTGACGGGGTAGGACTTTTTAGAACAGAATTCCTGTATATGAATAGAGATTCGCTGCCTACCGAAGAGGAACAGTTTGAGGAATACAGGAAGGCTGCGGTTTTACTTGAAGGTAAGCCTGTCATAATAAGGACCCTTGATATTGGAGGGGATAAAAAGCTCCCATATCTTCAGCTGCCGGAAGAAATGAATCCCTTCATGGGGTGGAGAGCCATAAGAATCTGTCTGGAGAGGAAAGACATATTCAAAACTCAGCTTAGAGCTATATTGAGAGCCAGTGCCTATGGCAATGTACTGATTATGTTTCCTATGATTTCGGGAGTCGGAGAAGTCAGAGAAGCGAAAGCGGTCCTTGAAGAGGCCAAATCCGAGCTATCAATGGAAAAAATAGCATTCAATAAAGCTGTTAAAGTCGGCATAATGGTAGAGATACCATCAGCAGCCATGACAGCAGATACCATAGCTAAAGAAGTGGATTTTTTCAGCATAGGCACCAATGATTTGTGCCAGTATTCCTTAGCTGTAGACAGGATGAATCCGAAGGTTGCAAAGTTGTATCAACCGCTGCATCCCGGGATATTGAGGCTGATAAAGAATGTAATAGACGCATCCCACAGACATGGAATATTCACAGGAATGTGCGGAGGAATGGCAGGAAGCAGTGAAGCAGCAATAATCCTACTTGGACTGGGCCTTGACGAGTTCAGTATGAGTGCGGCATCAATACCTGTGGTAAAGAGTATATTGAGAAATGTATCTTATGAAAAAGCTCAGGAAGTGGCCTGCCGTGCCCTTGAACTGGATACGCCGGAAGAGGTTCTGGAATATTCAAAGAGCACTTTGAGGCAGTTGAATATAGATTTTATATAGGGGAGTGGAAATATGAGATCGGAAAAGTTCACCATACTTAACGAAACAGGGCTTCATGCGAGACCTGCATCAGTTTTTGTAAATACAGCAGCAAAATTCAAATCTGATTTGAAGCTACAGAAAGGTGAAAAGCAAGCAAACGCAAAATCGATACTTGCCGTATTGGCTTTGGGAATTACCAAAGGAACTGAGATAACAATAACAGCGCAAGGTCCGGATGAAGAAGAGGCTGTAAGCAAGCTGGCAGAACTAATTAATGCCGGATTCAATGAATGAACAAGTTAACTGAGATCGATGATATTGAAGTTGAAGTCTATAAAAAGAATATTAAAAATCTTCATCTTTATGTAATGCCGCCATATGGAAAGGTACGGGTTACTGCTCCATATGGCATTAATGATGAAGCAATTCATATGTTTGTTGCATCAAAAGCACGCTGGATAAAAAAACATCAAGAGAAATTCACAAGCCGGCCAATAAGGGAAGAACCCCAATATGTTACTGGTGAGAGTATTTACATATGGGGAAGCAGTTATCTGCTTGAGGTTATTTATTCCAATTCGCGCAATAATGTGCATATGAGAGATGGTAAGATTATTCTGCAGGTGAGAAAATCCAGTACAAAAGTGCAGCGTGCTAAAGTGCTTAATGAATGGTATCGAGAAAATATGCGGAAGGTGATTCCGGAAATCCTAGAAAGATGGCAGGAGAAAATAGGCGTTGCTGTCCGTGATTGGGGCATAAAGAACATGAAGACCCGTTGGGGAACTTGTAATGTAAGAGATAAGAGGATATGGCTCAATCTTCAGCTTGCGGGGAAGCATCCCAGATGCCTGGAATATGTTGTTGTCCATGAGCTGCTTCACTTACTAGAAAGAAAGCACAATAAGATATTTGATGCCTACATGGATAAGTTTCTGCCTGAATGGCGAACAATAAAGGATGAACTCAACGGGCGTAATGGTAATATGTAGGTGATAAAACATGGTAAAGGTTCAGGTATACACTGTATTCATCGAATACAGTGTTTTTTTCGATATGGAAATAGTGTAGAATATTAGAAAAGGTTAAGTTAAAGGAAGGTGCAGTATATGGATTTTTTGGAATTGGCAAAAAAGAGGTATTCTGTAAGAAGCTATATGCCGGATAAAGTGGAAGAGGATAAGCTGACGAAGATACTGGAGGTGCGAAGAGCAGTACCAACAGCGACCAACAGGCTGCCCCTTGAAGATTTTGTCCTTTATGAATCGTATAAATAATATATGACAAACAAATTTTGAAAGCATGGTCGGGACTTGCCATGCAGAAAGTGAGTGAGACATAGTGGGTTTTCTATCTGGGTTCGTAAAGGGTCTGCTGATTGGGATAGGTGCTGTTGCACCTGGCGTGAGCGGTGGAGCTCTTGCGGTTATATTCGGCTTATATGAGAGGATAACAGAAGCTATTGCTGATGTGTTTAAGGATTTCAGGAAAAATGTGATATTCTTTTTTCCTGTCGTACTTGGCGGCGGTATAGGAGTGCTGGTTTTCAGCAGAATAATGGAGTATTTATTTCGTTTCTATGAAATACAAGTCAGGTATCTTTTCATAGGCTTAATGATAGGAACCCTTCCGGTGGTTTTTAGGCAGGCAAACAAAAATGGTTTTAGAAGGTTGTACATACTGCCTTGTGCAGCGGCCTTTGCAGTCACAATATTGATTGTTGTTTTGGAGAATGCAGGTATTAATATAATTCCTGAGGCAAATCCGGATGTATTGCAGCTTATGGCATATGGCGCCATTATTGGTATCGGTACAATAGTACCGGGTATAAGCGCTTCCTTTGTTCTAATGTATATAGGCGCATACCAGATAGTGCTTGAGGGGATCGGAAGTATTGATTTGGCCGTACTTATACCTGTAGGTGCAGGATTTCTGATAAGTATAATCCTCTTTGCAAAACTGGTCAGTCTTTTGTTCAAAAAGGCTTATGGTTATACTTACTATTCAGTGCTGGGATTTGTAATAGGCTCAATAGTAACGATATTTCCGGGTATAGCCTTTGATGTTTGTCATTTGATAAGCATATTACTTTTTGCAGTCGGCTTATATATATCCTATTCATTAAGCAAGTATTCAAAAGCAGTATAAGAATCATAAAATGATAGACACCGCATTTAACGGAAAATGTGGTGTTTTTTTCATGCAGCAGATATATAAAATCTTATTGACAAGTATAAATATGCATATTATATTATATATATACATAATATAAAGAGGTTGAGTGCATAAAACAGACAAAATATACAATATTTATACATTATTATACGAGCTGTCCTTATGGGTAGGACTACTGCTATTGAGTAGACTGGTGAATAGTCAAATCAATTCTTACCAGATGATTTAGAAAAATGAGATGATTTTCTGAACTAAGTTAAGCAATTTAGTAGAATATGTTTGTTGACAATCCGTAGATATAAGAATAAACTCGTGATAATAGTCATCTTTAAATTGGTCCGGAGAGGCCAGAAAGGGGAAAATACTATGATATTTATTCATGCAATTGGTACAATGTTCTACAAGGATAAAACGAGCATATATGCTGATGCTGCGCAAAGGATAACTGAGGGAGTTTGGATATTATTCTCTTTGTTATCCTTTATTTATTGTGTTCAGATTAGGAGGTTATGCAAGTGAAGGCAAAGCTGATATTGGAAAATGGAATTGTTTTTGAAGGAAAGGCCTTCGGATATTTGCAGGAGGCTGTAGGTGAGGTGGTTTTTACTACAGGAATGACAGGGTATCAGGAGATCCTTACAGATCCCTCATATTATGGTCAGATTGTTTGTATGACTTATCCTTTGATAGGGAATTACGGCTTGAATCTGGAGGATGTTGAATCTGATTGTCCTGATGTAAAGGGATTCATCGTAAGAGAAGCATGTGATTACCCGAATAATTTCAGATGCGAGTTCAAATTGGAGGACTATCTGAGAAATCATAAGATTATGGGAATAGAGCAGGTCGATACCAGAGCTCTGACAAAGATACTGAGAGATAATGGTACAATGAAGGGGATTATCACTACAGAAGATTTAAGTGAGGAATTGGTGATGGAAAAGCTTCGGGGCTACAGCAACAAAAGTGCGGTAGCTGATGTAACTGCTAAAAATAGATATACAATCTCAGGAAAAGGGATGCATATTGGAATTGTTGACTTTGGTATAAAAGCAAATATCATGAGATCCTTTGTTGAGCGGGGATGTGCTTTGACGGTATTTCCGGCTGCCTCAAGCTATACTGAAATACTTGATTCTAATCCGGATATGATATTCTTGTCAAATGGTCCCGGGAATCCTGCCGATCTGACTGATGCTATAGCAAATCTCAAGCATCTTGTCGGTAAAAAGCCGATAGCGGGAATATGCCTTGGTCATCAGCTTCTTGCACTTGCACTGGGAGGAAAGACCGGGAAATTAAAATTCGGGCACAGAGGCTGCAATCATCCGGTTAAGGACCTTGAGAACAACAAGGTATATATTACCTCTCAGAATCACGGTTATTATGTCGAAGAGCTGCCGGAGAACATGATTGCCACTCATATAAGCATGAATGACGGAACAATCGAGGGTATGAGACACAATGAGCTGCCAATATGCAGCGTTCAGTTCCATCCGGAAGCGAGTCCGGGTCCGAGGGATATTAATGGCTTGTTTGACAAATTTATGGATATAAAAAATAGGATCAGTTGATGGGGGTGTGGCAATGCCGTTGGATAACAGAATAAAAAAGGTATTGGTAATCGGTTCCGGACCTATTATAATAGGTCAGGCTGCAGAGTTCGACTATTCCGGAACTCAGGCATGCGGAGCACTTAGGGAGGAAGGTGTGGAGGTTGTACTGATAAACAGCAACCCGGCCACAATAATGACTGATAAGGAGGTAGCTGATAAGATATACATTGAACCACTGACAGTGGAGATTATTGAGCGTATTATTGAAAAGGAGAAACCGGACAGTCTTTTAGCGGGAATGGGCGGTCAGACAGGCCTGAATCTGGCAGTTGATCTATATGATAAGGGTATACTTGAAAAGCATGGTGTAAGGGTTATAGGTACCTCCATCGAATCCATAAAAAAAGGGGAGGACAGAGAACTTTTCAGGAAAGAAATGCAGCGGATAGGAAAGCCGTGCATTGAAAGTGAAATAATAAGGGATGTTGAAGCGGGAAAAGTATACAGCAGGAAAATAGGGTATCCTGTCATTGTAAGACCGGCATATACTCTGGGGGGTACCGGGGGTGGAATCGCTGAAAATGAAGAAGAGCTTGAAGCTATATTATCCCATGGGTTGCAGCTAAGTTCCATAGGCCAGGTGCTCATTGAACGAAGTGTTAAAGGCTGGAAGGAAATAGAATATGAAGTTATGCGCGATAGACATGGTAACAGTATCAGCGTATGTAATATGGAGAATATCGATCCTGTGGGAATCCATACCGGAGACAGCATTGTGGTTGCTCCCAGTCAGACTCTGTCGGATAAAGAATACCAGATGCTCAGAAGTGCAGCTATTAACATAATAAATGCTATCGGTATAGAGGGTGGCTGCAATGTACAGTTTGCGCTGAATCCCGACAGCTATGAATACGCCGTTATTGAAATAAACCCGAGGGTCAGCCGTTCATCTGCCCTGGCATCCAAAGCCACCGGATATCCCATTGCAAAGGTTGCTGCAAAGATTGCTCTTGGATATAGCCTTGATGAAATAATGAATGCTGTTACAAGGAAGACATATGCTTGTTTTGAGCCTACTCTTGACTATGTTGTAGTAAAAATCCCCAAATGGCCTTTTGATAAATTCTATGCAGCAAAAAGACAACTGGGAACAAAAATGATGGCTACAGGAGAGGTCATGGCTATCGGCAGCAGTTTTGAAGCAGCTTTCTTAAAAGCAATACGCTCCCTGGAGATAGGCAGCAGCACACTGGAGCACGAAAACATGAAAGGACTCAGTCTCAGTGAACTTAAAAGAAAGGTGGTTTATCCGGATGATGAGAGGATATTTGCATTAGCTGAGATGATACGCAGAGACTATAGAATAGATGCGATTTCGAAGATAACAGGTATAGATGGCTTCTTTCTAAAAAAGATAAAGAACATAGTCCGAAGAGAAGAAGAATTGAAGGCAATGAACATTGAGGGTCTTAGCCGGGAACTTCTTCTTGAACTAAAGGTAAGAGGGTTTTCGGACAAAGGCATCGGCAGCCTGATAGGAGTTAGTCCGGAAGATATATACGACCTTAGGGCAAAGTGGGATATTCATCCTTCCTATAATATGGTGGACACATGTGCAGGCGAATTTGAAGCATGTACGCCGTATTACTATTCTGTATATAATGCAGCTGACGAAGTAATGGTGAGTGACAGGAGAAAGGTAATAGTGCTGGGCTCCGGACCCATAAGGATCGGTCAAGGTATTGAATTCGATTATGCTTCGGTACATGCAGTGAAAGCTTTGAGAAAACTGGAAATTGAAACTATAATCATAAATAACAATCCGGAAACAGTAAGTACGGATTTTGATATTTCTGACAAATTGTACTTTGAACCCATTACAGAAGAAGATGTATTGAGTATAATAGAGAAAGAAAAACCGGAAGGGGTTATTCTTCAGTTCGGAGGCCAGACAGCAATAAAGCTTGCAGAATTCCTAAATAAGAAGAACATCAGGATTCTGGGGACCGGACAAGAGCAAATAGATATGACAGAGGATAGGGAAAGATTCGAGACACTATTAGAATCCCTTGGTATCGAAAGACCCAAAGGTACAGCTGTATGGAGTGTGGAGTCGGGACTGGAGGCAGCAGAAAAGCTTGGCTATCCGGTACTTATTAGACCGTCATATGTGCTGGGGGGGCAGGGTATGGAGATAACCCACAGTGCGGCGGAGTTGAAGCTTTACCTTGATAGTGCGTTTAAGAAGAATAAAAAGAATCCGGTTCTCATAGATAAATATCTTATGGGGAAAGAGATTGAAGTAGATGCATTATGCGATGGGGAAAAGATATTGATACCGGGTATCATGGAGCATCTGGAACGTGCAGGGATACATTCAGGGGACAGCATATCAGTTTACCCACCTCAGCATATTGCTTGTGATATAAAGGAAAAGGTGTTTGAATACACTGAAAAACTTGCACTTGCTATCGGAGTAAAAGGGATAATAAATATACAGTTTGTTGAATATGGCGGCAAACTCTATGTTATAGAGGTAAATCCCAGGGCAAGCAGGACAATTCCTTATATTAGCAAGGTAAGCGGAGTTCCTGTAGTGGATCTGGCTACCAGGATTATCATGGGAGAAAAACTGGATACACTTGGGTATGGAGCAGGGGTGTACAGGGAGCCTGGGATTGTGTCTGTCAAGGTTCCGGTGTTTTCTACACAAAAGCTTCCCGGAGTAGAGGTATCCTTAGGACCTGAGATGAAATCCACCGGGGAGGTGTTGGGGGTAGGAAAGGACTTTTATGAAGCCTTATATAAAGGATTTATGGCTGCAGGAATGTTGTTGAAGCTGGATAAAGGAGTCATTCTGGCTGCGATAAGCGATATGGACAAGGATGAATTCATACCTATAGCAAAGGAGCTTTCTGCCCTTGGATACAGCTTTGCTGCAACGGAGGGGACAGTACGGATATTGAAGGCTGCAGGGCTGAAAGCGGAGAGAATAAGGAGGCTGACGGAGGAATCGCCAAATATACTGGATAAAATAATAAATATGGATATTGACATGGTGATAAACACTCCCACCAAGGGAAAGGAATCCAATAGAGATGGTTTTGTCATCAGAAGAGCAGCCATAGAGAAGAACATCGGAGTGATTACGGTATTGGATACTGCAAGGGCATTGCAGGAATCAACGGCAAAATACGGTTCCGGAATATGCAAAGTGCCTATTGAAGTATATGATATGGGAAAATAAAACACATAAAACGTCAATAGAAATTTCGATTTTGACTTTCTATTGGCGTTTTTTATTATATAATTAATGTAGCTGATAGAATGGGGGTTGGGGCTTATGGTCACTATTACATGTAAGCTTTTTGGGACACCGGAGGTTTTTAAGGACGGTGAGAGAATCATATTTCCTTATAAAAAGGCTGAGGCGCTTTTTTATTATCTTCTTTTAAAAAAGCAATGCTTCCGGGATACTCTTGTGGAGATGCTATGGGGATCGGTAGAAGAAGAAGTGGCAAAGAAGAGTCTTAGAAATGCAATGTATATAGTGAACAAGACCTTTGGGGATAATGTGCTTGTATCCCCCAAACGTGCGATAATAATGCTGAGTCCGGAAATAAAGTTTGATTCTGATGTTGATACCTTTATAGCATATGAAGGCGGCAGAGGGATTGAAGCATATACGGGAGAGTATCTGGAAGGTTTTCTTGTGAAGGATGCGGAAAGCTTTGACAAATGGTTATCATCAGCCAGGAGTCAATACAGGGATACTTATATAAGCAAGCTGCATAAGCATATTAAGAAATGCATAAAAGAAAAGGAATTTCTGGAGGTAGAGCTTCTGTGCAAAAACCTAATAGCTGTGGATGAGTTCAATGAAAAAGCATACAGGACATTGATGAAAATATATAGGAAAATGGGGATGTATGACAAAAGCATTGATGTGTATAATGAACTTTCAAAGCTGTTAAAAACAGAGCTTCTGATCACTCCTGACCAGAAGACGAATGTACTTTTTGGAGAAATTGTAAAAGAAAAGGCTGCAAGGGTTCTGCAAAAAAGCGGAACAGAGGGCTTTTTTTACGGGAGACAGGAGGAATTGAAGCTTCTTGCTGAGAACCATTACAGGTTCTTGAACGGAGAAAACGGAAAATCAATATTGATATTGGGAGAAGCAGGTCTTGGCAAGACTTCTCTTATTAATAAACACCTCAAAACAGTAGAAAATGAAAAACTCATACTGCTAAAAGCCAATTGTTATCAGGCGGAAGAAAGCTATCCTCTCAAATCATGGAGCAGCATTTTATACCAGCTTTCCGGTGCCATTGAGGAGGAAGGGATTGAGGTCCCTGCTCTGCTGCAAAGAATAATAAGCCGTATATTTCCTGCTTTTGCCGTTAAGGATGATTATGTAGAACGGAATCCGATTGAACATATAGACATTCTGAAATATCAGGCTGCTGAAAAGGCAATTATAGATATTTTTAAGCATGTTGCAGGGAAAAAGAAGATCCTGCTTGCATTTGAAGATATACAGTGGATAGATTCCATGAGTTTGTCTTTGTTGAATGAGGTATTAAAGGATAACAGCAACCGGTCACTGATAGCCATTGCATCAGCCAGAAACAGCCATGGAGAAAAAATTGAAAGATTCATTATCAATTCCAAGGTGTTAGGAAGGATACAGATAATTGAGCTTAACAGATTCAACCGTGAAGAGACTTTGGACTTTGCGGGGGAAATGATGCCTGATCTGGCCATTGATGCAGAGCTTGGTGATTATATATACAGGGAAACAGAAGGTAATACCTTTTTTATAGTTGAGTTTCTCAATAATTTAAAGCATAATGAAAAACCCTGCTCAATATCACCCAAAATGCAGGATATCATAAAAAGCAGATTCCTCAGCGTATCTGAGGAAGGAAAGAAGATACTCAACATCATATCAATGTTCTTTGATATGGTTACTTTGGAAGAATTGCTTGAGGTCAGCGGGAAAAGCGAGCTGGAACTGCTGGATATAATTGAGGAGCTTGAAAGGAAGAATCTTGTAAAGGAAACAGGGGAAACAAAAAATGTTGGTTTTTCCTTTACGCATCTGAAACTGCGTGAGTATGTTTATTCCCAGCTTTCGGCTTCAAGAAGAAGGATACTGCATTCAAGAATTGCCAGGATCGTTGAGAGCAGACTCAAGGGTGACAAAAGAGATACACTTTTGTATTCCAAGCTGATATACCATTTTATGAACGGAGGCTATAGGCTTCTGGCATTGAAATACACCATCAAGAACCTTGAACAGCATCTAGGTATTAATCATGAGATTTTTCCTGTTTTCTATGAGGATGGCTCTACTGAGGAAGGTTTTATAGAAATAGGCGAAGAACAGCTGTCTGAGGATCTGAAAAATATAAAAAGCTTAATCAGTGAGATAAAGGATGAGGAGGGTTATGGCGGGGAGCTGGAAATGCTTGAGTTGTCCTTCATGCATATGGTTGGAAGGGGATATATAAGATCGGGAGACTACAGGCAAGGCTTAGATATTATAAATGGAATGATAGAACATGCCTTGCGGATAGAGAACTGTGATATTGCAATCAAAGGCTATAAGCAGATGGTGTTTTTTTGCATCAACACTTTTAATACAGAGCTTATGGATAAATATCTGGAAGAAGCGATTGCAGTTGCGGAGAAGTGCCGCAACAGGGAGGAGCTCTGCATACTTATGAGGCTTAAAGGGATGCAAAGGGTTATGAATGGAAGGTTCTCAGAGGGCGGGAATATTCTGAAACAGGCCATAGATATGTTCGAATCCCTGGAGCATAAGGAAAAGTATATTCTAAACATTGCCGCCTGCTACAATTTCATCGGAGAAAGCAAAAGGCGGAGCATGGAATTCTACAGTTCATTATCATATTATGATAGGGCTATTGTCATATGCAGGGAAAAAGACATAAAGCGAGGAATACCGATATTCAGCACCAATGCAGGACAAGCAGCATACGATATGGGAGATTATACTAAAGCAAAAACATATCTGGATAGTGCAATTAGAGCATTTATGCAGTTGGATTCCCTTTGGGGCAGATCGACTGCCTACGGGTATATGTCTCTGCTGCTTATCAAGGACAGCAGGTATGAAGATGCTTTGGAGTACATCAGAAAGGCGGAGAAGTATGCCGAAATAATGCAGAACCCATATGAAACCGCTCTTATATACAGGGTAAAAGCGGAATTGAGAAAAAATATGGATTTCAATCCAAAGCTCAGAGAGGTGTTCTCTAATCATCTTACGGAACAGGTGATAGAGTATTGCGACAAGGGTGCGTCACTTCTGAAAAAAATTGGGAATTGTTATGAACTTGATATCCTTAATAATCTGAAAGGGTCATGGTAGAAACGTCAACAAAAATTAAGACCGTGAAGAATAATGATAAGTATTTTGGCGGTAATAGTCATGACTATATATGAACGAATGGGATAAGAAAACAAAAGTATTAAAAATGTGTTAAAAGTTTGGCAAGTTTTTTTAAATTTTTCTGATTTTAGACAATATTTAGGCTTTTTATTGACGCTGCAACTATAAAATAATAGACAAGATGCAGTTGTGTAGAAATATCGACCATGGGAATCATTTGTTCTGACTTATATGGAATAATGTATAAATAATGGATTCCGGCTGATTGTTCTTCATAGCTGCAAATAAGAAAAGGGGGCATGACGATTTGGAAAACATAAAAACCAAAGCAAAAATCAGAAAAGCTATTTTCTACCCGATGTCAATCATCTTCGTAGCGGCAATCATTTTGGGAGTTGCGGCGCCGGAAGCATTCTTCAATGGTAATTCAGCAATAATGGGCTTTGCTTTCAAGAATTTTGGCTGGCTCTTTCAGATTACCAGTGTTCTGTTCCTTGGGGTCTGTGCATTTTTCTTTTTCTCAAAATACGGTGATATAAAGTTTGGCGGTAAGGATGCACAACCGACTCTCAGCTATTGGAACTGGTTTGCAATAACACTTTGTGCAGGTATTGCAACTGGAATACTATTCTGGGGGACAGCAGAACCACTTATGCATTTCACATCACCCCCGGCAGAATTGGGTATTGCACCAAATTCAGAAGCAGCTGCGGTATTTGCAATGGAAACAGTATTCATACACTGGACATTTATTCCATATGCGATGTATGCATTGGCAGGTCTTGGCATAGCATATGCGGTCTATAACATGAAGCTGCCATTCCAGATCAGTTCAACTCTGTATCCTATATTCGGAAAGAAGATAAAAGGCAGCATTGGTGCTATTGTTGATAATCTCTGTCTTTTCGCAATGTTTGGCGGAGTAGCAGCGGTACTTGGGGTAGGTACATTGCAGATAACAATCGGTCTTAATAAGCTTGCAGGGGTACCTACAGGCAAGGTTACATGGATAGTAATTGTATCCATAATGGTTGCTATATTCCTTATCTCCAGCTATTCCGGCCTGAATAGAGGTATTAGATGGCTGTCTGATAAGAACTCAAAAATATTCCTGGCAATAATGGCATTCATATTCATATTCGGACCTACAACCTTCATACTCTCATTGGGAACTCAGGGCTTTGGACACTTCCTCAACAACTTCTTTATGAGAACTCAGTATCTGAGTCCGGTAGACGGAGGAATGTGGCCTCAGTGGTGGCCGATAGTATATTGGGCATTCTGGCTGGCTTATGCGCCTCTTGAAGGTATGTTCTTCGCACTGCTGTGCAAAGGCAGAACCATAAGACAGTTCTTAATGGTCAACCTTGTAGCTCCATCAATATTCGGAATTCTGTGGTTTGCAGTTTTCGGAGGTGCAGCGATACATGGTGAGATACAGGGTCAGGGACTAATGGAAGCAATAAATGCAAACGGCTTTGAAATATCTATATTCAAGTTCCTTGAAGCTTACCCTGCAGGAGGGGCAATAAGCTGGGTAATAATAGTGGCTGTAGTATTGTCTATAGTTACCCTTTGTGACTCTATGACATCTACTATAGCTTCCCTGTCAACAACAGCAAATGATGATCCTTCAAAGGAAGCTCCCACTAAGATAAAGATGTTCTGGGGTATTGCAATGGCGTCAATGGCGATAATCAACCTGATTTGCGCAGGCGGAAAAATCAGCGGTATAGATGCAACAAAGCAGTTGGCGACAGTAGCAGGTTTCCCGATATTGTTCTTTATGATACTGCTTACATACGGTACTATTAAGATGATTGTGAACCAGGAAAAATACGACTTGGCGTATTTCCCTGAAACAGCACATATCGATCCTGAGGTTATGGTTGTGGAGAGTAAAGGAAGCGTACCGGGATCGACTACTCAATCAATGTAAATTCATATTAAGCATCCGACAGATATTATTCTATGGATCAAAGAAAGCCTATCGAAAGATAGGCTTTCCGCACATAATGGAGAAGTCATCTGTGGATAATCTGCACGGCAATCAGTAGATAATCAGCTTGGGAAGCCTTGACAGTGCGGTGAGGATCTGATGACGATTAATGCTATATGTATTGGAGGTAACTTCTTTGAAAATAAAAAATAGATATTGGATTCTAACATTATATATTTGTGCTTTGTGTGTACTGTTGAACATGTTGTTGTTTTTGCGTTTGCCTGAGAGCATCGGTCTGAATGGCAGTACGTCATTTATTGTAATTCAAGGGTTATGCTGTCTGGGAATATATTTTGCGGTAAGTAAGCTGGGTTCCCGGGATAGCAATGCATATGCAGACAAGCTCCGACAATTTGATTTTATGTCGGCGGAAGGTCAAGGGGTAAAAGCGGAAGAGGAGACAAAATTACATAGTGTGGTTGAGAAGCTGCGTAAACTGTCGGCCGATATTCTATCTACTACTCTGACGGTTAGATCCTCAGGTGATCTGCTGTATCAGGACACAAAAAAGATCGAGGAATCCTCAAAACAGGTGACAGCTGCTGTCGGTGAATTGGCTGAAGGAAATAACCATATAGCTGAGATGGTTCAGCAGGCAGCGGGAGATATAGGAAAGACAAATGATTTCATAAGAGCAATTGATGAGGATGTAAATGAGATCAAGAACAAGATGGAAAATGCCATGGACATTGTGGAGGAAGGAAATGATGCGGTAAAGGCACAAAGACAGACAATAACCGATACTATTACGACATTCGGAGACATACAAAAAGCAGTTCTCAAGCTGAATGAGGTTTCTTCCGAAATAGGGGAGATCATAAATGCAATATCCGGCATCTCAGAGCAGACCAATCTTCTTTCGCTGAATGCAGCTATTGAAGCGGCAAGAGCAGGTGAAGCAGGAAAAGGCTTCGCAGTGGTGGCTGATGAGATAAGGAAGCTGTCTGAAAACACAAAGCAATCCACAGTGGAAATAAAAGATCTTATTATAAAGATTACCGGTGAAGTTAGTGGTATCGTGGAAGTTGTTGAAAACGGAAGTAATGCGATTTCTGCTCAGAATGTCTCAGTAGAGCTGACAGAAAGAGCATTTGGGAAAATCAGTACAATGGTGGAGGCGATTCTGGATGGGATAAGCAATATATCCCACAAAAGCGGAAATCTTACGGATTTCAGCAGAAATGTGAATGAAGCCATTGAGAATATATCCGCAGTCACTGAGGAGACTTCTGCGGAGGCACAGGAAGCAAGCGCAAGCGTGATTGAACAAAGCTTCTCCCTTGGGCTTATAAATGAGAGAGTATTGGAATTCAGTTCAAAGATTTCGGGTATTACCGAAGAGATGAATAAGTTCAGGTATGTCAAGGTTGCTCATAGGGAATATGATGATTCAATTATACAGTTTGAAGTATTCAAAGAGTTGGTACGGAGAAGGCTGGGGTATTCTGCTGAGGGAATACAGGTACCTGCTGTTGAGCTTTTCAAGGCAGTTGCCGATGGAATTGTGGATGGAACCTTTGCTCCATGGCTGCCTGTATCCGGTGATGAGTTTCTCAAAAAATACGGCAATGATTTGGAGAATAAAGGGCCAAACATGCATGGCTGCCGTTACGGTATAGTTGTACCCAAGTATGTGGACATTGATGGGATTAGCGAGATGAAGAATCATTTACGTGAGTTTGAAGGCCGTATCCATTCTGTAGAGAGAAAGACCTTCATTGGTACAATGGCTGCAGATGCGGTAAAACAATACGGTCTTGATGGTTTTACTGTTGATTTTGGTAATGAGGATTCCATGCTTGAAGTCTTGGATAAATGCTATAAGGACAAGAAGTGGGTGGCGATAACCGGGTGGCAGCCTCACTGGAAATTTGGTGCATATGATCTGAAGTTCCTTAAAGACCCGATGGAAGTACTGGGCAAAGAGGAATATACAGCTACATTGGTCAGGAAAGACCTTAAGGCTGATAATCCAAGTTTGTACTCATTATTTGAAGAATTCAAATTGGATATTGATGCATTGAATACTGCAGTAAGCAAGGTGCGAAACGGCATGTCCTACAGAGATGCTGCAACGGAGCTTTTGAATCAGATGGATAACAATCAAAAAAAGCTCTAAAGACCCTTTCATATAGACTTTCTGTTGACGTTATGGATGTAAAATTAAATTGATGATAAATTCCGAAATTGTAAGTTATGTGTTTTGCATAGCTTTAGATTAGGGGGAAAACTGAGTGAATATAGTTTTTATAGTAAACGGTGATGAGTATCGGATAGACACAGATCCGGGGAAAAGGCTGCTTGATGTACTGAGAGAGGATATTGGATTTACCGGAACAAAGGAAGGCTGCGGTGAAGGTGAATGCGGAGCGTGTACTGTTATTGTAGATGGATTGGCGGTCAATTCGTGTCTGGTAATGGCAGGACAGATAAACGGCAAGGAAGTAATCACAGTGGAAGGACTGGAAAAGGACGGAGAGCTAGACAGGCTTCAGAAGGCGTTCATAAGCAACGGTGCAGTGCAGTGCGGCTATTGTACCCCGGGCATGCTTATGTCCTGTAAGGCTCTTCTGATGAAGAATCCCCATCCCAATGAGGAAGAAATAAGGCTGGCAATAGCAGGAAACCTGTGCAGATGTACAGGCTATACGAAAATCGTTGCAGCAGTCAAAGAAGTATCTCAAGATGTATGATGTCACGGAAAGCAATGTTCATAAGGAGTTAATTTTGAAGGGGGGATATGATGGAACAGTTTCTGTTTGATACTCCTAAAAGTGTGAAAGAGCTTATAGAATGCCTGAAAAATGCTGATGAAAGCACTTACATTTTAAGCGGCGGGACGGACTTGACAATAAAACTCAGAAGCCGTGGCGTATATTCAGGAAGGCTCATTGATATGTCAGGAATAAGCGAGCTAAGGCATATAAAAACTGAAGATGGATTTTTGAAGATAGGCGCAAATGCTACTTTTACAGAAATAGGAGAAAGTGATATTGTAGAAAAGTACGCAGCATGTGTTGCTCACGCTGCCAGACAGGTTGGTTCAAAACAGATAAGAAATGCTGCAAGGATGGCAGGCAATATAGCAAACAGCTCCCCCAGAGGTGATTCTATTCCTGCTCTTTTTGCTATGGATGCAAGGATCAGGACTATTGACGGCAGTGGTAAGACAGCCATCAGGACAATGGACGAAACTGTAACAGGAATTGGCCGGAACAGCCTTAAAAAGGACGAGGCGATAATTGAGATAATCATTCCGATTAAAAAGGATCTCATAAGTGCTTTTGGGAAATATGGAAGGGAAAGTAGCAGAACTACTGTTGTAATTGCCAATCTTAACGTTGCAGCAGCTGTTGAATACAACAGGATAAATAATGTAATTAATGATGCAAGCATAGTTGTAGGCTCTGCAGCTCCGGTTCCATATCATGCTTTGGCTGCGGAAAACATACTTAAAGGAAGCAAGCCCACCGCCGAACTTGGAGAGAGGTTCGTTGCAGCCTTGATGGAGCATGTAAGGGAGTCAATAAACGGGGTGAGGAGATACGAGAACAAAATAGATGAAGCAGCAGGTGTTGGTATAAATATTTATAACATGTTGTTTGGAGATATAATCACCGGAGGTGACAGCAAGTGGGAGAGAAAATGAAGTACGTCGGGAGCTATGTCCCGATCCATGATGTAATAGAGAAGGTCACAGGGAAGGTTAAGTATGTTGGGGATATGGAGCTTCCCGGAATGCTTCATGCAAAGCTCCTGCTCAGCAATATCGCCCATGGCAGGATAAAGCGGATTGATACATCAAAAGCTGAGGCTCTTGCAGGAGTTAAAGGAGTCTTCACTTATAAGAATTCGCCCGTAAACATGTATAATTCACATAAATGGATTGACGGACTTGAGGTTGTCAAGGATGAATGCCTGTTCTCTGAAAAGATAAGATACTACGGAGACAGGGTAGCGGCAGTGGTGGCGATAGACAAGCAAACTGCAGAGCGGGCGGTAAGGCTTATTGAGGTTGAATATGAAGAGCTGCCTGTAATTATCGATCCTGAAGAGGCAATGAAGGAAGATGCAGTGAGGATTCATGAATCTGATAATGTAGTATTCAAAAAGGAATTAGCCTGTGGATATCCTGAAAAGGAGATGGAAAATGCATTTCTGGTTGTGACTGACAGGATTGAAACCCCCAAGGTGCATCATGGGGCTATGGAGACTCACGGATGTATTGCTGATACAGACCCCAGCGGAAATATTACAGTATGGTCTCCCTGTCAGGTGATATTTCAGGTACAGCTTATTGTATCAGAAGCATTAGGAATACCGCAAAGTAAAATCCGAGTTATAAAAACAACCTTGGGAGGCTCCTTCGGAGGAAAGGGACAGCCAACCTTGGAACCGATATGTGCCTATCTTTCCAGTCAGCTGAAAAAGCCGGTAAAGCTGCTTATGGATAGGACAGAATCAATTGTAGGCACAAGAACAAGGACAAAAACCATAGGCACTGTAAAGACAGCTGTAGATGCGGAAGGTAATATCATTGCCAGGGATATTGATGTTATTGTTGATATGGGGGCTTATTTCACCAATGGAAGTGCAGTTGCCATGGCAATGGGAAAAAAAGCATTCAAGCTTTATAGAATAAAAAATCAAAGATATAACGTTGTTAGTGTTTATACAAATACCCCAATCGGGGGAGCGGCAAGAGGTTACGGCTCGCCTCAGATTCATGCCATAACTGAGATCAATATGGACAATGTTGCTAAAGGACTTGGAATTGACCCTGTCCAGCTTAGGCTTAAGAATCTTGTTCATCCATATGACAAAGATCCTATTGGAGGACCTGAGCTGGGAAATGCAAGAGTAATAGATTGTGTAGAAAAAGGGGCGGAAGCCTTTGGCTGGAAGGATAGATTTGAAAGAAGAAAGGATACCGGCAGGTTTGTGCGTGGAGTGGGAATGGCATGCTGTGCCCATGGCAACGGATATTTCGGAGCATATCCTGATTTTATTACTGTGTCATTAAGGATAACCGGAGACGGGTATGCTGTGCTGAAAGGTGCCTTCCATGACTTAGGCTGCGGTACCAATACTACAATGATGCAAATTGTTGCAGACACATTGGATTTGGATATTGAAAAGATATGTATACCTGATACTGATACTCTTGTCAGTCCTTTTGATTCCGCGGGGACTCAGGCAAGCAGAGTGACATATGTCTGCGGCGGAGCTTCCATGAAAGCGGCACAGATGGTAAAAGAAAAAATGGTAAGGTACAGTGCAGGCATACTTGAATGTAATATAGAAGACATAGTTATGAAAAAAGGCTATATCTGGGACAGAAATAATGAATCCCATAGAATATCCTATGGAGATATGGCGGCACTTATAGAAAACAGATTCAGTGATGAAGCGGGTGAGACTGTTACATACCAATCACCGGGAAATCCCGCCTGTTATGCTGCCAATTTTGCAGAGGTGGAAGTTGATACAGTTACCGGAATGGTAAAGGTACTGGATTTTCTGGCGGTTCACGATATAGGGAAAGCCATCAATCCGGGTTTTGTAACAGGTCAGATACAGGGAGCTGTTCAGATGGGAATAGGTATGGCACTGTCAGAGGAAATCACTTTTGATAAAAAGGGAAGGGTTCAGAATGACAGGCTTGGAAGGTACCTTGTAGTTAATGCACCGGATATGCCGGATGTCAAGGTGATTCTTGTTGAGGAAGGGGAGGAATCAGGCCCCTATGGAGCTAAAAGCTTGGGAGAGATTGCTACTGTTGCAGCAGCCCCTGCAATAATAAATGCTATAAATAATGCATTGGATATAAATATCAATATACTTCCGGCTACTCCGGAAAGAATAATGGAGAAAATCAGAGCAAAGAAAGATGCTAGTGAAAAATAGATTAAAAGTGGGAGGGGATATATTATGGAGACTGTGAATCTGAATGGAAGCAATCTTACTATAGAGCAGGTTGTAAAGGTTGCAAGGGATAAAGCAAGAGTGGAGATCACTCCTGAAGCTATGGAAACTCTTAAAGCCTCCAGGCAGCTGGTATTTGACCTTGTAGACAGCAATGTACCGGTTTACGGCTTTAATACCGGTGTGGGCTGGAATAAGGATAAAAGAGTGTTTAAGGAGTTTTTTCAGGAGTATAACAAGAATCTGATATATTCACATTGCCTTGGGGTTGATCCCCCTGCTTCTGAGGAAGAAGTAAGGGCAGTCATGCTTGCAAGGCTCAATGCCCTTCTTGTTGGTGCCACAGGAATACAGCCTGAGATAGCAGTAATGTACATGGATATGATTAATGCAGGTGTACATCCGGTAATCCCTGAGAGGGGCTCAGTCGGAGAAGCGGATATAGCCTGCCTCTCACATATAGGGCTAGCTATGCTTGGAGAAGGAGATGCTTTTTATAACGGGAAAAGGATGCCGGCAGCCGAAGCTCTGAAAAAGGCCGGTTTGAGTCCTGTAGTGTTGGGACCAAAGGATGGATTGGCAATTGTAAGCTCTAATGCACTGTCAGCCGGAGAAGGTGCCCTTGTACTGAATGATATAAAGGACCTTCTGGATATGTTTGATATCATATATGCCCTGTCTCTTGAAGGATTGAACGGAAACGTATCTCCTCTGGATATGAGAACACACCGTATAAGGCCATATCCGGGTCAGGCCTGCAGTGCAGGGAAAATTACTGAATACCTTGAGGGGAGCTACATATGGGAGCCTGATTGGAAGAAGCCGGTACAGGATCCGCTCAGCTTCAGAGGCTCTGCTCATGTTCATGGTGCAGTAAGAGATGCATTGGCTTATGTCGAGGAACTGCTTACAATACAGCTGAACTCTTCCGACGACAACCCATGTATCATAATGGACGATAAGAAGATAATATCCTGCTCCAATTTTGAAGTAACCAACTGGTCATTGGGTTTTGAAATGCTTGGAATGGGGCTGAGCCAGCTTTCAAAAGTTGCCTGCCACAGGATAATTAAGCTTGCAAATCCGGCCTTTACTAAGTTATCCAGATTCTTAGCACCCTCTGATAATGTGCTGGCATTCGCTACGATCCAGAAGACATTCACAGCTTTAGACACTGAAATCAGACATCTGTCCAATCCAGCCATATCTGACTTTTTTGCTTTGGCAGGGGATATGGAGGATCATGCAAATAATGCCCCTTATATAGTACAGAAGACAAGAAAAATGGTTGATAACCTTCTATATATCCTTGGAATCGAAGCAATTCATGCTGCTCAGGCAGTGGACCTGAGAAGTGATATAAGGATAGGCAAGGGTACAAAAGCTGCTTATGAAGTTATCAGACAGGATATACCATTTTATGAAAAAGACAGGAACCTTTCTGTTGATATCAAGAGTGCCTATGAGCTTCTCAAATCAGGCAGGATGCTTTCCGCTGTGAAGAAAGCAATGGAAAAATAGTAGTAATTGATATATAATCAATATAGATATTGTTTCAACAAGGGGGTAAGGGTTTGAAAAGCATAAGAGTGGAAGATGCTGTAGGGACTATACTGGCTCATGATTTGACAAAGATAGTGCCGGGTGAATTCAAAGGTGCAGCTTTCAAAAAGGGCTATATTGTCAAGGCTGAAGATATTGAAGAGTTGAAGAAAATGGGAAAGAACCATATATATGTACTTGAAATGAAACAGGATTCAATACATGAAGATGATGCAGCTCTTAGAATTGCTAAAGCTTCTGCAGGAGATGGAATTGTATTTGAAGGGCCCTCTGAAGGGAAAATCAGCCTGAAGGCATCTGTAAAGGGACTTCTGAAAATAAACCTGGATGCTCTGGAAGCAATAAATGATATCGACATGGTTATAATCTCCACTTTGCACAATAACACCCTTGTTGATAAAGGAAAGACAGTAGCAGGGACCAGGATCATACCCCTTTGCATAGATAAGAGCAGTATAGAAGCTGTAGAAAAGATATGCCAAAACCTTGGAAAAGTCATGTGGGTAAAGGAGCTTTCCAGCTTGAAGGTTGGACTTATCGTTACCGGAACTGAAGTATTTGAGGGAAGAATAAAGGATAAATTTGGACCTGTGCTTGTAAAGAAGCTGGAGGATTATGGCTGCATGATGACCGGACTTAACTATGCCCCCGACGATAAGGCACATATACAATCAGCCATAGAAACAGAAATCAAAAACGGGGCTCAGGTTGTACTTGTTTCAGGAGGTATGTCTGTTGATGCAGATGATGTCACTCCTTCTGCTATAAGGGAAGCAGCGGATAGAATCATAACCTACGGCTCACCGGTACTCCCGGGAGCAATGTTCATGCTTGGATATAAAGGGGATGTTCCAATAATGGGCATACCTGCCTGTGGTATGTATCATAAAATTACAGTATTCGACCTTGTATTTCCAAGGATACTTGCCGGAGATATATTGACAAGGAAGGATATAATCAGAATGGGACACGGGGGTCTTTGTCAGAACTGTGAAAACTGCAGGTATCCCAACTGTACATTCGGGAGGTAGAAAATGGGTGGCTTGTCAGGTCATTTGAGCATTGTACCCAAAAATAAAGAATTGATATGTATTGTAGGGGCAGGAGGGAAAACTTCTGCTCTTTTTCGACTTGCAGGGGAACTTTCTGCAGAAGGCACGAGGGTGCTTGTCACAACAACTACAGCAATATATGAGCCAGAAAAGAACCAGTATGACAAGATGATTGTATCAGCTTCGGAATCCATGGGCTTGTTTGAGGATATAATTAGTGAAGGAATAACTGTTTTGGGCAAATCAACCACCCCTGAGGGCAAGCTTCTTGGCGTGAGTCCGGATTTTTTGGATTTTGTATATTCAAAGGGAGTGTTTGACTATATAATTGTTGAGGGGGACGGTTCCAAAGGAAGACCTTTAAAGGCACCCGCCGAGTATGAGCCGGTCATACCGTCACATACAACAAAGCTTTTGGGAATTATAGGCCTTGACTGCATCAACAGGGAAGTTTGCGAGGAATATGTACACAGACCCGAACAATTATGTGCAATACTGAATTGCAAAGCAGGTGATGTCATCGATGCTGATTTGATTTGTAGGCTTGTAAATCATGAATTGGGCCTGTTCAAAGGAGCTCCTGCGGATTCTGAAAGATACCTGATACTAAATAAGGCCGATAGTGAAAGAGAGATTAAAGCTGCTTTGGAAATTGGGCAGAAGCTGGACTATAAAAAATGCAGCCTTGAAGGAATCATTGTTTCCAGCATGAGGGACTCAAGCTTTAGAAATTTGCACAAGGGTGGTAAAATATGATTGTAGGCATCATACTTGCGGCAGGATTGTCCAGCAGAATGGGCACCAACAAGCTTATGCTTCCTGTAGGGGGGTTACCTGCAGTGGAAAGGGTAATTGCTGCGGCTTCCAGGTCAAAGCTGGATTGCATAACACTGGTATGCAGCAGTGAAGAGGTAGCCTCAATAGGCGGAAGATACGGCATAAAAATTGTATATAATACAGATCCGAAACAGGGGCAAAGTAAGTCCATAAGGCTTGGAATTGAAAGTTCTGCACAGGCTGCGGATGGATACATGTTTCTCGTAGGGGACCAGCCTTTCATCAGTGAAAAGGTAATTAATAGGCTTATTGAGTCTTTTAAATATAAAAAATGCAGTGCGGTTGTACCGATATACAAGGGAGAAAGAGGAAATCCGGTGATATTTTCATCTTTATTAAAGGATAAGCTCACCGGCCTCCGGGGTGATACCGGAGGCAGAGTTCTCCTGAAAGAGCTGGGAGACAAAGTTGCCACCGTAGTATTTGATGACGGGCGGCCCGGCTTTGACATCGATACTCGTGATGAATATGAAGCACTGCTGAAGCTGGAGGATGGAAATGAATGATATAGTTGTAGTAAGGGGTGCCGGGGATATTGCGACAGGTATAGCCCACCGACTCCATAAATGCGGCTTCCGGCTGCTGCTTACGGAGATTGATAATCCCTTGGTTGTAAGGCGCTTCGCAGCTTTTGCCAATGCAGTAATTGAGGGGGAGACCCAGGTGGAAGGAGTACGTGCAGTAAAGGCACATGGTATTGAGGATGTCTACCATTTGTGGGAGGGCTCTGATATACCGGTACTCTGTGACAGGGACTGTAATCTGCTTAACGAAATAAGCCCACTGGCTGTTGTTGATGCTGTTCTGGCGAAAAGGAATATAGGGACCCATAGGGGTATGGCACCAATAACAATTGGTGTAGGGCCCGGTTTTGAAGCAGGCACTGATGTTGATGCCGTTGTTGAAACCAAAAGGGGACATTATCTGGGAAAGGCCATATATAAGGGGTCTGCGGAAGCAGATACAGGAGTACCGGGAGTGATAATGGGATACTCCCATGAGCGGCTGCTTCGTGCACCTGCTGATGGTATCATAAGAAATTTAATGGAAATTGGAGACACGGTAAAACAGGGGGAAGTAGTGGCACAAGTGGGAGATGTACCTTTGAAGGCTAATATAAGCGGAGTTGTGAGAGGTCTAATTGCAGACGGCATCCAAGTGAAAAAGGATTTGAAGGTCGGAGATGTGGATCCAAGAGGCATAAAGGAGTATTGCTTTACTATATCTGATAAATCAAGAGCGGTGGCAGGGGGCGTACTGGAGGCAATATTGACCTTAAGAAAAGTAAAGTATGGAAGGTGATATCATGGAACATAGGCTTTTAGAACAACTTTCAAGAGCAGTTAAGGAAAACCGAAGTGCAGCCCTTGTAACTCTTATTGAAGAACAAGGCTCGTCACCGGGGAAACAGGGTTTTATGATGGCTGTCTTTGAGGATGGAAGCATTGCGGGTACAGTCGGCGGCGGAAGCTTTGAGAACAAAGCCAGGGAGTATGCGCTGGAATGTATGGGCAAAGGGGAAAACGGACTGCTGGAGCTGGAGCTTAATGATTCAGGAGACCTACATATGCAATGTGGAGGAAAGGCAAGCATATTTGTTAAAGTTTTCAAGGCTAAGGACAGACTTGTAATAGCAGGAGGCGGTCACATAGCCCATGAGTTGTACAAATTCGGAAAACTATTGGGCTTTCATATAGTAATTATTGAGGATAGGGAGGAGTATGCCAATCCCCAACGATTTCCCGAATGTGAGATCCTTGTGGGAGAAATTGGAGAAAGTATAAAAAATTTTCCTTTGGATAAGCACTGTCATGTGGTAATAGTGACAAGAGGACATAACGGTGATGCTGAAGCTCTAAAAGCCGCAATGGGAAGAGGAGCCGGATATGTAGGAATGATAGGCAGCAGAAAGAAAACCACATATGTATTTGACAAGCTGCTGGAAGAAGGCTGTGAAAAGTCTGGTCTTGATGCTGTGTATGCGCCGATAGGCTTGGCTCTTGGAGGAGATTCGGCTTCTGAAATAGCTTTTAGCATATTGTCAGAGATACTTCTGGTAAAGAACAATGGTCAGCTTAGGCATATGAGAGATTGAGATCCAAGAGAATCCTTCTGCGATTCTCTTGAATTTTTTTTGAAGCATATACAATAGGATATTGTTATACTTGATTTTAAATAATATGGCTAGTATTATAGATATATTGACTCAAAAAGGAAAAGATAAAACAAAAATCACAATTGAAAGAGGAGTAATATATGGATCAATCCAAGCAGCTTGGGGAAGAAAAGGTGTCAAAGCTTCTGCTGAAGTTTTCGATACCTGCAATAGTAGGAATGCTGGTAAATGCATTATATAATGTGGTGGATCGTATTTTCATTGGAAATGGTGTAGGACCTTTAGGGATAGCAGGGATAACAATAGGACTTCCAATCATGCTGGTGATTATGGCATTTTCAATGCTAATAGGAATTGGCGCAAACTCTTTGATATCCATAAGACTGGGAGAGCAGAGGAAAGAAGAGGCAGAGCTGATTCTGGGCAATGCTTTGGTTCTGCTGGTGATTATTGCTGCCAGTATATCAGCTATAGGTCTTATTTTTATTGAACCGGTATTGCGGGTTTTCGGAGCCAGCAAGGAGGTACTCCCTTATGCCAAAGAGTATATGAGCGTGATACTATGGGGGACTGTTGCACAGACTGCAGGCTTTGGCATGAATAATTTCATCCGAGCAGAAGGCAATCCGAGGACGGCAATGCTTACTATGCTTATAGGAGCAATCTTAAATACAATACTGGACCCGATATTCATATTTGTTTTCGGCTGGGGCATCATGGGTGCTGCTGCAGCAACAGTGCTGTCACAGGTGGCATCGGCAGTATGGGTGCTGTATCATTTTTTCAGCGGGGCAAGTACATTGAAGGTACATGCCAGGAACCTAAGGCTAAAAAACAGAATAGTGGTGAAGATCATAACACTGGGGGCTGCCCCATTCCTGATGCAATTAGCAGCAAGTGTGCTGAATGCTATAATGAATAAAAGCCTTTATATATACGGCGGTGATATCGCTGTGTCCGGGATGGGAGTTGTATCAAGCATAACCATGCTGATATTGATGCCTATATTCGGCATTAATCAAGGGGTTCAGCCAATTATTGGGTACAACTATGGTGCACATAAATATGACAGGGTAAAAAAAGCACTAATGCTGGCTATTGCAGCGGCAACAACAATTTCTACAATAGGATTTGTTGCTACAAGGCTTTTTCCTACACAGATGGTGGCATTATTCAATAGAACCGATGAGAGCCTGCTTGATTTTGGAACAACTGCGATAAGGACTTTTTTGATTTTTCTTCCGATAATAGGATTTCAGATTGTAGCAGCCAATTACTTCCAGGCTGTCGGAAAGCCGAAGCATTCTGCGCTCCTCAGCCTTTCAAGGCAGGTGCTGATACTTATACCTGCATTACTCATACTGCCAAAGTTCTTTGGCTTAAATGGACTTCTAGTGGCAGGACCTACAGCGGATATTATTTCATCACTGCTTACCGGCCTTCTTTTATACAGAGAGCTGAAGCATTTGGACGCAGGCCATGAGAGAAGTCTTGTACAGGGATGAAAAGGGTTTTGCACTTGACAATTGGCAACAAAAATAGAACAATTAAATTAAGTATAATATTATTATAAAAGTTGCAGAGGGTGTTGAAATGAATCTTAAAAACCATGTGGAGGACAAGGGCGATGCCATTGCAAAATATGAAAAAATAGCACTGGATATCGCCTACAGCATCATAAACGGCGAATGGGAAGTAGGCGAAATGTTAAAAGGCCGGTCCACCTTGTCCGGAAAATACAGCGTATCTCCTGAGACGATAAGGAGAGCACTGAAGCTGCTGGAAGAGATGCAGGTTGTGAGTGTCATGGAAAAGAAAGGTATCATTATAAAGTCAAAAGAGGCAGCTAATACCTTCATAAAAGAATCCCAGTCCAAGGACAGGATATTATCTCTGAGAGAGGATATCCTAAGGCTTATGGATGAAAAGAAAAATATTGAAAAAAAGGTTCTGGAGAGCCTGGATTCAGTCATAGAACAGGCAATGCTATTAAGGAATATAGGAATAATATATCCTCTGGAGCTGAAAATACCTGAAAAAAGCCATCTCATTGGAAAGTCAATTGGTGAAGTACGTTTCTGGAATCACACGGGTGCGACAATTATCGGAATAAACCGTTCAGGGCATCTGTACCTGTCACCGGGACCGAGGATGCAATTCTATGTAAACGATATAATCCTATATGTAGGTAATGATTCAAGTATATCAGATAACGTTTATAAATATGTGAACAAGGCAAAATAGGCAAATATAGAAGTGAACTGCTATCAAATGATAGCGGTTTATTTTTTATCAAACAGGCAACTTGGTTGACAAACACAAGTTGGCTGTGCTAATATATAAACAGACAACTTGAATAATATGCAGAAGTTGTTACCTTGAGTAAAATATACTAAACAGCAGAATTGAAAGGAGGCAGACATATTATGATTTTAAAGACAGGACAGCTGATAAAGCACAAGGATGAAAGAACAGAAAAAGATGAATATGTTATGAGACTGATTACAACCGGAGAACTTAAGGCGGCGGTAGAACTGGAAAAATATGTCTATGAACAGCTTCCTAATAAGCAGGTACTGTATATGGATTCCTATGAAGAAATGTTAGAGGATATGATTAAGGGTGCAAAAGTAATAGGCGTATTTAACAAAGCAGGAGAAATAATTGCTTATCGATATATTGGATTTCCGGGCTGGTCCGAGAAAAATCTGGGAAATGATATAAAAATGCCTGAAGCGGAGTTGAAGAAGGTTGCGCATCTGGAAACAACGGTTGTGCATCCCGATTACAGAGGGAATTCACTGCAGAGTCTGACCTTGCAGCATGCCATTCCTATGGTTAAGGAACTGGGATACAGTCATCTCCTTTGTACTGTGTCACCGCAGAATGTCTACAGCTTATTCAATATAATAAAAAATGGATTGAGAATTAAAGCGTTGAAGAAAAAATACGGAGCTGAAAAGGATGGTAAGGACGGTCTGTGGAGATTTATACTGCACAGGAATCTTGAACCGGCAGAAGCAAGAAAAACAAGTCAGCTTCTGAGTATACCCCTGGGTGATCTTGAAAAGCAGGAGAAGCTGATAGACGATGGTTTTGTTGGTTTGTGGCTGTTTAAAGACAGCAAACTATTGAATTATGTACGCTTTGAGGATGCTTTGGCATGATGGGCGTATCTACAAAAGGAGACAGTGAAATGTGATAATGAAATTCACCTTTCACTGTCTCCTTTTATTGTGCTCATGCATATTATGTAATGATTCGTATAAAAGGAAGGGAGATAGAGATGAAGTCGTATAAGAATCCTTATATATGTCCAATTGATCCGCAATACGTCTGTCCTTACATTCAACACAACGATGACTATGGTTATGATGATTATTCAGATGAAGACTCTTATGATGATATGTACACTGAGGATATAGAATTTGAATACATGGATGATTTTAATGAGGATGATTTTGAGGGAATGAGGCAAAGACCTCAGGATGTGAACCGAATACTGGCCCTTGTGAACAGAAGATTTGCTGCACATTACAGAGAGCTTGAAGGTTATAGGCTGAGGCGTGCTGATGTACGAAATATTTTCAGGAATACCATTGGCTATGTACTAAGGAATGCAAACAACTATACCGGAACAATGGAACAAAGGACAAATGCATTGCTGAATGACCTCCGGAGGGATAATCCTTATGCATTTAACTTAATGAGAAGGTTTGGGGTTCCAAATGTCAGGATAAACCAGATCATGAGGGATATCATCCGGTTCGTTCTGGAGTATATACAGGTTGAGCCGGCACCGGGAACGGGCTGGAGTCAATGGGAGGATCTAGGAGGTATATTGAATTCGGCACCGGCAGCAGCATCCTGGCAGCCTAATAGACTGGATGTATTTGCTCAGGGACAGAATCGGTCACTTTGGCATAAGTACTGGAACGGTGCTCGCTGGAGTGAGTGGGAGGATCTTGGCGGAGTATTGACTTCGGCACCGGCGGCAGTGTCCTGGGGACCGAACAGAATAGATGTATTTGGCAGAGGACAGAACCAGTCACTTTGGCATATATATTGGAATGGCACAAGGTGGAGTGCCTGGGAGGATCTTGGAGGGGTATTGACTTCAGATCCGGCAGTAGCATCCTGGCAGTCCAATAGGCTGGATGTATTTGCACGGGGGCAGAATCAAGCCTTATGGCATAAATATTGGGACGGTGCCCGCTGGAGTGAATGGGAAGACCTTGGTGGGGTGCTTACCTCGGCACCGGCAGCAGTGTCCTGGGGACGGAACAGAATAGATGTATTTGGCAGAGGACAGAACCAATCACTTTGGCATAAGTATTGGGATGGCACAAGGTGGAGCGAGTGGGAGGACCTGGGTGGAGGAGCGATAAACTCAGCACCTGCGGCAGCCTCTATCGGAGTTAACAGGCTTGTAGTATTTGCCAGAGGACAGAGGAATGAGCTTCTTTACAGGACGTGGAACGGAGCAAGATGGAGTAATTGGCAGTCTCTCGGAGGAGTGCTGACTTCAGCACCTGCAGCAGTATCCTGGGGAGGAAACAGGCTGGATGTGTTCGCCAGAGGTCAGAATGAACACTTGTGGCATATTTGGAGAGTGTAGGGCAGTAATGCACTAGTATAATAAAGCACCTTGAAGGTATTATCAAAGGTGCTTTTTCATTTTTGTAGAATAAAGAGTACCTCTTTGATAAAAAAAGTGCAGGACATTGTCAATATATGTAGAATTTTGTAACTAGGAAAAAGTTGTTTTATATAATTCAGGCACTATTTTGAGGATACCGGATGTTGACTAATGAACAAAAGGAGGGGTTTAGATGAAATCCATAAGAACCAGATTGATCATTTACTTTAGTGTCGTACTGATAGCGGTATGTGCAATTATGGGTTATGCTGCAAACAACCGGGCGTCAGATGTTGTGATACATGAAGGGGAGCATGCATTGGAAGTGGCGTCTCAGGAAGCAGCGATGCTTGTAAGGAGCTTCATGGATCAGAAAATCATACTTATGGAGGCAATAGCAGCACAGAAAATACTTACTGACGAAACTCCTTGGGAAGAAAAGGTGGCTACCCTGCAGCCTGAGGCAGAGAGAAACGGCTACGAGACCTTTGTAATAACTGATTTGGCAGGTAATGCTACCAGGCTGAAAGGTGATCCGGTAAACGTCGCTGACAGGGATTACTTCAAACTGGCAGCAGGCGGGAAGTCAAATGTATCGGATGTATTGATAAGTAAGGCAACAAATAAGCCGTCAATAATTGTTGCTGTACCGATAAGAAGGGATGGAGCCGTGCAGGGAGTTCTGTACGGAGTGGTGGATGGAACGGAGATCACCAATATAACCAACAGGATAAAGCTTGGAGATACCGGGTATGCATATATTGTAAACAAGGCGGGAGTGCTTATGGCACACCCCAATGATGAATATGTACTGACACAGCTCAATCTTATTGAAGATGCCAAAAGTAATCCGGAGCATCAAGAGCTTGGGGAGTTAATTGAGAACAAAATGGCAAAAGGTGAGGCCGGTGTTAACGAGTACTTTTTTGAAGGCAGCAAGCGTTTAGTGGGTTATGCACCTGTTCCGGACACAAATTGGAGTGTTGCTGTAGCAGCGTTGGAAAGTGATATGATGGAACCGGTGAAGGAACTGAACAACTGGATGCTAATTATTTCAGCGGCATCAATACTGGCAGGAATATTGGTCACATACTTCATCAGTATATACATATCAAACCCTATTATGGCAGCCAGCGGATACGCGAAGAAAATTGCAGAACTGGACATTACACAGGATGTGCCTGCAGCTCTGAAAAAGAGAAAGGACGAACTGGGTGTCCTGGCCAATTCCTTCCAATTGGTGGCTGATAGCCTAAGAGGCTTCATAAGGGAAATAACTGATGCTTCACAGCAGGTTGCATCTTCATCCGAAGAATTGACGGCTACAAGTCAGCAGGCGTCCATGTCTGCCGAGGAAGTAGCAAAGACTATTGAGGAAATGGCAAAAGGAGCCAGTGATCAGGCAAGAGACACCGAGACAGGCTCAGTGAAGATCAATGAGATAGGGAGCATGATTGCTGTAGAAGAGCAGCAGCGACAGGTGCTGAATAAAGCTGCAGATGAGGTTGTAAGACTTAAGGATGAAGGCTTCCAGTCATTAAAGGATCTTGTGGAAAAAACAGAAGCAAGTAATAGATCCTCCAAAGAAATATACAATGTTGTACATAATACCAGCGATAGCGCGAAGAAAATTGAGAATGCAAGCCAGATGATCAGAAGTATAGCGGAGCAGACCAATTTGCTTGCCTTGAATGCGGCTATTGAAGCAGCAAGAGCAGGAGAAGCAGGAAGGGGTTTTGCAGTGGTTGCTGATGAGATAAGGAAGCTGGCAGAGGACTCCAACAAGTTTACGAAGGAAATAGAGGAAATCGTAGTAGAACTGACTGATAAGACAAACAGCGCAGTCACAACCATGCAGGAAGCAGCAGCTTTGACCGCAGCTCAGACAGAGGGTGTGGAAGTGACAAAGACAAAGTTTGAAGGGATTTCCGGGGCAATAGAAAAAACAAAAGAAGCTTTGAGCATGTTGAATCAGACCGGAGAAGCCATGAATGTCAAGAAGGATGAGATAATAGATATAATCCAGAACCTGTCTGCTCTTTCACAGGAAAATGCCGCAGGTACGGAGGAAGCATCGGCTTCAGTTGAAGAGCAGACCTCATCAATGGAGCAGATTGCAGGGGCAAGCGAAGAGCTGGCAAGGCTGGCGGAAGAAATGCAGCGGAGTATAGCAAAATTCAGAGTTTAGCATCAGGAAATCAGAAGGCGTCGCATTTTATGTGCGGCGCTTTCTTAGAGTATAATTTTAATTGGCAAAATAATGGGAAGAGGCAAAAACCTCTTCCCGTCATACAAATCTCACTGTAAAATGTAATTGTCCAGAAAACATC
>JAWLHF010000013.1:0-42890 GCA_041690515.1 Clostridiaceae bacterium | reverse complement strand
ATTCGAATAAGTTCATCCGTCGTATTTCCCATAGCTGATACCACAACAACAATGTCATTGCCTTCATTTTTTAAATTTACAAGGCGTTCTGCAATATTCCTAATCTTGTCTATGGATTCAACGGAGGTACCTCCGTACTTTTGTACAATTATCGCCATTAGTCATCACATCCTAACCTCTTAGATCATCCAATATTTTCTTTTTATCTCCGTCCAAAGCAGAGACATTCTTTATCACTTTTGCAGGAATCCCTGCCACAACTGTACCGGCCTCAACATTTTTAGTAACAACAGAGCCTGCGGCAACAACTGCACCTTTTCCAACCCGCACCCCTTCAAGTACGACTGCGTTTGCACCTATGAGTACATTATCCTCAATGATAACAGGATCTGCGCTGGGTGGCTCCAGGACACCTGCAAGAACAGCACCTGCTCCGATATGGCAGTTGCTTCCAACTGTAGCTCTGGCTCCCAAGACAGCATTCATATCAATCATTGTGTTCTCGCCTATTTCCGAACCTATATTTATTACTGCACCCATCATAATTACAGCATTCTTATGTATGAGAACCTTATCCCTTATTATTGCTCCGGGTTCGATGCGGGCATCGACATACCTGGTGTCCAGAAGCGGAATCGCTGAATTTCTTCTATCATATTCCAGCTCATAGCTTGTTATTCTATTTTTATTTCTCTGAAGAAACATATCAATATCCATGTGTTCACCGAACAGCACCCAGAAATTATCAGAACCGTAAGGCCTTAAACTGCCAAAATCAGCTCCTTTAAGGTCCCCATTGACATAAGCCTTTACCGGTGTGACTTTTTTTGCTTCTTTTATATAGGAAGCGATTTTATATGGATCAGTAATATCTAATTTTTGACTCATTATTTCAACTCCTCAAGCATGCTTTTCATATTATAATATCCCTTTGGCTTTGTTGCCGTATAAACTGCCGCTCTGATTGCACCTCGACCAAGTACATCACGAGAGAGAGCGGTGTGTTTTATTTCAATGATTTCATCACTGCCTGCAAAGAATATCGAATGTTCACCGGGAATGGTACCGCCTCTTATTGCCGATATCCCGATTTCATTAGGCTTACGCTTATCTGTTATCTTTGACCGGTCATAGACAAATCTCATAGTATCATTCTTATGATTGTTAAGCTCATTGGCTATCATTATGGCTGTTCCGCTTGGAGCATCCTTTTTTTCATTGTGATGCTTTTCCAGTATTTCTATATCATAATCTTCTCCGAGGGAGGAAGCCGCTTTTAGAGCTAGCTGTATCAGTACGCTGATGCCAAAGGCCATGTTAGCTGAAACAAAAACCGGAATAACTGAAGAAGCTTGTCTCAGCTTTTCATGATCCTCATTGGACAGCCCTGTAGTACCAACTACAAGGGCTGTCCGGCTATCAACACAATAATCTATGACCTGAGACAGCATTTCAGGGTTGGAAAAGTCCAGTACAACATCAGCACAGACTCCGGCTGCCTCCTTAAAGTTTTTATATACAGGGTAAGGATTTTGCAATTTTTGAGGTTCCCGTGTGATTCCGGCGGAAATCCTTATTTCATCATATTCATTGCAAAGCCTTGTAATTGTCTGACCCATCCTGCCGTTACAGCCGTTCATTAGTATGCTAATCAAGTTCCTTTACCCCCTAATTTCAAATCCGTAGTTAACAAGTTCTTTTTTCAAACGTTCAAGATTGTTCTGCGACATATCAACAAGAGGAAGCCTCAGTTTTCCAATGTTATGACCAAGAAGGTTCATTGCTGTTTTTACAGGTATTGGATTTACTTCGCAGAAAAGTGCATCATTAAGCGGTTTAATGCTGTGCTGAAGCTCCATTGCATGTTTGGTATCGCCCTTAAGGAAACTGAACACCATATCATGCATAACTTTTGGTGCTATATTTGCTACCACAGATATGACACCAATTCCTCCGACCGAAAGAAGAGGTACAACCTGGTCATCATTGCCCGAATACATACAAAAGTTCTCATTACAGAACGTTCCTATCTCAACTATCTGACTGATATTTCCGCTGGCTTCTTTTACGCCCGCTATGTTCTTGTGGGTTGAAAGCTTTCTTAATGTGTCGGCATTGATATTCAACCCGGTTCTTCCGGGCACATTATATATTATTACTGGGATATTGATGGAGTCTGCTATAGCTGTGTAATGTGCAACAAGCCCCGCTTGAGTAGTTTTGTTATAATATGGCGTAACACATAACACACCGTTGCAGCCAACTTCTTCCGCATATTTTGAAAGTTCTATGGAGTGTTGTGTGCTGTTGCTGCCTGTACCGGCTATGACAGGTATTCTTCCTGCTATTTTTTCAACAGTGTATTTATATGCCGCTTTTTTTTCAGAGTCGGACATTGTTGACGCTTCACCTGTCGTCCCGCATATAATTATTGCATCAGTACTGTTCTTCACATGCCAATCCAAAAGCTCTCCCAGTTTATTAAAGTCAACTCCGTTCTCATTGAAGGGGGTTATAACCGCTACCCCGGACCCTTTAAACAATGCCATTAGTAGTCCTCCTTACATAATTATACTTAATGAGCGTCTATCAACAGCTCTGCAATCTGTACAGCGTTTGTGGCCGCACCTTTTCTTACATTATCTGCAACTACCCATATGTTTATTCCATATTCTACCGAATAATCCCTTCTTATCCTTCCTACAAATACTTCATTTCTGCCAGCTGCAGATGAAGCAAGGGGATAGATGTTGTTTGAAGGATCGTCCTGAAGGACAATTCCGGGACTGTTGCTCAAAAGCTCTCTTAGCTCTTCCAAATCAAAGTCCTTTACAAATTCTATGTTTATTGCTTCCGAGTGTCCGTAATATACGGGAACCCTTACTGTTGTAGCTGTTATTCTCAGCTTTTGGTCCTCAAGTATTTTCTTTGTCTCATCAATCATCTTGATCTCTTCCTTTGTATATCCGTTATCTGTGAAAACATCAATATGGGGAAGACAGTTATAAGCTATAGGGTGGGGGTAAGCTTTGGGACTTCCTCCTTTAAGACCTTCTTCCAGATCCATAACACCTTTAAGGCCTGTACCGGAGACAGACTGATAAGTGGTATAGATGATTCTATTGATGCCGTATTTGTCATGAAGAGGCTTTAATGCTACTAAAGCCTGTATAGTGGAGCAGTTCGGATTGGCTATTATCCCTTTGTGATTCTTAACTGCATGGGGATTCACTTCCGGAACCACAAGAGGCACATCCTCATCCATCCTGAAAGCACTGCTGTTGTCTATGACAACAACGCCTTTTGAAGCTGCTATCGGTGAGTACTTCTTACTTGTTTCTCCTCCGGCAGAAAAAAGGGCGATGTCTATATGCCTGTTGAAGGATTCTTCGTTAAGCTCTTCAACTACATACTCCTTGCCATTAAAGGTCACACTGCTGCCTGCCGACTTACTGCTTGCAAAAACATAAAAATTGTTTATGGGAAATTGTCTCTCTTCAAGTACCTTAAGAAACATTCTTCCTACCATTCCCGTTGCTCCAACCACTGCTACATCATACTTATTCATTAATAAACCTCCTTTATAAAATGAAAAGCCAGCTCTTAGTATGAGCTGGCATGAAAAACATATCTATTCAGGGAAAATCTGAATAAACACACTTATTCATGATAGCTCTCCACCGAAAGGTGTGCATTGCCTTTCCGGTGACAGTTCAGACGCTGTTTGCGCAAGAACCAGGACAGAAATCAGTGGTGTATTTCCTCCTTCGGCACTTTTACCTTTTTGGATATTCGGGAAACCACAACCCGGAAATGAATATCCATACTATTTAAAAGTGCGCCTCTATCCAAGAATAGATATTTTAAAATAAATTAGAATAATACTATCATAGAGGGAAAAGCGTGTCAACAGTTAATATTTTTTTGTCAGTGTACAGGAGTGAAACTTGCAGAAACATTCTCAATATCGCAGTTGGAAAGATTAGATTTGAAAAGAGGCACTATATAATATAAAATATTAAATATATGAGTGAAATGTGTATATATTTTATAATTAGGGGTGATGAATAGTTGATAATAGACGAAAAAGTAAGATCTCTCAAAGAAGAAATCATTGATATAAGGCGGCAGCTCCACAGAATTCCCGAACCGGGACTACAGGAGCATGAGACCACTGAATATATATATGGAATACTGACCGGACTGGGAATAGCTGCAGAGATCGGACCGGGAGGAACAGGAGTAACAGCTTTTCTTAAAGGCATGCCGGGAGCTGCGACTGTTGCATTCAGAGCGGATATTGATGCATTATCAGTAGAAGAGCAGACCGGTCTGGAATATTGTTCTGGTAAGAAAGGGTATATGCATGCCTGCGGACATGATGGGCATACTGCAATTCTTCTTGGTTTGGCTAAGCTCTTGAAGAATTGTGAAAAAGAATTGATAAACAACGTACTTCTGATATTCCAGCCTGCAGAGGAAGGACCCGGAGGAGCTGAAACAATAGTAAATGCAGGAGTGCTTGAAAAATATAATGTTGATTGTATTTTCGGACTTCATATATTTCCGGATATAGAGGAAGGTAAGATCGGATGCAGACCAGGAGCAATAATGGCACAGACAGGAGAATTCGACCTTTTCATAAAGGGAAGGAGCTGTCATGGAGCTATGCCGCATAAAGGCAATGATGCCCTGGTTGCGGCTTCAAACATTATAATGTCACTTAACACAATTGTAAGCAGATATGTGGATCCCATAGAGCCGGCGGTAGTGACTGCAGGAAAAATGGTCTGCGGTGAAAGAAGGAACGTAATTGCAGAAAGTGCAGTAATAGAAGGGACAATGAGAGCCTTTAATGAGGGAACCTATAATATATTGAGAAACCGTGTCATAAAAATGGTTGATTCAGTATGTGAGGCATACGGATGCGAAGGCGCATGGGAGATCAGAGATATGTATCCTGCCGTACATAATGACAAGGGACTTTTTGAATTGTTGTGTGAATGTGCGGATAAAGAGGATTTATTTCTTATGGAACCTCAGACAATTGCTGAGGATTTTTCATATTATCAGAAGAGGGTACCGGGCTTGTACTTCATGCTGGGATCAAGGAATAGCGAAAAAGGCCACATACATCCTCTGCATAGCAATAAGTTCGATTTTAACGAAGAAATCTTGATTTTAGGACTACAAATGTTCTATAATTTATATAAAAGATACAAATAATGTCATCATCTGAAACAAAGGATAGATTTTACATCAGGATATATAGTTATGAACGCAGGGGAAAATACAAACAAAGGAGTGGAAATATGTATACTAAAGTCAAAATGTTGATTTTCACTGTCTTAATTATGATAATTTCTGCAGCTGCAGTTTATGGAGACAGGACTGATACCGGCTGGAAGGGCTACGGACTGTACAATCTCAATAATTCTCAGGTAAGCATCTCCAGGGAATCAGATACCATAACCATAGACGGAGCTAAGGTTAATGCCATATATGAATACACCATCACTAATGTTTCCGGCAAGAACATTACCGTGAATTTCGGTTATCCGGATAATGGAATAACTAAGTTCAGTGTACATGACGGCAGCAAGTACCTGAGCTATAAGACAAGAGAGACATCGTACCTGAAGAACAATTACGGGGTGCAGAATCTGCAGATCCCGGACGGCAGATGGTATCTGTTCAATATGGTTTTCACTCCTGATCAGACTCGTTCAATAAAGGTGTCAATTGAGGCTGAAATGAAAAAGGAAGAAAATGATACATATAGCTTAAGTTTTTTCAAGGACAGGAACTACTCCTATGCAATACTGAGTGAAAAAGCGGATATGGTAATAAAACTCACAGATTTTAAACCATATAGTATTTATGAGCTTGATGGGATAAAGCCTGAGGAAATATCTGAAGAAGGGGAAATAAGCCTTTCCTACAGCGGAAGCTACGGCAGTGGATTATCATTGAGATATCAGCCGGTTGACAGGATGATTATTGAGAAAATCAGTGACAGCAATTATAAGAAGCCAAAGGCAATAGTAAAAGCGTTTAATGAAAAGAAATATGAAGATGTGCTGACTCTATGCGATGAGTATATTAGTGATCCAGCAGATGAGCGGCTTAGTCTTGAGCAGGTGAAGTATGTAAGAACGGAAGCCATAAGACTTCTTGGAAGAGACAATGAATACATAGAGGCTGTGGGTCAGCTGGATATCGCAAAACTATATCCGGCACGAGTCAGGTATAAAGTATTTGTTGACAGATTGAAGGCATATGATGCAATAAACAATGAAGAAGGAAAGACAGAGTTGCTTGGTGAGCTTATACCTGAGACTCAGCAAGGCTATCCCTACCTTTACCATTGGCTTGATAAGAACGGTTATGAGATTCCGCAAAACGACAATGGGGATGAAAGCATAGACACTCCAAGCAACAGCCCCGGGAACAACACATCGGGAAAGAATATTGATATTATAGGGCTTGCGATAGATTTAATTACTACACTTAAAGAGAGCCGTTGGACATATACCATACTTGGCCTTTTGGTTGGATTTATACTTGGCAGGATCACAAAAAGAGGAAAGCATAAGAAATCCGTATACCTTTTCAGGAACTAATGAGGTAAAGCACATATAATTGTATAATATTGATGTATTGCTGCATAATATTGTTATGAATTAATGCAGAAGTGTTTTTCAATCAGAAGCTCTGGAGATTTAAACGATGCACAGCATATTCAGATGGAAAACTTCTGCTGAAGTACAAGTCATAAGGAGTGATATTATGACAGCGAAAAAAAGTAAAAAGAAGAAGCTGATTCTAACCCCCGAGGATGCTATGAAATATGAGATCGCCAATGAATTGGGTCTTGGAGATAAGCTTTCAAAAGTCGGATGGGGAGGTTTGACTGCAGAGGAGACGGGAAGAATAGGAGGATTAATAACCAGGAAAAAGAGAAGCTTGTCATCTAAGGATACAGCATCCAGATGATAAGGCATTACATAATGCAGAACACAGATCATTACAGCCGCCATATGCGGCTGTTGCTGTTGCTATTTGAACTTAAGGGGTGGTTAGATGGATTTATATAAGAAAGCAGCTCGGATGATTCAAGACAGCAAAGGGGTAGTAGTATTGACGGGAGCAGGAGTATCAACCGATAGCGGTATTCCTGATTTTAGAAGTCCGGGCAGTGGTTTATGGGAAAAGGTTGATCCCATGGAAGCGCTGTCTGCAGAAGTACTCTACAATGAACCTGGGAAGTTCTACAATCTGGGCTTTAATATATTGACTTCCATGAAGGATGCAGTTCCCAACAAAGCACATTATCTTATTGCCAAGCTGGAGGAACTTGGGTTTATTGATCTTGTGGTGACTCAGAATATAGATGGACTGCATCAAAAGGCTGGAAGCAGGAAGGTGTATGAGGTGCATGGTACCACAAGGACCTGCAGCTGCCAAAAATGTTGTGAAGTATATAATACCGCAGATATCGCGGAAAAAGTAAGAGGGGGAGAGATACCACCCAAATGCGGATGTAAAGGTTTGATCAGGCCTGATGTGGTTCTGTTCGGGGACATGCTTCCCCAATGCTTTTATGAGAGCATAAGAAAGGTTGAAGCTTCAGATCTGTTGATAGTCATAGGATCAAGCCTATCCGTTGCTCCAGTAAACTATCTTGCAGATATATGCAAAAGACTTATGATTATTAATATTGGAGAAACCAGCTATGATAGAAAATGTGATGTGAAAATAACAGAGAATATAGCAAAAGCATTAGAAGGTATAATGGAGAGTATAAATGAATGATTATTTGAATAGCTATAACGAGTTTGCGGAGGTCTACGACCTTTTCATGGAAGAAGTTGATTACAAAGCTTGGTGTAATTATGTAGTGGATATATTCAACCTGTACGGGGTCAAGCCGGTCAGGATTCTTGACACTGCGTGCGGCACCGGAAATATAACCATCCCTATGTCCGCTTTGGGATATGAAATGTGGGGGCTGGACATTTCAGGGGATATGCTGACAATAGCCGAAAATAAAGCGAGGAAGCTCAAGCAGAAGATAAAGTTCCTTAATCAGGATATGGCAAATATGGAATTGAAGGAGAAATATGAAGCTGTGCTTTGTATGTGCGATGGTGTCAATTATATTGCGGATTTCATTGACTTAGAAGCTTATTTTAAAAAAGTTCATAAAAATCTGGAGGAGAAAGGAATCTTTATATTTGATATTAGCAGCTATTACAAACTGCGTAATATTTTAGGCAGCAATACCTTTCATGAGGAGAAAAATAATATGCATTATATTTGGAATAATAATTTTGATGAATCTTCAGATACCGTAGAAATGGAACTTATATTTTTCATTCCCTGCGGAGGCTTGTACAGAAAGTTCAGGGAAAGTCACCTGCAGAGGGCATATACAACTGAAGGCCTGTACCAACTGTTGGAAAAAGTGGGCTTTGAAGAAATAAGAGTATTTGATGCTTTTAACTTTAATGAGCCCAATGAAAGCAGCGAGAGGATTTTTTTCTCGGCGTTAAAGGGATAGGCTTGTTCATAATATAATAAATAACTTATTTAGGAGGCAATGGATGAAGGACTATATAATCAGAGGCGTAAGTAAAGATGAGAGTATAAGGTTTTTTGGCTGCATTACAACCGGTGTGGTAGAGGAAGCAAGGAGAATACATGGCTGCAGTCCCGTTTCCATAGCTGCTTTAGGCAGGATGCTGACTGCTGCGAGCATGATGGGTATCATGCTGAAATCAGATAGAGATACCATAACAGTTCAGATAAACGGAAAAGGACCTGCAGGAAGTATAGTAGTGGTATCGGATAATACAGGTGACGTGAGAGGCTATATATCCAATCCTGAGGTTCAGCTTATGCACAGACAGGACGGCAAGCTGGATGTAGGAAGTGCGGTGGGAGTGGATGGAGTACTCACCGTAATAAAGGATTTGGGGATGAAAGAGCCTTATGTTGGACAGATACCGATTGTTACGGGAGAAATCGGCGATGATATTTCCTCATACTTTGCAACCTCCGAGCAGACACCAACTGCTGTTGGTCTTGGCGTACTGGTTGAGGTTGACGGTCATGTGGCAGCTTCCGGAGGCTTTATAATACAACTTATGCCGGAAGCGGAAGAATCAGTGATATCACAGCTTGAGGAGAGGCTGGGAAAAGTAAGGTCAGTAACGGATATGATCAAATCAGGTCTTGATGCTGAGGGAGTCATAAAGGATATACTGGGTGACATAGAATATAAGGTGTTTGAAGAGAAGGAGATTGCATACCGATGCAATTGCAGCAAGGAGAGAATGGAAAGAGCACTGATAAGCATTGGTAGAAGCGAGTTGGATGATATAATAAAGGAACAAGGAAATGCAGAGCTGACATGTCATTTCTGCAGCAATAAGTATGATTTTAGCAAGGAAGAGCTTATAAATCTCTTAGAAAAGGCAACAACATAAGCGGGATAAATTTGTGGCGGTTAAACTGTATATAATTAGAAAATCAGTAAAAACTTTATATATAATCAAGCCATTGTTAATAGTATATAATATAGTATTACAAAGCTTTTTAAAGGAATACTGTGTAATAAAATGATAAATGAAAGAAATAAAAAAATTCACGTTTTGACTTTATGCCGTCTCTGAGTTATACTAAGTGATGTCGCAAGTGAGCGGGGGCATAGCTCAGCTGGGAGAGCATCTGCCTTACAAGCAGAGGGTCATAGGTTCGAGCCCTATTGTCCCCACCAACTTTTTCCGTAATAACTTCAACGATTAACCCGCGTAGCAGTGGAGGCCCGCAGAGCTGGAGAGTAATAATAACCTAGCAGCAATTGCGGAGGCACGTAACAGCTTCGCAGGTATACTTTCGTAGCAGTGGAGGAATAAAGGTCTAACTTCCTTAATTTTGTCCGTAGCATATGCAGAGGACACAGGAGGCCCTGGATACTTGCACAAAATGAAATATGGCCCAGTAGTTCAGTTGGTTAGAATGCCAGCCTGTCACGCTGGAGGTCGACGGTTCGAGCCCGTTCTGGGTCGCCATCTTTTATTAACTGCAGCATAAGATTCCGCCTTGGTAGCTCAGTCGGTAGAGCAGAGGACTGAAAATCCTCGTGTCGGTGGTTCGATTCCGCCCCAAGGCACCACTAAAATGCGGGTTTAACTCAGTGGTAGAGTGTCACCTTGCCAAGGTGAAAGTCGCGAGTTCGAATCTCGTAACCCGCTCCATAATTGATTATATGGCGACATAGCCAAGTGGTAAGGCAGAGGACTGCAAATCCTTTACGCCCCGGTTCAAATCCGGGTGTCGCCTCCATATAATTTCAGCTTATTGGATACAATAAGTTTTTTTGTTTTTTGTGAATACTCCTATTAATCATAGTTGCAAGGAAGTGTATATAATATGAGATTTATTAAGACTCCATTTATGCCCGATGATAAAGTAAGTCTTGCGATAGCAGACTTTAGGATCAGTCACGAAATGGAAGAAAAGCTCAGTGCAGAAGGGGTGGAATGCCTGAAGACTGTCAGATGCAAGGAGTTGTATGAAGCGGTAGAAGGACATCCGGATATGATGCTGCTGCATCTTGGAGGAAACAAGGTTGTAGTGGCACCCAATATATATGAAGAAATGGCGCCGATACTTGAAAAAAAAGGATTTGCAGTGACAAAGGGTGCAACTTGGCTGGTTAGAAACTATCCGGGCAATATTGCATATAATGTATTGATAATGGGAAATTTAGTATTTCATAATATAAAATACACGGATCCGGTAGTGATTGAAGAATTGGAAAAGGATAACAAGATACTAGTAAATGTAAGTCAGGGCTATACCAAATGTTCGGTCTGCATATTAGACAGCAGAACTATTATAACTTCGGACATTAAGATATCAGAGACAGCTGAAAAGTATGGTATAGAAAGTTTGCTAATAAAACCGGGTGGTATCGGACTCAAGAATATGAGCTATGGTTTCATTGGCGGTGCAAGTGGCTTGATTTCAGACAAAAATATTTCATTTGCCGGAAAGCTTGATTGTTTGGAAGACTGTGAAGAAGTACTTTCCTATATAAAAAAGAAAGGATTTGAAATTACTGAATTATCAAAAGGAAAGCTTATTGATTATGGTTCGGTTATTCCGCTGAAATGCTATTAAATAAAAACGATAAGTCAAGTACAACATTTACATATCAAGTATATTGATAACAGTTGCGTTCCTGAAAACAACTGCCTCTGCAGTGTTTGATAAGCTTATACGTATGTAATGCCTTTGAATACAAGAAATATTTACGCAAATAATAAATATGCGGAGTAAAAAACCGTGTATTTTGATAAGAAAACGACTCAGACAGTGCTGTTCGAAATAAACATTTCACATGTTTCAATTATTGAGAAGCAGTGCATAAGCATTGTGCCCGAACAGAACTGCAATTATCTATCTATACTGTCATATGGCGGATATGGCGGAGTAATTCAAATTTCTAAGCCTTACCGGATTCTGATTGATGTTCAGTCATAGAATATCCGGTAAAGAAAGGAGTTGAACAAATGTTTCTTGTAGCAATCGGTGCATGTGAGAATTCAGAAGCAATGAGTGCTTATATATGCAGGCAGTTAGACGAAGCAAAAAGGGATGGCATCGACGTTGTCTATGAGGATTATGATATAGGAGGTTCTCTTTTTGTTAGCTGCGGTATAAAAGATAAGCTTCTTGGAAGGATAAACGACAGAAAAACCCATGATGAACTAAAGCATTTATTGTCAAGAGTCCTGACGGAAGTCATAGTAGAATACTATGAGAAGAGGCTTCTTAAGAAAATCGCGAAGGCTAATTTCTTTTACCTTAATGAAAGAGAACGGTCAACTGTGATAGAAAATGCATGCAAGCTCCTGAGTGAAGGGAGTATGATGAAGCCGGGAGGATTTTATAGAGCATCAGGAAGGCATAAGATAATGAAAAGCATAGCTGATTATCTTGATTCTGAAAATGAAATCAACATTGATGGTTTTGTGAATTTTAGGCTGAATGGGTATATAAATGAATTGAATGAAACTATAGAAAGGGCATTAGAGGTATTTATTGCTGAAAGAGAGTACAATGAATTTATAAAGCTCCTTAGATATTTTGTTGAGATTCAGGAATGTAAGGTTGACACCATAAACTTGTTTCAATCCAAGGATGGCAGGTACCTTTTGTTCGATGAGAACAGAAACCGTGTCAGCAGTGAATATTTTGATGAATTGAGAGCTGAGATACTAGATGAGACGATTAACTATGATGACCTCCTTATAAGCACATTGATAACCATATCACCCAGAAAAATCAATATTCACGATGTAGAAGGCTTTAGGAACAAAGAACTGGTCCAGACAATAATGAATGTCTTCACTGACAGGATATCTACTTGCAGCAGCTGTGACTTGTGCAGCAGTCAAAGCAAAGGGAAGGAAACAAACAAGTATAGTTTATAAGCGACAGTTGTGCTATAATGAATGAAACAAAAGACATTCGGGGGACCGTTAGATGTATGAGGCAATATTCCTTATAGCAGTAGGTGCAGTAATAGGATGGCTTACAAATGTGTTAGCAATAAAGATGCTTTTCAGACCAATAAGACCTTTTAGGATTCCACTTCTTAATATAACAATACAGGGATTGATTCCTAAGAGAAGATATGAGATTTCCAAAAGTATAGGAGAGGTAGTGGAGAAAGAGCTTGTTTCCATTCACGAGATTATTGATAGACTCGTGACAGAGGAGAACAAGCAGGAAGTTATAGAAATAATAAAAGAAAAGCTGCTTAAGGTCATAGACTATAAGATTCCCTCCATCATTCCCTACTCAATAAAAAGCAAAATAATAGAATATTTCGAAGAGCAGATAAACAGGGATGCCATGGCTATTTTGGATAGCTCCATAGACGGTATAGTGAACACGACGGTACATAAGATCAACATTGGACAAATGGTGGAAGCAAAAATTGATGAGCTTGAGCTTGAAAACATGGAGAATCTTATAATGAGCATCACATCCAAAGAATTGAAGTATATTGAACTGCTTGGTGGTGTGCTTGGCGGTATAATAGGACTGATTCAATCATATGTTGTCAGAATAATATAATTGACTTTATATAGTGAATAATGTATAATTTTTAGCAAATATAAAGACATTATTAATGAAAAGAATATGTACTTATTACAAACTATAAAATGCAGTGATGAGGACGAGTAGTAGAGATAAATCCATTAGAGAGGGAATGTCAATGGCTGAGAGCATTCCCGGGAAGGACTCTATGAAAACCACCTCTGAGCAGCGGGTTGAAAAGCTTTTGCCCAGTATACCCTGACGTTGATTACGTTATAATCCAAAGTAAAAAACAGGGTGGAACCGCGTGATTCTCTCGCCCCTTTCAGGGCGGGAGTTTTTATTTTTTGAAAAAAGCAATATAACTACAAGGAGGTAAAATTATGATAAAAGTAACTTTAAAGGATGGATCAGTAAAGGAATATCCGAAAGGAACTACTGTTGAAGAAATAGTCGCTTCAATAGGCAGTGGATTGCTTAAAGCTGCATTGGCCGCAAAGATAGATGATGAAGTTGTGGACTTGAGCATGCCTGTGGAAGAGGATTGCAGGCTTGCAGTCCTAACTTTTGATGATGATGACGGCAAGTGGGCATTAAGGCATACATCCTCCCATATACTCGCCCAGGCTGTAAAAAGGCTGTATCCGAATGTAAAGCTTGCAATAGGTCCGGCTATCGATACAGGCTTCTACTATGACTTTGATTCAGAGAAGCCATTCTCCGAAGAGGATCTGGCAGCTATTGAAAAGGAAATGGAGAAAATCGTTAAAGAGGATCTTAAGCTGGAAAGGTTTGAACTGCCGAGAAAAGATGCTCTTGATATGGTGAGTAAGCTTGGCGAAGATTATAAGGTTGAGCTGATTAACGACCTGCCGGAGGATGAAGTTATATCTTTTTATAAGCAGGGAGACTTTGTCGACTTATGTGCGGGTCCTCACGCACCATCAACAGGAAAAGCAAAGGCGCTAAAACTGCTAAGTGTTGCAGGGGCGTACTGGAGAGGCAGCGAGAAGAACAAGATGCTTCAAAGGATATACGGTACTGCCTTTGTGAAAAAAAGTCAGCTGGATGAATATTTGAACATGCTGGAAGAAGCGAAAAAGAGAGATCACAGAAAGTTGGGTAAAGAGCTTGACCTGTTCAGTATCCTTGAAGAAGGCCCTGGTTTTCCTTTCTTCCACCCAAAGGGAATGATACTTAGAAATATACTGGAGGATTTCTGGAGGAAAGAGCATAGAAAGAACGGATATCTGGAGGTAAAGACACCAATCATTTTAAATGAGCAACTATGGCACAGATCCGGACATTGGGACAAATACAAGGAGAACATGTATTTTACACAGATAGATGAGAGCGACTATGCAGTTAAGCCTATGAACTGTCCCGGTGGAATGCTGATGTATGCAAGGCAGATGCACAGCTACAGAGAGCTTCCCATCAGAATGGGAGAGCTGGGTCTGGTTCACAGGCATGAGCTTGCAGGAGCCTTGCACGGACTAATGCGAGTCAGATGCTTCACACAGGACGATGCTCATATATTTATGATGCCTTCGCAGATTAAGGATGAAATCATAGGGGTTGCAAAAATGATAGATTCATTCTACAGTCTGTTTGGATTTGAATACCATATGGAGCTGTCTACAAGACCGGAGAAATTCATTGGGACAATAGAATCATGGGATTTGGCTACTGAAGCATTGCGTGATGCACTGGATACCCTTGGCAAACCTTATAAGGTCAACGAAGGTGATGGAGCATTTTACGGACCTAAGATTGATTTCCATCTGAAAGACAGTATAGGACGTACCTGGCAGTGCGGGACAATACAATTAGATATGCAGATGCCTGAAAGGTTTGATTTGACTTATGTAGGCCCGGATGGAGAGAAGCATAGGCCCGCTATGATTCACAGAGTTATTTTCGGAAGTATAGAAAGGTTCATAGCAATCCTTACGGAGCATTATGCAGGTGCATTTCCAACATGGCTGGCTCCTGTACAGGTGATGATCCTTCCTATATCTGAGAAACAGAAGGAATATGCTGAGAAGCTGAGGGATCGCCTGGAAAGCCTGGAGATAAGAGCAGAATCTGATACAAGAAATGAGAAGATCGGTTATAGGATAAGGGAAGCACAGCTTCAGAAGATACCATATATGCTTGTTGTGGGAGATAAGGAGATGGAAACTGATTCTGTAGCCGTAAGGGATAGAAAAGAAGGGGACAAAGGAACAGTTAAGGTAGAAGATTTCATTTCAAAAATAAAAGAAGAGATAGAGAACAAAACAAATAATTAGATAGTAAAGTAGAAACAGTATCAAGGAAAGGCAGGTGGAGCTTTTGAATATTATTCAATTCGACCTGTCTTTTCTATATCAAACATTTTGATTTTTTCCGGGGTTTAGGCTAAAATCATATTAGTAGATTTTATTGTGTTGCATGTAAATTAAATCTGCAGATTTATATTCAAATTTGGAGGTGATGACATGAAAGCTAATAACAAAACAATAATCATTTTTATGACATTGACTGTTATTATTGCTATTGTGTTCGGATCTTCAAATGGAATAACGAGAAGCGATTGGGAGTTAGCCAACTTTGCAACCTCGCACAATAAGGTGAAAAGGCTTGTGATAGGACGTGCAAATGATTCCGTAAGCTTAGATCCTGCCTGCACAACTGAGATGGGTTCTTTTAAAGTAACGGCAAATATCCTTGAGACATTGGTTGAATGCGAAATGGAAGGAGACCAGATAGTACCTTGTCTTGCTGAAAGCTGGACATCAAGTGAAGATGGACTTACGTGGGTTTTTAAGCTGCGGCAGGGCGTACAATTCCAAGATGGTACAACCCTTAATGCAAGTGCTGTGGTTTTCAATTTTGACAGGTGGATGGATGATAAGAATCCCTACCATAATGGTCCCTTCAGTTATTGGAATATTGTATTTGGAGGCTTTCCGGGCTTTGTAAAAAGCGTTAAGGCAGTGTCTGCCTACTCTGTGGAAATAAAATTGAACAAGCCTTATGCACCATTTTTAAATGCATTGGCAATGCCCGCATTTGGAATTGCCAGTCCTGATGCTATTAAAAAATACAGGGGAGATCTGTATAAGCATCCGGTTGGGACAGGTCCCTTTATGCTTAAGAGCTGGGAGACAAATAAGAGCATAGTACTGGAGCGTAACAACCGATATTGGAATGGCACAGCTAAGGTTGATGAAGTAGAGTTCAAGGTTATACCTTCCAGTATAGACAGATTGGATGAATTAAGGCAGGGTACGATCCATATTGCGGATCATTTAAATGCTGACGAAATTGCAGATATAAAGTTTGATCCGAATCTGCATCTGTATATGAGGCCCAGTTTTAATGTGGGATATATTGCAATGAATAACGAGAAGTTTCCTTATAATAAGCGAGAAGTAAGACTAGCCATTAATCATGCAATAGATAAGGAACGGCTCATAACTGAAGTTTTTGATAACATGGCAAAGCCGGCAGTAACCCTGATGCCTCCTTCTCTTTGGGGATATAATGAGAATCTGGAGCCTTATGAGTATGATGTTGAAAAATCAAAACAGCTATTGGCTCAGGCCGGATTTCCCGATGGCTTCAAGACAACAATTTGGGTTATGGACGCTATAAGGGATTACTTTCCCAAACCAATGAAGACAGCTGAGTTTATAAAAGAGAGTTTTGAACAGGTCAATATTCAGACAGAAATAAAAGTCTTCAAATGGAATGAGTACCTTACTAGGATGCATAATGGTGAACACCAGATTGCACTGATGGGATGGACAGCAGACTATGCCGATCCCGACAATTTTCTGTATACAATGCTGGCTTCAGAAAATGCAAAACCGGGTATAGCCAATAATTACTCTTTCTATAAGAGTAAAGAGGCAGATCAATTGTTATCCCAAGCAAGGCAGACCACTAACTTGGTTTTCCGAAAGAGTTTGTACAGAAGTCTGCAGGAAATAGTGAATTATGATGCGCCATCGGTACCTCTTGTACATACAATGCCTGTATTGGCATCCCGTTTGTCTGTAAAGGGGTATACGCCCCACATGACCGGTGTGGAGTCACTGGAAAATGTGGATATTGACATAGAGTAAAGGGGATGAGGAACCATGGAATATAAACACCGAATATTCAGGATTGTGCTTCCTATAGCCCTTATAATATTACTCATCATTGTAAATATGCCGTATGAAAGCAAATCAGGAGTAAAGGTATTTACTCTTCCGGGTCTGCCCCGTCCTATTGCAAGAGCGCCTGTTGTTATTACTTCTGCAGGACAGAACACTGACTCATATATTATACGTGATATTTCAAACCAGCTTATGATAAGGAGCTTTTTCATGCCTCAGGCAAGAAGTATTAATCTTAGGGATATCAATACGTTGGTTTTTGTTGTAGGTTACAGCTCATTGGGAATGAAGCTTCAGGACATCAGCTATGAGGAGGAAAAAAAGCGTGTAGAGGAGCTGCTGGAAGAAGCCGAGAAGAATGAATTAAAGATCCTTGTAGTTGTCCTCGGCGGGGAGCAGACCCATGAGGATAGAACAGATGAGCTGCTGCAGCTTATTGGTGTTCATGCAGATTATTTGATAGGACTGCGTGATTCGAGAAAAGAGAGTGTTATGACCGAACTGGCAAAAGAGGGGGACATACCTTTGACGCTGGTTGGTGGAGTGAAAGATATATCTGATCCTTTTGCATCTGCATTCAGATAAAGGGGCTTAATAGCTAATGGAAGAGGTCGTATTATGGTGAAGGCTGAAATGAAAATCCATCGAATCAAGTATACAAACTTATTTTTAGCAGGCGGTTTTCTTTTAATAATTATGGGCTTGCTATTTCCCGTATACACAAATATGATGTGGTTCAATGTGATATTGAAAATTAGAGAGGCCATCAACACTGGTGACAGTGGACATCTTATCCTCGCTTCGGCAATGATCAATTTTCTTTATGCAGTTCAGAGTACTCTTCTCTTCATGGGCACTATGGTGGTCATTTTTTATTCCGATATAAAGCTTATGTTAAAAGCTATAGATATATTTCTGCTTTCACTATTTATGATAATACTGCTGCATTGGACAAACTCCCTGATTTTTGATATGCCCTGGGAGCCCTTGTCAACAATAACGGCGCTATTCATCACCTTGTTCCTTTTTTGGAAGTTGTTTGGTGAAACCAACAGTTTTATTCAAGTATTTATAGTATCCATACAAGTTTTTTTCGCATTCCACTGGTTGAATATCATGCCTTTTTTTACATTATATCGCTTTGGACAGAGCGACATTAATCATAGTATAAAAATAGCAGGTATTTATTTAAATGGGGATACAGTCCTGAATTTTACAGGGTTTGCATTTTTTATGCCCTTTATAATATCCGCTTTCATAACAGCAACTCTTTTTATCAGCTATTCACGGAATATCAATATTATGAGAGAGAATTATGAAAAGGAAAATGAGATCAGGAATATGAAATCTAAGGCCTTGGAGAACCGAGTATATCAGGAGGTCAAGTCCCTGGTGCATGACCTGAAAACTCCGCTAGTGACAATACGAGGGCTCAATTCATTATTACTCACATCAAATGAAAATACAAAATTGGAGGAGTATAGTGAACGCATTGAAAACTCAGTGACAAAAATGAGCGAGATGATATCCAGTTTTCTTTATGAATCTTCAAGGCAAAGATTAAAGGCGGCTGACCTGATCAGCTATATCAGAGCACAGCTGCCTTTGGAAAATGAAGAGATTGAATTCTCCTTCGCTATGGATGTGAATCTGCCTGATATATATGTGAATAAAATTAGAGTTGCCAGAGCTGTTATAAACATATTTGAAAATGCTATTGTGGTACCCTGTATACATCAACGTAAAATGATAAATGTTGAAGTAAGGGAGAAAGAAAAGGGTATCTGCATAATAGTACAGGACAATGGCACAGGTATAAGCGAGAATGAGCTTCAGAGGATATGGGAAGTAGGCTACTCGACAAACAATACCTCAGGTCTGGGATTGCCTTTTGCAAAAGGTATCATTGAAGATAATAAAGGGGAAATACAGATTGAAAGCCGACAGGGTGAAGGAACTAAAGTTACAATCTTGCTTCCGGGTTATGATAATATTAACGGAAAGGTATAATCAGGAATTTTGAATCAGGGGTGATAGAATTGAAAAAAGTTGTTACGCAGAAAATTGTTATCATAGATGATGAACCGGATATCCTTTATACAATTAGAGAAATATGTCTGCACGGAGGATGGGATGCAGTTACTGCATCCAGCGGCAAAGAGGGCTATGAATTATGCAGGAGCAACAAGCCTAATTTGGCAATTGTTGATTACCACATGCCTGATTGGGATGGCTTGACCACTGTGAAGAAAATAAGACAGCTTGATGATGCCGTATCAATACTAGTTCTTACAGTTGATGAGAGACAGGAAACCGCTGAGAAGTTTATTGCGGCTGGTGCCACAGATTTTGCTATAAAGCCGATAAAATCACCGGACTTAATATCGCGGATAAAAATGAACCTGAAGATTAATGAAATTCAGAAGAAGTATATCGAGGAAAAGCATCAGATATATATAGACAAAGGCATAAGTCCTGCTACCCTAAGTATAATATGTGATTTTATGAAAGAACATGAGGAAGGGCTCACCATAGATGATATATCCTGCAGCCTCAACCTGGCTTATCAGACTGTTCACAGATATGTGCAGTATCTTATCGAAGACAAGAAGATTGAGATCGTCCCCATCTATGGTCAAATAGGAAGGCCGAAGAACAAATATAAGCTTTTATAAAAATAGTTCAGAGAAATATGTTATAAAAGTAGGAATTATCGGATAATTCACGTAATTTAATAATATATTTTTATAATGAATGGTAAGGAAGAATTACATATTGGACTACTTACCCAATAAAAGCTTCAAAAGTTCTTTATCTGATTAGAACTTGGAAAGCCCAGCTTTCCAGTCTAGTAAATAAATATTATGGAGGGGAAACTATTGAAAAAGGTATTAGCTCTAGTACTTGCGCTTGTTATGGCATTAAGTGTCGTAGCATGTGCAAAGCCGGCTGAAGAACCGGCATCAGCACCTGCAGGTGATGCAGCTGCAGCTCCTGCTGCAGAAGCAGGAAAAGGCAAGATTGCTATTTACACAGGTACTGTTTCTCAGAATGAGGAAGAATTCAGATCTATGGAAGTTGCTGCTGAGAAATATCCGGGTATGATTGTTTCACAGACATATCCTGATTCATTTACAAAAGAGCAGGAAACTCTTATCTCCAATGCAGTAGGACTTGTATCAGATCCTGATGTTAAGGTTCTTATCATGAACCAGGCTGTTCAGGGTGCTGCTGCAGCATTTGACAAGGTTAAAGAAGTTAGACCTGACGTACTGATCCTTGCTTATCAGCCAGGTGAAACAGACGTAATTGCTGCAAAAGCTGACGTTGCTGTTACAGGCGATGAAGCTGCACAGGGTTACATGATGCCTGAACAGGCAAAGAAAATGGGCGCAAAGACATTTGTTCACTATTCTTTCCCAAGACATATGTCTTACCCGCTTATTGTTCAGAGAAGAGAAATATTGGTAAGTGAATGTGAAAGACTTGGAATAAAGTTTGTTGATGCTACAGCTCCAGACCCAACAGGAGATGCAGGTCTTCCAGGCGCACAGCAGTTCATACTGGAAGATATTCCGAGAAAAGTTGCTGAATACGGCAAAGACACTAACTTCTTCAGCACAAACTGTGGTATGCAGGAACCTTTGCTTAAGGCATGTGTTGAACAGGGAGCTATATGTGCTCAGCAGTGCTGCCCAAGCCCATTCCACGGATATCCTGGAGCATTGGGTATATCATTGGAAGGCCATAGCGGAGACTCCAAGTACATGGTTGAACAGATCAAAGCTAAGCTTGCTGAAGCTGGCGGCACAGGAAGATTCTCATCTTATGCTTTCCCATTGTCAATGGTTTCTACAGCAGCTCTTGTAGAATATGGCAAAATGTATATTGAAGGACAGCTGACAGATAAAAACGACCCAGAAGCTCTGAAGAAATGCTATGAAATGGTAGCAGACGGTTCTAAGATATACTTCGACAACTATAAGACACTTGACAAGGACAACAAGGAAGTTGTTCAAGAAAACTTCTATCTGGTTCTTGCTGACTATATAACATTCTAAAATCTATTGAGTTGTAAATATAATAACAATTCAGATTATAATCTGCATAAGGTTGCCGTTTGAACGGCAACCTTATGCATGATATTCATCGGACTTATTAATTAATAATTAATAGAAGCAGATTTGAAAAGAGGAGGATATCAATGCCGAATGAAAATGGGGCCCAATATGTTCTCGAACTAAGAAACATAGAAAAAGAGTATTCAGGCAATAGAGTCTTGAACGGAATCAATTTAAAGCTGAAACCGGGAGAAATTCATGCTCTTGTCGGTGAAAACGGTGCAGGTAAATCCACTCTGATGAACATTATTTTCGGTATGCCTGTAATACAGAACACCGGCGGATACAAAGGAGAAATATTACTAGATGGAGAACCAATAGAAATAAAAACTCCTAACGATGCTATAAATTATGGTATTGGTATGGTTCACCAGGAATTCATGCTGATGTCGGGTTTTACAATTACAGAGAATATAAAGCTGAACCGTGAGATACTCAAAGATAATGCTATCAGTAAAGTACTTAGTCCATTATTAAAGACTTTGGACATACCGGCTATGAGAAAAGATGCAAACAAAGCATTGAAAGAGCTTGGAATGACAGTTGATGATTGGCTGCCCGTTGCAGGACTGCCGGTAGGCTATATGCAATTTGTTGAAATTGCCAGAGAAATTGACAAAGAAAATATGAAAGTGCTTGTTTTTGATGAACCAACGGCAGTGCTGGCAGAAAGCGAAGCAGAAAAGCTGTTACAAGCTATGAAGGGCCTTGCCGCAAAAGGTATAAGCATAATATTCATTACCCATAGACTGGACGAAGTTATTGCAGTTGCAGATAATATTACTGTACTTAGAGACGGAGAACAGGTGGGTGCAATGACTAGAGAAGAAGCAACTCTAGAAAAAATTGCACAGCTTATGGTCGGAAGAAAGATAGAAAGATTAGAGAAAGTAAGCAGCACAGAGAAATCTGAAGAAACTGAAAATATATTGTCAATAAAGAATCTTCACGTACATATGCCCGGAGAAACCATAAAGGGAGTAAATCTTGATATAAAAAAGGGTGAAATAATCGGAATCGGCGGATTGGCAGGACAAGGTAAAGTAGGTTTGGCAAATGGAATCATGGGACTATTCCACTCCACAGGAGAAGTATATAAGGATGGAAAGCTTATTGAACTTAATAATCCAAGAAAATCTATCGAAAACAAGCTTGCTTTCGTTTCGGAAGACAGAAGAGGTATTGGTTTGCTTCTGGATAACTCTATAGAAACGAATATTGTTATGACAAGCATGCAGATACAAGACAAATTCTTAAAACCTCTATTGGGAATAAAAGCATTTAAGATGATGGACAACAAGGAGATAAGAGAACACGCGGAAAAATACATAAAGGATCTAGATATAAGATGTACCGGACCAACACAATATACAAGACGCCTCAGCGGCGGAAACCAGCAAAAGGTTTGCATTGCCAGAGCATTGACTTTGGAACCGGATATACTGTTTGTTTCTGAGCCTACAAGAGGTATAGACATTGGTGCAAAGAAGCTTGTTCTGGATTTGTTGGTTAAATTGAATGTAGAGCATGGAATGACGATTGTTATGACCTCAAGTGAACTGGGCGAATTAAGATCCGTATGTGACAGGATAGCGTTGATTTATGACGGGAAATTGCAAGGTATATTAAAGCCTCAGGACAGTGACATAGATTATGGTCTCATGATGGCAGGAAAGCCCAGAACCCAGGCAAAGGAGGTCATTTAGATGAAGAATTTGTGGAAACGTTCTGTCGACAGATTTGGTCATCCCAAAGTCTACTGTACGTTATTTTTGATGCTACTATTAGTAACTGCATTCTTCTTGAAGCAGAACATAATTGGTTTAATAGCTACTTCATTTGTCAGGATCGCACAGAACAGCGTGCTTGTACTGGCAATGGTACCTTGCATTATATCCGGAAGCGGACCGAATTTTGCATTGTCTATAGGAATGATATGCGGTGCTTTGGCAGGTTGTATATCAATAGAATTGGATATGATGGGGATGCCTGCATTTTTAACTGCTATATCGCTTAGTATACCAATTGCAGTAATTGCAGGTTTGCTTTACTCAGTACTTCAAAACAGGGTAAAGGGAGACGAAATGACAGTAGGTACTTATATGGGATATTCGATTGTATCTCTTATGTGTATCGGCTGGTTGATTATCCCCTTCAAAAGCCCTGAGATGATTTGGGCAATAGGCGGAAAAGGACTTAGAAACACCATCGCTCTTTCAGGGAGATATGATAAGGTTCTTGATAAGCTTGGCAATATTACCTTTATGGGTAATGTAATACCGATAGGAACTTTTATATTCTTTGGGATATGCTGTTTCCTAGTCTGGTTATTTCTCAAATCAAAAACAGGAGCAGCAATGCTGGCAGCAGGTGATAACCCCAAATTTGCAGCTGCTTCCGGTATAAATGTAGATAAGCAGAGGACTATCGGTACAGTACTATCTATGGTTTTAGGAGCAATAGGTATATTGGTTTATGCCCAGAGCTATGGTTTTATTCAATTGTATACAGCGCCATTATACATGCCTTTCTTAGCAATTTCTGCAATCCTCATAGGTGGTGCAAGTATAAAGAAGGCTAGCATAGGAAATGTTATATCCGGTGTAATCATATTCCAGGCATTGTTATCAATATCACTTCCTGTTATCAATGGTTTGCTGCCCGTTGGAAACCTATCCGAGGTAATAAGAATCATAGTTCAAAACGGAGTTATCTTATACGCATTAACGAAAGCGGGAGGTGCCGAATAGAATGAATGCCGAAATAAAAATTGAAAACAAAAAAAATGAAAAACTTAATGTTCTTTCGATATTGTCCAAGTATTCGGTTCCACTGTTATTTACATTGATATGTATTGCAGGGGCAGTACTGTCTGGATTGACTCCGAAACACATTATAGGAGACGTAATCCTAAGACTTGACAGAAACCTATTTCTGGTTATCGCTTTGATTATCCCCGTACTGGCAGGAATGGGACTGAATTTTGCCATAGTAATTGGAGCAATCGCAGGCCAAATCGGACTGATTATAATCAAGTTCATGGATGTAGGCGGTGTTCCGGGAATTCTGCTTGCATTTGCATTGGCTACACCTTTTGCTATTGTATTTGGTTTTGGAGTTGGAAAATTACTAAACAAAACAAAAGGCCGTGAAATGATCACCAGCTTGATTCTGGGATACTTTGCAAATGGTTTGTATCAGTTAGTGTTCCTGCTTTTCATTGGTACAATCATACCTGTGAATAATCCTGAGATGATGCTGCCCGGAGGCATAGGCTTGAAAAATGCCTTTGATCTGGATCTGATTAAATACTCCTTGGATAATATTCTGGACTTTAACGTTATGGGAGTAAAGATCCCTGCATTTACATTCATACTTGTTGCTTTGCTGTGTGTTTTTCTGCAGTTTATTGTAAAGACAAAGCTGGGGCAGAATTTCAGAGCTTTGGGGCAAGATATACACATTGCGGACGTTGCAGGTATCAATGTAGACAGAACAAGAGTCATTGCAATGATCATGTCTACTGTATTGGCTGCTTGGGGACAAATCATATTCCTTCAGAATATTGGAACGATACAAACCTATACAGCTCATGAGCAGGCGGGTATGTTTGCAGCAGCTGCTTTGGTCATCGGTGGTGCTACTGTTACAAAGGCAACAATAGGTCAGGCCATTGTAGGAACGATTTTGTTCCACACCCTGTTTACCGTATCACCATCAGCAGGTAAGAATCTGTTCGGAGATGCACAGATAGGTGAGTACTTCCGTTCATTTATTGCCTATGGTGTTATAGCTATGTCATTGTTCCTGCATGCATGGCAGAAAAATGTTGCAGCCAGGAATAAAGAAAAGCTGGAGCAGTAAAATAAATATATAAATAACAAAATCCTTAGCGGTAGTATTAAGCTAAGGATTTTGACTAATTGAGAAGGTGGATTAAATGAGATTTGATAGTGTAGTGGATTCCATGAAAGCAGATATAATAAAAACCACACAGGAACTGGTTCGTATCAGAAGCATCGAATCAGACCCCCAACCTGGTGCTCCCTTTGGAAAAGAAGTAAAGCAGTCCCTGGACAAAGCACTTGAAATAGGAAGCAGGCTGGGTTTTAGAACTGAAAATTTCGATGGTTATGCCGGACATATTGAATATGGCGAAGGAGAAGATATAATCGGCATATTGGTCCATATGGATGTTGTTCCGGAAGGCTCAGGTTGGTCCCATGACCCTTATGGCGGAGAAATAGCAGACGGAAGAATATACGGAAGAGGCACCATAGATGATAAAGGGCCTGCTGTCGCTGCATTATACGGTTTGAAAGCCGTTATGGATTCTAAGGAAAAATTCAACAAAAAAGTGAGAATTATAATTGGCTGTGATGAGGAAAGCGGACGCTGGGCATGCATGAAACATTATTTTAAGCATGCAGAAATGCCTATATGCGGTTTTTCTCCCGATGCAGACTTTCCTATAATAAACAGTGAAATGGGAATACTAATATTCAATCTTGAAAAGAGTTTTGATAACAATGAGGATTCCTGCTGCGGCGGCTTAAGGATAAAGCGCATACAAGGGGGAAATAAGGTCAATATGGTTCCGGATTACTGTGAATGTGAGCTGGAGATGAAAAAGGACTTTACAGATAGAATACAAAAGACAGTAGAATATATGAAGGAAAAGCATAATGCCAACCTTGAACTGACAATAGAAAAGGATATATGTGTAATTAAATCATATGGATTGTCAGCTCATGGAAGCACCCCCTCAAAGGGGATCAATGCCATAGCTCAGCTTATTTCCTGCATATGCAAGCTCCCGTTATGCGTATCAGAGCAGACGGAGTATCTTAACTTCCTTGATGAACATATAGGAATGGAGACCGACGGCAGATCCTTTGGAGTTGCAATGAGTGACAAGGTGTCCGGTAATTTGGTATTTAATCTTGGTACAATCGATGTCAGCGATGAAAAGGGAAGTATAGGTATAAACATCAGATTCCCTGTAACCAAGACAAGGGATGATGTATATGATATTATAAAGGATAGTATATCGTCTCATAAAATAACTCTTATTGAGGGAAGTGAGAAGGCTCCGCTTTATGTTCCGGCTGATAATTTCATGATAAAGGCTCTGCAGAAAGTGTATAAAGATGTAACAGGACAGGAAGCCGAGCTTATATCCATAGGTGGCGGAACCTATGCAAGGGCAATAAAGAATGCAGTGGCATTTGGTCCGTTATTCCCCGGCAGAGAAGAAACTGCCCATCAGAAGGATGAGCACATAGAGATTGAGGATCTGATGATGAGTACTAAAATTTATGCTGAAGCCATATATGAGCTTGTAAAATAACCCTTGACATTGTAATGGTACAATGGTAACATATATAATCGACAGGTAAAAATGCTAAAAACAACTAAATATGTTTTATTAGCTTTTTAATTTTAAGAAGAAGTTCCACTTCTCACCTTACGACACAGTCAGTAAGGTTAAGGTCCAAAAGCATTGTTATTATGGGCAGGTGGATTTTTCTACCTGCTTTTTTAATGCATATGACCTAGAATGCGATTATTATTGCAGGGATAGGTTATTAGAAGAATAAAAAGGAACTTTTCTAAATTAAATGGAGGTGAAAGGTTATAAGTAGTAACAAAGACTTACAGATCAATGAAGAAATCAGGGACAGAGAAATAAGGGTAATTGATTCAAATGGAGATCAGCTTGGAATAATGTCTTCAAGACAGGCTTTGGAGATTGCGACAGAGAGACAGCTTGACCTTGTGAAAATTGCTCCTCAGGCAAAGCCGCCGGTGTGCAGGATAATGGATTATGGAAAATTCAAGTTTGAACAAAGTAAGAAAGAGAAGGAAGCAAGGAAGAATCAGAAGGTCATAAACATCAAAGAGATTCGCTTCTCACCCAAAATTGAGGATCACGACTTGAATTTCAAAGCGAAGAATGCCCAAAAGTTCCTGCAGGAAGGTGACAAGGTTAAGATAACTATCAGATTCAGAGGTAGGGAAGTAGATCATGTTGCCTTTGGAGAAAAGGCCTTAGGAAGATTTTATGATATTGTTAAGGAAGACTGCGTCGTTGAGAAGCCTGCCAAGTTGGAAGGAAGAAACATGATAATGGTTCTGGCTCCGAAGCAGTAAGCGGCAAATAAGCAACTAACCAAATCAAAATATGAATAGTACAGAAGGAGAGGATTTTTAATGCCTAAACAGAAGACCCACAGAGCATCAGCAAAAAGATTCAGCTTTACTAAGACAGGTAAAGTAAAGAGAGCGTGTGCATATAAACAGCATATTCTTACAAAGAAGAGCACAAAGCGTACAAGAAAGCTTAGAAAAGGCGCATACGCAAGTGCAACAGAAGCAAAAATAATCAGAAAATTAGTTCCATACAAATAATAGACGGGGAGGCAGCAGAAGATGGCAAGAGTAAAAAGAGCGTTAAACGCACATAAAAAACGTAGAAAAATATTGAAGCTGGCGAAAGGATATGTAGGAGCCAGAAGCAAAAAATATAGAATAGCAAATGAAACAGTTATCAGGGCTTTAAGATTTGCCTATATAGGCAGAAAGCTAAAGAAGAGAGACTTTAGAAAGCTTTGGATAGCAAGAATAAATGCAGCAGCTAGAGCAAACGGCATTTCTTACAGCAAGCTGATAAACGGACTCAAGCTTTCAGGTATCGAAATCAACAGAAAAATGCTTTCTGAGCTGGCAATAAATGACGCAGCAGCGTTTTCAAAGCTTGTAGATACTGCAAAAGAGAAGCTTAACGCATAAATAGCATAAAAAAGACTTCCTTTGTTGAAAATTACTTCAATGGAAGGCTTTTTTGCTTTTTGATAATAAATAGATGTATTTATGCAAAAATTAAATAGAGTTCCTTTATAAATAATGCAATGTTATAATAATAAAGTCATTATTTAGCAATATTCACGTCAAATATGCGGCGAGGTGATCAGCATTATAGAATTCAGCTTATTAAGAAAAAAACTAAGAATAACTCCTACTCAGCTTATAGTGTTTGGCTTTGTCACACTTATACTGCTGGGAACTCTTATATTGAATCTTCCGATGGCTTCTAGAGATGGCAAGTCTGTAGGCTTCATTGATGCGCTTTTTACTTCAACTTCATCAGTATGTGTAACAGGGCTGATTGTAGTTGATACCGGGACTCACTGGACGGTGCTGGGACAGGTCATCATTGCTCTGCTTATTCAAATTGGAGGTCTTGGTATCATGACCATGTCGACATTATTTGCCCTTCTTATGGGCAGGAGGATAACCTTAAGAGAGAGGCTGCTGATACAGGAATCCCTTAATCAATTCAATCTGGAAGGTCTTGTGAGACTTACAAGAAATATAATAATCGCAACTATTGCTTTTGAAGTTGTAGGTGCACTAGTTTTTTCTATTGTATTCATACCTGAATATGGGTTTGCTAAGGGTGTTGCATATGGTTTCTTTCATGCTGTAACAAGCTTCTGCAATGCAGGCTTTGATTTGATAGGCGGTTATAGGAGTTTTACGCCCTATGTTGGTAATGTTCTTATAAATATCAATGCAATGATGCTTATTATCATTGGTGGGTTGGGTTTCTCGGTATGGATAGACTTATTTCAGTTTTTTAAGGGCAGGAGTATGAAAAGCTTGTCACTGCACAGCAAGGTTGTTATTGTAACGACTGCTTTTCTGATATTGTTCGGAGCAGTTTTCATTTTCCTCTCAGAATTCGGTAATGCGGATACCATGAGGGATTTGCCTTTTTATGAAAAGATAATGGCAGCTTTATTTCATTCTGTATCCACAAGGACTGCAGGGTTTAATACATTGGACATAAGTTCTCTTACTATGCCAAGCAAATTCCTGACCATCATTTTTATGTTCATAGGAGGTTCTCCGGGATCAACTGCCGGAGGAATAAAAACTGCAACAGCAGCTATTCTCATAATAACAGTAATAGCAGTCGTAAAAGGGAAAGAGGAACCGGGAGTATTTGAAAGACGCATACCCACCTATCTAGTTTACAGAGCCCTGGCAGTGGCTGTTATTGGTATAAGTCTTGTCATATCAGTGACTATGGTGCTTTCCATAACGGAAAATGCTGATTTTCTGACTTTATTTTTTGAGACAACTTCAGCTTTTGGTACTGTTGGACTAACATCTAATTATACACAGAAATTAAGCCAAATAGGAAAAATAATAATAAGCATCACTATGCTTGCGGGAAGGGTAGGACCTCTAACCCTCGTAGTTGCCTTTTCCCAGCGTGCAAGCAGAAACAAAGGCAATTTGAAATATCCTGAGGACAGGATAATGGTAGGTTAAGTGAAAGGGGAATTATATGAGACAATTTGTGGTAGTAGGCATTGGACGCTTTGGTAAAGCGGTAGCCGAGGGATTGTATGAATTAGGACATGAGGTACTTGCTATTGATACAGATGAAGATGTTATTCAGAAAATATCTGATAAAGTGACTCATGCAGTAAGTGCCGATGCTGCAGATGAAAACGTATTGAAGTCTTTGGGTGTCAGAAATTTTGATGTGGGTGTGGTAGCCATAAGCTCGGATATACAGTCCAGTATAATAATCACTCTTATACTCAAGGAACTTGGAGTGGGATATGTAGTAGCCAAAGCGAAAGACGAGCTTCATGCAAAGGTTCTTATTAGGATAGGTGCTGACAGAGTTGTATTTCCTGAACGTGATATGGGTGAAAGAGTAGCTCATAACCTGACATCGACGAATATTCTTGAATATATAGAATTATCATCGGAACACAGCATAATTGAGTTTGCTGTACTTCAAAGCTGGGTTGGAAAGGATCTCAGGGATCTTAACCTGAGAGCGAAATTTGGTGTCACTGTTGTTGCACTAAGAAATAAGAATGATGATAAGATAAATATATCACCAAAAGCTGATCTTAAGATCAGAGAGGGAGATATTCTGATAGTGATAGGAGACAATGATGATCTGAAAAAACTTGAGAGAAAGACGGAGTGAAGTGAGATGAGTGAAATTATACAGAGCAGCTCCAATAAGACAATAAAACACATAAAATCGCTGCATATGAAAAAGTACAGGGATGAATACGGCAGATTTATTATAGAAGGGGAGAAGCTGTTGGAAGAAGCTTTGAACTATAAAGCTGAACTAATTATGGTTCTGTTTACACAAAGTTATACCGGCAGTGAAAGCTATCTTCGATATGAATCCCTGCTTAAGGAAAGCAATGTACCTATATTTTGTGCCGAAGATAAAATATTCAAGGAGGCGTGTGAAACAGATACTCCTCAAGGAATCATAGCAGTTGCTGAAAAGACTAAGGCTGACCTGGACAGCATAATCTCTAAGGATGAAGTATGTATAGTCTTTTTAGATGAAGTAAGAGATCCAGGAAACACAGGGACAATTATCAGAACTGCAGATGCCTGTGGTTTGGATGGAGTACTGGTTTCCAAAGGCAGTGCGGATATATATAATGGAAAGACAATTCGATCTACAATGGGTTCACTGTTTCATATACCGGTTATTCAGAACCTGGATGTCAAAGATACACTATCAAAGCTGAGACAGGAGCAGATTGTGACAATAGGAGCTGATCCTCACAGCAGTACAAGCTGTATCGATCTTCCAAGCTATACAAAATCGGCTATAATTATAGGTAATGAAGCAAAGGGGATAGATAATACTATAAAAGCGCTTCTGGATAGGAATGTGAAGATTCCAATGCCGGGAAGAGCGGAGTCCCTTAATGCGGGAATAGCAGCTTCAATTCTCATGTATGAGTTTGCAATACATAAGAGGCATGTGTGAAATCACATATGCCTTTAATTTTTGATAGTATTGATACTCTGTATATCATCCCTTCAGGAGGAATATCCCACCCTGGCTTTAGCATTTACATTTGAATGATAAAATAGCTTCTGTCAGGAGATAAAAACTGATAACAGTTTTTTACATTTATTTGCCATGTAAAAGAGGAAAAAAATAGAAAATATAGAAATAATAATAAAAAGCTGCAGAAACATGGAGGGTATGATGATACATAAAATAATAACCTGTGCCTTGTATGGAATAGAAGGGCATGTGATAGAGGTTGAAACCGATCTCTCTAATGGACTGCCTGGTTTTGACATAGTGGGACTGCCTGATACAGCAGTTAAAGAGTCCAGAGAAAGAGTCAGAGCAGCAATAAAGAACTCCGATTTTCAATTTCCACAGAAAAGAATAACCATAAATTTAGCCCCTGCAGATATCAGGAAGGAAGGGTCGGTATTTGACCTGGCAATTGCCGCCGGAATACTCAAGGCATCGATGTTCATAACAAAGGATGATTTGGAGGGCTTCGCATTTTTGGGGGAATTGTCTTTAGACGGCACAGCAAAAGGTATCAAAGGAGTATTACCAATGTGCCTGTCACTGAAGGAAAAGGGTTTTAGAAAGTTGATACTTGCAAAGGAAAATGCAGATGAGGCTGCACTTGTAAATGATATAGACATATACCCCATAGAGAGTATTGCGGATATGGTAGACTTTTTAAATGGGAAAAAGGAAATAAAACCACATAAGACGGATATAAATGCCGTATTTAGAGGCAGCAGTTATGATGAGTATGATTTTTCTGACGTAAGAGGCCAGGATACGGCAAAAAGAGCTCTGGAGATTGCTGCGGCTGGTGCGCATAATGTGATAATGCTTGGTCCGCCGGGTTCAGGTAAAACAATGCTGGCCAGAAGATTACCCTCCATACTTCCGGATATGTCTTTTGAGGAGAGTCTGGAAGTAACAAAAATATACAGTATAGCCGGTTTGCTTAAGGATAAGCTTTGCCTTGTTACAAAAAGACCCTTCAGGGCACCTCATCATACAATGTCGGCCGCTTCATTGATAGGCGGAGGCAGAGTGCCTCATCCCGGGGAGGTTTCCCTATCCCATTATGGGGTACTTTTTCTTGATGAAATGCCGGAATTCCAGAAGAATGTACTGGAGGTGCTAAGGCAGCCTCTGGAAGATGAATGTGTCACAATTTCAAGAGTTAACGGAACAATAACTTATCCTGCAAAATTCATACTGATCAGCTCAATCAATCCATGTCCCTGTGGGTTTTATGGGGATGAATCAGGAAGATGCAGCTGTACACCGATACAAATAAAGAATTATCTTGGCAGGATATCCGGGCCTCTCATGGACAGGATAGACTTACATATAGAAGTTCCTTCGGTAAACTTCAACGACCTTTCAGATAATATCAAGGAAGAAAGTTCTGAGGAGATAAAGAAGAGGATAAATAAAGCGAGGAAGCTCCAGCTTGATAGATATGAAAAGGAAGGTATATACTTCAATTCACAGCTGAAGCCCAAACAAATGTCAGTTTATTGTAAAATAGGGTTAAAGGAAAAAGAACTTCTCAAGAATGCATTTGAGAGGTTTAGCTTAAGTGCCAGAGCATATAATAGAATACTGAAGGTAGCCAGGACAATTGCTGATATTGACTGCAGTGAAGCTATAAAGCTTGATCACATTGCAGAGGCAATACAGCATAGGAGCCTGGATCGCAAGTACACACTTTAACGGTTAAGGGAGGGTTACCTATGGATAAGGAAGAGCGTGATATTTTTTCGGTAATCGGCAAGCTGCCAAACTATAGTAAGCTGCTTTTAGAACTATACAGGTGCCCGGATATAAGTAAAAAGCATAAAATGCTGTTATCAGCGGGGATTGCGTACAGTGTATCACCTTTTGATTTCATACCGGGGATAATACCTGTGGCAGGACAGCTGGACAATCTTCTAATAATGCTGCGCTGTCTGAAAAGAGTCCTTTCAGCGTTGGATGAAGAGGTAAGGCTGAAGCATCTTGAGGGGTCGGGTATTACAATAGAAGAAATAGATGATGACATAATACTTACCGGTGACACCTTGAAATCAATAGGAAAAGGTACATTGAGACTGATTTCCAATACTGCAAAAATCATAGGCTACTCAACATTGTACGGGGCAAAGCGAACAATAAGGAAAAATCCCTATAAAAAAACTAAGAACCGGTAGAATACCTACCGGTTATAAAATAGGAGGGGGAAGAATTAATTTGTCATCCTTGCTGACTTTATTATAACAAATCTATGTTACAAAGTTGTTATCATAATGTAACAATTCAATGAAGAATGTAACAAAGTTGTATCAATAAAAAGGAGATATTATGAAAGACAAGAAATATTGGATTTGGCTGTCATCCGTTCCCGGCGTCGGGAGTAAGAGCTGTCTCAATCTGATAAGCCATTTTGGCTCTGCACAAAATGTATACCAGTGTTCTTTCAAAGAGCTTATATCATCCGGAATAGTAAAGGAAAAAGTAGCCAGAAGCATTATTCAGAACAAAAAAATTGAGAATATGGAAGAGTATTTAAAAATTGTGAAAGAAAATGGTTTAAAAGTTCATACTATAATTGAAGACGAATATCCTGAAAATTTGAAGAATATTTACGATCCGCCCCCTGTAATTTATGTAAAAGGTTCTATTGAAAAAGAGGATAATCTGGCAATCGCCATCGTGGGCTCCAGAAAAGCAAGTGACTACGGAATGAAGACTGCAAAAAGGATTGCTTACAGGCTGGCAGAGCTAGGTATTACAATAATAAGCGGTATGGCCATGGGAATAGACTCAGCCGCTCATGAAGGGGCTATCGAGGCTAAGGGAAGAACAATTGCAGTGTTCGGATGCGGATTAAAATATGTATATCCGATGAGCAACCTCAGGTTGAGCGAAAAGATAAGAGAAAACGGCGCTCTGATATCTGAATATCCCTTTGACACTGCTGCAATGCCAGGGCAATTCCCAGCCCGAAACAGAATAATCAGTGGAATGTCTCTGGGAGTAATAGTTGTGGAGGCAGGAGAAAAAAGCGGGTCCCTAATAACTGCTGATTTTGCCCTTGAGCAAGGTAGGGAAGTATTTGCTGTTCCAGGGAATATAAGTTCACCTAACAGTAGGGGAACCAATTTTCTGATAAAGAACGGTGCCAAGCTGGTCAGCGGAATAGAAGACATAATTGAAGAACTGAACATAGAACTTATGCCCCCGCATAAAGCAAAGACATTAAATTGTACATATATGGCTGATATGACTCCTGAAGAGAACATAATCATTGCCTATTTGAGCAAAACCGGAGGCAGCAAGGATGAAATCGCTGCCGCTACAGGACTTCAACCGGGAAAGACAATGGCTTCATTGTTGAAGCTTGAAATAAAAGGAATGATACAACAGATAGGCGGTATTTACCTTTTAATTTGATTTTTTTCTATATTCTGTTATAATATGACTTGAATTTTTAAAATGGGGTGAATTATTTGAAAACATCTTTGGTAATTGTTGAGTCACCTGCTAAAGTAAAGACAATAAAAAAGTTCCTGAGCTCGAAATATAAGGTAGAAGCGTCAATGGGACATATCAGGGATTTGCCTAAGAGTCAGTTGGGTATTGATATAGATCATGATTTTCAGCCGAAATACATAACCATAAGAGGTAAAGGAGAAATAACTGAAAAGCTTCGTAAAGAGGCAAAGAACTGTGACAGGATATACCTGGCAACCGACCCTGACAGGGAAGGGGAGGCCATATCCTGGCATTTGGCAAACATATTGAATCTGGAACTGAAGGATGTCTCAAGAATTGAGTTTAATGAGATAACCAAGACTGCTGTGACAAATGCAATAAAAAATCCAAGAAAGCTTAACTTCAATGTAATCGATGCACAACAGGCAAGAAGGGTTCTTGACAGACTTGTAGGATATAAGATAAGCCCTTTGCTGTGGAAAAAGGTCAAGAAGGGACTCAGTGCCGGAAGAGTACAGTCTGTTGCAGTAAGGCTTATCTGTGATAGAGAAGATGAAATAAGGGCATTTGTGCCGAAGGAATATTGGACTCTTATTGCAAAGCTTAATGATCCTGATTCTAAAAAGAACTTCGATGCAAAGTTCTATGGTACAGAGAATGAGAAATTAGAGATATCAAACGAAGGGGAAATGGACAGTATTCTTGATAAGCTGAAAGGAGCAAAATACACCGTCAAGAAAATTAAGAAGGGCGAAAAAAGAAGGAATGCCCCCAGTCCCTTTATAACCAGTACTCTTCAGCAGGAAGCTTATAGAAAACTCGGGTATACTACAAAAAGAACTATGATGATAGCGCAGCAGCTTTACGAAGGTGTTGACATCAAAGGTGAAGGCACCCTGGGTCTGGTTACATATATAAGGACAGATTCTATAAGGGTAGCTGATGAAGCAAAAAAAGATACTGCTCAATATATAACAGATAAGTTTGGCAAGAACTTTCTTGGAGATGAGAAAAAACAAGGAAAGACAGGGAAGAAGATACAGGATGCCCATGAAGCCATAAGGCCTACATCAGTATTCAGAGAACCTGACCAAATAAAGGATTCTCTTGAAAAGGACCAATACAAACTCTATAAGCTCATATGGGAGAGGTTTGTTGCTAGTCAGATGCAGGCAGCAGTATTTGATACTGTTACAGCAGATATAGAGGCAAATGGGTATATTTTCAAAGCTAACGGCAGCATAATGAAATTCCCCGGCTTTATGAGCGTGTATATAGAAGGTAAAGATGAAAAGGATGAAGAGGAAGATAAGACTCTGCCTGATATATCCGAAGGACAGAAGATGAAGCTTAAGAAGCTGGATCACAAGCAGCATTTTACCGAGCCGCCTTTGAGATATACAGAAGCGACATTGGTAAAGGCTTTGGAGGAGAAAGGTATAGGAAGGCCAAGCACATATGCGCCTATTATTTCAACAGTACTGGCAAGGGGCTATGTTGTAAGGGAAAAGAAATTCCTTATGCCTACGGATCTGGGTGAGAAAGTAACCGGGATAATGAGGGAGTTCTTTTCAGATGTTGTAAACGTAGAATTTACAGCCAATATGGAAAAGAAGCTGGATGAAATTGAAGAGGGGGAAAAGGAATGGGTGCAGGTCATAAGAGAGTTCTATGGGCCCTTTGCAGTGACTCTCAGCAGTGCTGAGGAGAAAATCGGCAAAATAGAGATACAGGATGAAGTCAGTGATGTTATCTGTGAGCTATGCGGTAAAAATATGGTTTATAAGCAGGGCAGGTTTGGTAAATTCCTTGCTTGTCCAGGCTTTCCGCAATGCAGGAATACAAAGGCAATTGTGGAATCAACCGGAATAGGATGCCCTCAGTGCTCAGGAGAGCTTATTGGAAGGAAAACAAAGAGGGGCAGGAAATTCTATGGCTGCAGTAAGTATCCGGAGTGCAATTTTGTAAGCTGGGATGAACCGGTTGCAGAAAAGTGCCCTGACTGTGGAGGACTGATGGTAAAAAAGCAGACCAAAAAAGGCTTGGAGTATAAATGTATAAATGAATCCTGCGGCTACAAGAAGGCAGGAAATGAAAAGGTGGAGTAGTTTTGAATGAGCAAGTCACAATTATAGGTGCAGGTCTTGCGGGCAGCGAGGCGGCGTGGCAGCTTGCCTGCAGTGGGATAAAGGTTAGATTGTATGAAATGAGACCGATTGTCAAAACACCTGCACACCACACCGGAAAATTCGCAGAGCTTGTCTGCAGTAACTCATTGCGTTCCAATCAATTGGAGAATGCTGTAGGCTTGTTAAAGGAGGAAATGCGCAGACTGGGCTCTTTGATAATGGAATGCGCCGATGCAAAAGCACTGCCTGCAGGCGGTGCATTAGCTGTTGATAGAGAAGGTTTTTCCCAGGAAATAACTGACAGACTCACGAATCACCCGAATATTGAGATAGTGAGGGAAGAAGTGGTGAAAATCCCGGAGGATGAGTATGTAATAGTAGCCACAGGTCCTCTTACCTCGGATAAATTAGCCGATAGTATCAGGTCTATGATAAAAAGTGACTACTTCTATTTTTATGATGCTGCAGCACCTATTGTAACATATGAATCAATAAACCATGATACAGTATTTAAGGCTTCAAGGTATGATAAGGGTGACAGCGATTACATAAACTGTCCTATGACCGAAGAAGAATATAACAGGTTTTATAGTGAACTGACAAATGCTGAGGTAGTGCCTATAAAGAGCTTTGAAAAGGAAGTCGTTTTTGAAGGCTGCATGCCAGTTGAGACCATGGCGAGAAGAGGCCCTCAGACATTGCTTTTTGGTCCGTTGAAACCTGTAGGACTAACCAATCCAAGGACAGGAGCACAGCCATATGCTGTGGTTCAGTTGCGTCAAGATAATAAGGAAGGAACCTTGTACAACATAGTAGGTTTTCAGACCCATTTGAAATGGGGAGAGCAGAAAAGAGTGTTCAGCATGATACCGGGACTTGAGAATGCTGAATTTGTCAGGTATGGCGTTATGCATAGGAATACTTATATCAATTCTCCAAAGGTTTTGATCCCTACCCTGCAATTCAAGGATAACGGCAAATTATTTTTCGCAGGTCAGATGACGGGGGTTGAAGGCTATGTAGAGTCGGCATCATCAGGATTGGTGGCAGGTATAAATATGGCAAGAAGGATAAAAGGGAGTGAGCCGCTTGTATTCCCGGAAACAACAGCTCATGGTGCATTATGTCACTATATTACAGATAAGACAATCAAGAATTTTCAACCCATGAACGTTAATTTTGGAATATTCCCTCAGCCTGAGTATAGAATAAGGAACAAGAAGGAGAAAGCCGCATATTATGCCGAAAGGGCATTGAAGGAATTAGAAAAATTTACCCATTCAGGGCTATGATGGTTGAAATATCAGAATGCATATGCTATATTAAATCTGATGAGTTTTTTGACTTTTATGAATATTGAGAACTTAAAGCAAATTTTTGTATATCATTCTTAAAGTAGCATTAATATAATAGTATAGTTGAAGAATCTAGTTGCGGGTTGCCAGTATCAGATACCACCACAGAGTGGATACCCAAAAGGGAATCCGAAACAAATATATCTGGAGGAAGAATATGTTTCACGGCACTACGATAGTAGCAGTCAAAAAGAATGGGAAAGGTGCCATCGCAGGTGACGGACAGGTTACTCTCAGTCAGAGTACAATAATAAAATCAACTGCAAGGAAGGTAAGACGCCTTTTCGGTGGTAAAGTATTAGTGGGTTTTGCTGGTTCAGTATCAGATGCATTCACATTGTCTGAGAAGCTGGAGGAGAAGCTTGAACAGCATAGCGGCAATCTTAGGAGAGCTGCAGTGGAACTTGCAAAAGAATGGCGAAGTGATAAAGTATTGCGAAATCTTGAAGCAATGTTGATTGCCCTTGATATGGATACACTGCTTGTTATATCTGGAAGCGGAGAGGTTATTGAACCGGATGATGGAGTAATAGCAATTGGTTCAGGTGGCAACTATGCTCTTGCTGCAGCTAAAGCATTGACCGAAAATACAGGACTTGAACCAAGAGAAATTGTAAAAAAGTCCTTGGAGATAGCTGCTTCAATATGTGTATTTACTAATAGCAACATAAACATCGAAGAATTGGAATCCGCTCAATGAACCGAACACACACAGCAAAAAAAGTACTGAGAGCGGAGCATTACAGGAGGATGCTATGAACGAGTTAACTCCAAAGCAGATAGTAGCTGAACTGGATAAGTATATTATCGGGCAGGAGAAAGCAAAAAAATCTGTCGCAGTAGCACTTAGGGACAGATACAGGAGGAACCTCCTTGACGAAGAGATGAAAACGGAGGTTACTCCCAAGAATATATTGATGATCGGTCCTACTGGTGTCGGGAAAACTGAGATAGCCAGAAGGATGGCCAAGCTGGTCAATGCTCCCTTTGTAAAGGTTGAAGCTACAAAGTTTACCGAGGTAGGATATGTTGGAAGAGATGTGGAGTCAATCATAAGAGATTTGGTGGAGATATCCGTAAGGATGGTTAAAGCAGAAAAAATAGCCTTGGTGCATGAAAAGGCTTTTGAACTTGCTTCAGAAAAAGTGGCGGAAATACTGGTCCCCTCCCCCCATAAGAACAATATGGGAAAGAACCCCTTCGAGATGATATTCAATTACGGGGGAAACAAGGAAAGTGAAGAGGACGAGACAGAAAAACAGAGGGATAAGGATCTGGCATCCAATAGATATTATATAAAAGAAAAGATAAAAAACGGAGAGTTGGACAGTCAGAATGTCGAAATTGAAATAGAAGATTCGTCGGGACACAACATAGAAATGATGTCCGGACTTGGTATAGATCAGATGAGTATAAATCTGCAGGATATGTTTGGTGGGATACTTCCCAAAAAGACAAAACGAAGGAGAGTAACAGTTAAGGAAGCGGTAAAGCTTCTTACACAGCAGGAGGCTCAGAAGCTTATCGACATGGATGATGTAACTGATGAAGCAATCAGGAAAGCAGAAGAGAGAGGAATAATATTCATAGATGAGATAGACAAGATCGCAGGAAAAGGATACGGTAGCGGACCTGATGTATCCAGGGAAGGAGTACAGAGGGATATACTGCCGATAGTTGAAGGAAGTACAGTAATGACTAAATATGGTCCGGTAAAGACAGATTATATGCTGTTTATTGCTGCCGGAGCCTTCCATGTAGCCAAAGTATCAGATCTTATACCCGAGCTGCAGGGTCGCTTCCCAGTAAGGGTAGAGTTGTCAAGTCTGAGCAGGGAGAATTTTAGGGAGATACTAACAAAGCCGAATAATGCCCTTATTAAACAATATAAAGCACTTCTCAAGACAGAAGGCATTGATGTTACCTTCGATGAGGATGCCATCGGAGAAATAGCTTCAGTAGCCGCTATGATGAACGAACAATATGAGAATATTGGAGCAAGAAGATTGTACACCGTTATGGAGAGACTTTTTGAGGATATATCCTTTGAAGCTCCTGAAATGAAAAGCAATGAACTAATAATAACAAAAGATTATGTGAGCAAAGCATTGATGTATGACATTAAAGGAAAAGATGTCAGCAAGTATATTATATGATGAGGAGGAAGCATATGAGCTCTACACTTTTAGAAAAGATGAGAAAAGTAAACAAGGTTTTGCAGACTGCGGATACACAATCTGTGTCCTTTCATGATCTAAGCAAAATACTAAGCGAGGTACTTAATGCAAATGTCTATATATTGAGCAGAAAAGGAAGGATACTGGGTTATGCATTAGGCACTACAGAAGAATGCGATTTTCTTGTTAGTGACCTTCTTGCAGACAAGAGATTTCCTGAGGATTATAACAAATCATTGTTAGGATATCATGAGACCAGAGCCAACATCATAAATAAAGAAAATGTTTGCGTTATAGACAACAGGGAGAAATGTCACATGGGTACAAAGTACTCGACTATAGTACCTGTTAACGGCAGCGGGGAAAGACTTGGAACAATCATCCTGGGTAAGTATAATGAAGAATTCACTGATGAAGACCTTGTGCTGGCAGAATATGGGGCAACAGTAGTCGGCCTGGAGATACTAAGATCAAAGCATGAGGAAATTGAAGAGGAAGCAAGGAAAAAAGCAGTAGTACAAATGGCCATTGGTACCCTTTCCTATTCTGAGCTTGAAGCTGTGGAACATATATTCAAAGAGCTTGAAGGAAATGAAGGCCTGCTTATCGCAAGCAAGATTGCGGATAAGGTAGGAATCACAAGGTCGGTAATAGTAAATGCCTTGAGAAAATTTGAAAGCGCAGGGGTTATAGAATCCAGGTCTTTAGGTATGAAAGGTACTCATATCAGGATCTTAAATGAAAAGCTCCTGGAAGAATTAAAAAAAGTAAGATAAGTGATTATAGATTGGTTAAGCTAAAAGTTTAACTAATCTATTTTTTTGTACGATAAATTAAATGAGTATTACATTGTGCATATATATACAGTACTATATAGAGTATCCGAGGTCGAATTATGTCATATTATGTATGTAAAAAATTACAATTAATAAATACAAAATGAAGGAATATGAGAATACATGTCGAATAAATATTTCGTACTGATAATATGTAAACATTATTATGTATTCTTATTAATACTAACTTGATAAAAGGAGGTTCCATTAGTGATTGATAGGATAAGCGATAAGTCAATGATACTGGAGAAGGCTTTGGATGCAGCATGGATGAGGAATGAAGCGATATCTAATAATATAGCAAATGTCAATACCCCGGGTTATAAGAAGTCCTATGTTAGGTTTGAGGAACTCCTGTCCGACGCAGCGGATAAGTTTCAGATATCCGGAATCAAAAAGGATCCCAGGTTTATTCCAATTGGAAAAGACACAAAGGTGACAGTTACTCCTCAAATAGCTCAGGAAAGCTTTACCTCAATGAGACGGGACGGAAATAATGTGGATGTCGATGTTGAAATGGCTGAGTTAGCAAAAAACTCTATCAAGTACAATGCTTTGATTGCACAGATGACTAAAGAGTTTGGCAAGATAAAACTGGCGATTAACGGGAGGTAGAATAAATGGCATTTCTTAATTCAATTAATATCAGTGCTTCCGGCCTAACAGCAGAGAAGCTGAGAATGGATGTAATATCAAGAAACATAGCAAACGTGAATACCACAAGAACAGCGGACGGGACTCCATATAGAAGACAGGTTGTTGTTTTTCAGGAAGGGGACAAGCTGGCTCCTTTCAGCAGCTACCTTAATGATGCAAGTAAGAACATATTAGGCTCCGGTGTTAAGGTTTCGGGTATAGTCGAAGACAAAACTCCCTTTAAGTCGGTATATGATCCGGGCCACCCCGATGCTGATGAAAAAGGGTATGTTAGAATGCCCAATGTTGATGTTATGGCTGAAATGGTCAATATGATATCTGCAAGCAGAGCATATGAAGCCAATGTGACAGCCATAAATTCTGCAAAGAGTATGGCACTTAAAGCCCTTGAAATAGGAAGAGGATAAACAATTTCTTAACGAAGGGAATGAATTAATTTGAAAGTTAATTTTCCAGTTCAGCATATGGGTATTAATCAAAATGCCAATAGCGGAGCATACAAAGGTGAAGGAGCATCATTTACGGATTTTTTAAATAATGCAATATCGGATGTCAACAAGCTTCAACTGGAATCAGAACAATTGAATGAAGCTTTTGCCATGGGAATGAATGACAACATACATCAAGTTATGATAGCTGCGGAAAAGGCTGATATTGCCCTGCAGTTCACCATGCAAATAAGGAACAAGATACTTGATGCTTACCAGGAAATAATGAGAATGCCTGTTTAGGAGTAGTACAAGTTGCAAAAATTTTATTGCATTCTGTTTTAGCAGACATCCTCAGGCTGAACCAGTTACGCAGGGCTGTTTGCACGATACAATGTAAGAATCTTAATGCAGCTTATGTATTAAACTAATTTTTATTATACTATGGGGGTTGCATGAGGTGATTGAATGGGCGAATTTCTAAACAAGTTCAAAAGCGGTTTCAATGAGTTCTGGGGCGGATTGGAAAAAGGGCAGAAAATTAGAATTATAATTGCGGCTGTATTATC
>JAWLHF010000012.1:0-43469 GCA_041690515.1 Clostridiaceae bacterium | reverse complement strand
TTGAGGGGTTGAAGGATCTTTTCATGTTACATTTTTATGTCCTCTGGCATTTCTTCCCTTAAACTGAGTTTTCATAGATTAGTTAACACTATCGCTTTACACCTTATAATCCAGTGGATTCAAATCCATAACCTTAATATACATCTTACCAGATAATTGCCAAAAAATCACTTTATTTTATTGAGAATCAGCCGCTTATACCATGGTTCTGCCATGCTTTGACTTCATTCCTATAGATCAATCATTATACACATACATATTATCACCAAAAACTTGATTTCCATAAATGACAAGATGTTTGAAATCATGTGTTATATGTTAATGATGAACAATTCATATTGAATTCAAACACTTCAAGTGATTTTATATTGGTAAATTTTTTTTGCTTCGTATAATGCCATATCAAGCCTATCAGATAATATAAAAGAATAATTACGGAGATAATAAAGTGGAAGAGGTGATATTTTTGAGTACTTCAAAGCTTTTATATAAATTCATATTATCCTCCCTTATAATACTGTCCCTGCTTGGTTTTGCTGCATGCTCCCCTCAGAAAAAGCCTCAACTGGAGAAGGCTCAGAAGGAGGAACAGGAAAAAAAGCCTCCTGAAGAACTGGATAAATTGAAGGAAAGCATCGAAAAGGTTGAAAAAGCTTTAGAAGCCATACACGAGGAAAGCAAAAAACCTATGTTCATGCAGCAGGAGAAAATAGAAAAGCAGTCTTCTGAAGGCGGTCAAAAGCAGGAAGAAGGCCAGGGAGGACAATCCGAGGAAAAGGGAGGAAGCGGCGGCGGCAGTGGTGAAAGCGGCGGCGGACAACAACAGCCTCAAACGCCTAAGCTGACCCCTGAGCAGCTGAAGCTTAAGCTGGAGCAGGACAAATATAAGAAGTTTGAAGCTATAAAGAAGGATGTATTGGCACTGCACAGCGCATGGAACAGCTATGAAGCCAAAGCGATATCTGATTTTGCCATGCAGTCGGCAATAAATGACTTTGAGTCTGCCTTGAATAATCTTACAAAGACAATAGAGAGCCAGGATGCCTACTTGAGCCTGTTGGAAGTAAACCAACTCTATAAATATCTTCCGGACTTTTACATGCTGTATGAATCAAAAGTCCCACCAGACCTTGACAGACTCAGGTTTGCAGCGAAGAAAATCCAGCTTCTCAGTGAAAAAACGGATTTTACCGGGACAAATGATGTGCTTCTTTATTTTGAGAACATATGGATGGCAGCAAGACCAAAGCTTAAGAGCGATAATGCAGAGGCTGTCAGCAAATTTGAATTTGCATTCGCAGATTTGAAAAATGCTGTAATAGCAAAAAATGCTATGATTGTTGAAGCCAAAACCGAAGTGCTGCTGAAACTTATAGATGAAATTGAGAAGAAGGCTGAAAAATCGGAATGATAACAGAGGAAGCACAGGAACTTATATATCCTGTGTTTTTCTAATTTTATTCCAAACCCCTTGAAGTTCTTATCATTTGATACATTTTATGATATAATTCTGTCATTACAATTTTTATGAGAGGTATTATCACTTATGAAAGCACTCAAACTTTTTCTTCCTTTGATAAATCTATTGCCTGACAGCCTTACCCGTCTTCTGGGAAGGGCCGCCATAAGCTATATTCGAAAAAAATATACCGAGGTGGAAGTGCTGGGAAAGGAAATATTATCTGCCAGAGAAGGCAAACCCACCATTTTTATCGCCAATCATCTGAGCAATGTTGACGGAGTGATCCTAGACAGCCTGTTAAACAGGAATTCGGCAGTTTTTATGGCAGGAGTTAAACTCGGTCAGAATCCCTTCACATCCTTCTTTCTTAAGAGCATAAACCATATACCCATTACGCCGGGCAGTCCTGATAAAGCTGCAATAAAATCAGCCCTTAAGCACCTTAAGGAAGGCGGTTCCATAGTCATATTCCCAGAGGGTACCCGCAGCAGGACCGGCTCCCTTATAAACGTAAAAAAAGGCTTTATTCTCCTTGTTAAGCTAGCAAATGTGCCTGTTGTTCCTATAGCCCTGGAGGGTACCGAGCAGGTACTTCCAATAGACGATAAGGATATGGGCAGTGAAAAACTGATGAAAGCAAATGTCAAGGTCAAGATAGGAGAGCCTTTTACACTTCCTCAAAAGGATGAGTTTCCTGCAGATACTGACTGGGAGGAAATGTGCGCTGATTACTCCATGAGAAAAATAGCTGAAATGCTTGAACCGAGATACAGGGGAGTATATGGGAATAGTTGAGAACCACGGAAAACACGGATGATCCACGGATTTCCACGGATGGGTCAATATTATCACGCCGTGAATCCAGTGGGTTTACGTGTGTTCAGTGGTTCCCGTTCCTCTTGCCTATATAAACAGATTTACATTCGCCTCATCAGCCTCTCCAAGATAGGTGGCTACACCTGCATACTCCACACCTTCAATCAGCTCCTCCGGCTTTATACCCATGACATCCATAGACATCGTGCATGCTATGAACTTTACCCCCATGTCCTGTGCGCTCCTTATCAGCTCCGGCAGGCTGCTGACCTTTTTCTTTTTCATTATGCCCTTCATCATGGCAGTACCCATTCCTCCCATATTCATTTTAGAAAGGCTGAGCTTCTCAGCTCCTCTGGGCATCATCCATCCGAACATCTTTTCCATAAAGGATTTCCTTACATTGATCTTCTGTGCTTTCCTCAATATATTGAGGCCCCAAAAGGTGAAGAATATTGTAACCTCATCCCCCATGGCAGCTGCGCCATTGGCTATTATCAGGCCGGCCATGGCTTTGTCCAGATCTCCGCTGAACATTATCATCGTCTTGCTGCTCATAACCCACCTTATCCTTTCTTTATTACCGCTGTTATGGTTCCGCCTTCTTCATTAAGACTTGCCAGTTCATTACCGGTCTTTCTGCACCAAGCTTCTATGTCCTTCTTAAAACCGCTGTCGGTAACCTCGATGGTTATCATATCGCCGCTTTCAGATGCCTTAACCACCTTAAAAAGCTCAACTATCGGACCGGGACACTGCAATCCTCTTGCATTTATAAATTTATCAGCCATATAGATTCCCCCTCTACACTAATTTATATGGATAAGCGCTTATTCCGCCCTCCAATATCTTCAGTTTCTCAAAGCCCAGGTTTTCAAGCTTCCTGCAAGCCAGGAAAGCCCGCCTCCCAACCTTGCATACCAGAACCACAGTCTCTTTGCTTCTGTCAATTTCGTCCAATCTTGCCTCAAGCTCATTCATAGGTATATTCGCTGACCCGGGTATCGAAGATATGAAAAATTCAGCTTCTTCCCGGACATCAAGCACGTTGACGCTTCCCTCCTCCAGCTTCCCCGGAAGCTCCGGAGCCTTAAGGGTATCTACTATTTTATTCAGCTTGTTCAGCATTACATTGGCCGAGAGAATTGTTGAGCTCATCGCCATAGAAAAGGGCGGTGCATACGCAAGATCCAGCTTCGCCAGGTCCTCAACCTTTGCTCCTAAAGTTATTGCTGCGGCAATAGTATCTATGGGCTTATCGACAACACCCTCTCCAATTATCTGGGCTCCCAGAACCTTATGTGTGGCTTTTTCCACCACAAGCTTTGTGATGATCTGCTTATAGCCAGGAAAATAGTGAGCCTTGTCGTTGGAAGGAACAAGTACCGTTTCGACGTCAAAGCCTTCCTTGATAGCATCCCGCTCTGAAAGCCCCGTTTTTGCGGCATTCACCTCGAAAAGCTTTACAATTGTTGTTCCAAGCACACCATCCAGGCTTTCCTTCATAGACTCAGATCCGCTATCCAATGCCGCATTATGTCCCGCAACCCTTCCTGTCTTGTTTGCAGTGGAGCCCATTGGGTACCAGGCGGCTTTTCCTGTAATAAGGTTTGTATTCTCAGCACAGTCCCCTGCTGCGTATATATCTTTAATATTGGTTTCCATGTATTTATTCACCTTTATTGCTTTGGCAGTTCCCAGTTCAATACCTGCCTCTGCTGCAATTCCGGTGTTTGCTCTTACTCCTATTGACAGGATAACCATATCAGCTTCAATATCTCCGGCTGAAGTCTTTACTGTGGTGACCTTCCCCTCAGCACCCTCAAAACCGGTAACCTTTTCACCGGTCAATATATTGACTCCCTTGCTGACCATATGGTTTTGAGCATAAAGAGCAATTTCCTCATCAAAAGGAGGTAATATGTGAGGTACAAGCTCAACGATTGTGACATCAACACCCCTGTGGCGCAGGTTCTCAGCCGCTTCCAGTCCTATAAAGCCTCCTCCGACCACTACCGCCTTCTTTACTTTTCCTGAATCAAGAAGCTCTCTGATTGCAAATGCATCAGATACACTCCTTAATGTGAATATGTTCCTGAGGTTTATATTGTCAAGAGGGGGCACGATAGGTGAGGCTCCTGTAGCTATTATCAATTTATCATAAGGAACCTCCGTTGTATTTCCGCTCCTCAAATCCTCCACAAACACTTTCTTTCCGGCAGAATCTATTTTTCTTACCTCATGCTCAGTGAAAATATCAATACCCTGCTCTTTCTTAAAATCCTCAGGGGATCTGACCAAAAGTTCCTGTTTTTCCTTTATGATCCCTCCGATATAATAGGGCAAACCACAACCTGCATATGATATATACCTTTCTTTAGTAAAAACCTTCACATCCATATCCGGATTATCCCTTTTTGCTTTTGAAGCAGCTTTTGTACCTGCTGCAACTGCACCAATAACGACTAATTTCAGCTTATCCATTAATATCCCTCCAGAATTATTCAAATAACGCTTTTATGATCTTTTTCACATCTTCATTTGCTACAGTGTAAGTAACCTCCAGCCCTTTTCTCTCTCCCTTTATTATCCCCTTTGCCCGCAAGATTCCAAGGTGCTGCGATACAGTAGACTGGGGAAGCTCCAGACACTCCTGCATGTGCGATACGTTGCATTCCTTATCCATCAGTCCCCGTACAATGCAAAGCCTTACAGGATGTGCTAATGCCTTCAATATCTCTGCAGTCCCTTCATACTTTTTGGTATTTTCCATTACAATACATCTCCTCTATATCACTATATTATAATATTACGATATTGTGATATATATGTCAATAGTTATTATAAATAAAAAGAACTACCCTCCTTGGCAGTTCCTATCCATTATATATAATGCTTACTTTTCAAGTATTTTCAATAGTTCCCTCGGACTGTCAATAATGTAGTCCGCTCCTTTCTCCTCCAGGACCTCTCTGTCCCTGAAGCCCCATGTTACACCTACACATGGTATTCCCGAATTCTTTGCCGTCTCCACATCCACTTCCGAATCACCTACATATATAGCTTTTTCAGGTGAAGATCCCAATTCTTCAAGAGCTTGAAAAACTGTATCTGGCGCCGGCTTCCTCTTGATATTATCCGACTCTCCTATTGCTACTTTTATGTGCTTTTCAAAATAAACCTGATTAAGTCCCTTTACCGCTCTGTCAAATTTATTTGATACAATTGCAAGCTTATAGCCCGCTTTCGACAGTTCCTCCAAGAGATCCGGTATTTCTTCGTAAGCACCGGTTTTATTCTGCATATTTCCGGAGTAGTGGCAGCGAAAGTCCGCAAGGCATTTATTATACTGCGGATTACCCTTTCCATCAGGTATGGAAAGTTCAATTAATCTCGCCACACCATTACCAACAAAGCTTCTGACTTCGCAAATCTCCCTGCAGGGAAAGCCATACAGGCTCATTATATTGTTGACACTGTCAGCCAGATCTTCAAGGGTGTCAAGCAGTGTTCCATCCAAATCAAATATAACTGTATCATATTTTTTCATATATACCACCTTACATAGCCATGTATAATCATTATCTCACGTACTCCAACTTTCCGCCTACCATGGTCATCAATACTTTAATATACTTTATATCTTCAGGCTTCACTTCAAAGACATCCTCTGACAGGACTACCATGTCAGCAAGCTTTCCCACCTTTAGTGAGCCTTTTTTGTCTTCTTCAAAGGAAAGATATGCAGGTCCGACTGTATAGAGTTTCACTGCCTCTTCTACCGACAGCTTCTCACCAGGCAGCCATCCGCCTTGAGGCTTGCCTTTTTCATCGGTTCTGGTCACTGCACAGTAGATACCCCATAAAGGATCATGACTCTCCACCGGGCAATCTGAGCCTCCGCCCAAATGGATTCCACAAACCAGCATTGTTTTCCATGCATAACTTTTATCCGCTTTTTCTTTTCCTACCCTTTCCTCCACCATGGGATAGTCAGATGCTACAAAAGGCGGTTGTATATCTGCAGCTATGCCCAACTGTTTCATCCTTTCAAACAAACCTATATCAGCAATCTGGCAGTGGACTATTCTGTGTCGCAGCTCTTTCGGTTCACCGGCAGCAGCCTTTCCTACAGCATCAATGCATTGTTCCACAGCTTTGTCTCCTATGGCATGGCAGGCCACCTGCATCCCGGCTTTGTGGGCAATCTCCACAAGCTCATCAATATCCTCCTGGTTATACACAAGTATACCCTTGTTGCCCGGATCATCAGAATATTCCTGTCTCATTGCTGCAGTTCTTGCACCCAGAGAACCGTCAAGGAAAAGCTTGATATTTCCTATTTTGAAATAGTCATCCTCATATCCCTTATGCCCGCCAGCTTTGAAGAACTGTTTCAGCTTTTCAGGCCTGGTTCCCTGAACTTCCTCAAATATACGTACTTTCAGCTCCCCTTCTCTTGCCAGAGATCTATAAGCCTCAAAATATCTGACATAGTCACCCACATCCGCATCATTGGTATGTATGGATGTGAGCCCCAGCTCCAGTGCCTCCTTTGAAGCTCTTTTAATAACATCCTTCAGCTTTTCTGCATCAGGTTTCGGAATACGGGATTTGAACCATTCAAGTGCTGTTTCACGCAACACCCCTGTAGGGTTGCCCCGACAATCCCTGTCTATCATTCCGCCTTCGATGTATGTATCCTTCGTAATACCCGCCAGCTCAAGTGCAAAGCTGTTGGCTGTCCCTACATGACCGCATATACGGTCAATCAAAACAGGATGTTTATCGGATATTCTGTCCAAATCTTCCTTCAGGGGAAAGGTCTTATGGTCAAACAAATTTTGGTCGAAGCCATGTCCAATTATCCATTCACCCTCTGCCTTATGCTCCTTTTCAATGAATTCCTTTCCTGCGCTGATAATCTTATCTATTGAGTCCAAACCCTTCAGATTTATCTTATCATAGGTTAGTCCCTTTAATATCAGGTGCATGTGGCTGTCGATAAATCCGGGCAGGACGCACTTTCCCTTTAAATCTATCATAATGGTATCCTGATGTGATAATGCCAGAATATCCTCCGTACTGCCCAGAGCACCGATCCTATCCCCAGATACAGCTGCAGCCTCCACTGTGAAACCCTCCATTGTATGGATCCTTCCGTTTATAAAAGCATAACTGTAATGCATTACTACACACCCGCCCCTCTATGAATCTACGAAATTGCATCAAACAAGAGCTTTAAAGTCAAAATCAATGCTATTGTAACAAATATAGGCTTTATTACTTTTGCTCCGTTCTTTATCGCTATTTTACTTCCAACTCTTGCTCCGGCAATCATAGCTACAGCCATAGGTATGCCTACCATGAAGTACATCTTTCCATTTACCGCAAACATAACCAGTGAGGTTATATTGCTTACAAAATTCAGCACCTTGCTGTTCCCCGCAGCTGTTGTAAAATCAAAGCCGTATATGCTTATGAACAGGAATATGAGAAATGAGCCTGTCCCCGGTCCGAAAAAGCCGTCATAAAATCCAAGGGAAAAAGCGAATACACAGCCTTGTATTATGTTTTTCTTGGTAAGTCCGGCGAACTTGTCCTCATTTCCGAAATCCTTTTTCACAATAGTATATATTGCGGTAGCAAAAACCAGAAGCAGTATGATTACCTTCAGAAAGCTCTGATCTATCTTCAAGGCTGTCAGGACACCGATAACCGAGCCCACCAGCGTACAGGGAACTGTGAATTTCATCAGCGGTACAAATACCTTTCCTGAACGTGTAAAGGTAAATGCACTTGTAAAGGCTCCAAAGGAACTTGCAAACTTGTTGGTTCCCAGAGCAAAATGCGCAGGAACTCCTGCCGCAAGTATGGATGGAAGGCTTATAAGGCCTCCCCCTCCGGCAATGGCATCCACAGCAGCAGCTGCAAAACCGGCAAAGCATAGGAAAACTACATTAAGTGTACTAATTTCAAACTCCATCAAGTTAATCTCCTGTAATTAATTCAAATTTTAGTGCATACAAAAACGGTTCAAATAATCTCTTATATATCCATTTCCCAAAATCCGGAGACCTGCCCGATACCCCGGAACCTCAATATCTCATGTGCATTACTGATTCACACCGCTCAGAAGCGGAGGTATCACCTGCTTTTTCCTTGATACAACTCCCGGAAGCATTATTGAATTTTTATTCTGTTGTCCCTCAAAAGCTTTTGATATAAGCTCAGTGTTGCTGCCTACAAAAAGCAGCTCTGTCCTTTCATTGGATATATCGGTAAGCATGAAAAGCACCATATCGAGGTCCTTATCCTTGTAGACCTTGTTCATATAAATCAGTATCCTGTCTTTGACCTCCCGCAGCTCATTGCTGTCTATAGAATTCACCTGTCCCACTCCCAGCTCCAGATCACCCATCTTGAATTGCTTGAAGTCCTGGTAAAAAAGCTCTTCTGCACTCTTGTCCAGAAGATTGGAGCCTGCCCTGAACATAGCAACTGCAAACTCTTCCATATCCAATCCCGCTATTGCCGCCAGCTCCTCCGCCGCTTCCTTATCCATATCAGTACAGGTTGGTGATTTGAATGCCAGAGTGTCGGACAATATGGCGGAGCATAATATCCCTGCAATCTGCCTGTTTATGTCTATTCCATTCTCCTTGTACATATTACGTATTATGGTAGCAGTGCATCCAAGAGGCTGATTCCTGAAATATACGGGTCCAATAGTCTCAATATCTCCTATCCTGTGATGGTCAATGATCTCCAATATCTCCGCTTCCTCAAGGCCTTCAACAGCCTGTGACCGTTCGTTGTGGTCAACGAGTATAACTTGTTTCCTCTGCAGATTGATAAGGGATGCTCTGGAGAGCATTCCTACAAAATTGTTTTCATCATCCACCACCGGGAAATTTCTAAACCTTCTCTTTACCATGACCTCTCTGATATCATCCACATAATCATTCAGATTGAAAGTCACAAGTCCCTCGGATTTCATGAACTGCCTTATTGGTATGCTTTGATTTATAAGTCTTGCTACCGTATAGGTATCATGGGGTGAGATCACTATGGAACAGTTATGGACTTCAGCCATTTTCCTGATGGATCCCGCTACTGGTATTCCGCCTGTAACCACAAGACATTGGGCCCCCATCTCGATAGCACACAGCTGCGTCTCATATCTGTTACCCACAATGACAACATCCTTCGGATGTATATAATTCTCCATTACCTCCGGATTCATCGCTCCTATGAGAACATGTCCGGTATATACTGAATCCTCTGCGTCACCCACCAGCAACTCCCCGTCCAGCACCTCAATTATATTTCTGTATGGTGTCCTAGCCTGGGACAGTATGTCATTATCATATATATCCATGAAGGAATGGGCTATATCGTCGACTGCTATGATTCCGTCAAGAGTGCTGTTGTTGTGTGAAATCGGCAGGGTTGTTACTCCGCTTTTTTTCATGATCTCCCATGCCTTTTTCAGGGATATTTCCGGTTCTACAAGAGGCACCTTCCGGATGCTTATATCTTTTACCTGGGTCTTTACATCACTTATAAGCATAGGCTCTTCATGCTTGAAGTAATTCAAGACAAAAAGAGTCTCACTGTTTATCTCACCTATCCGCTTGGGAATATACATATTGCCGGAAGTCAGTATATTCTTAAGGTTCGCATAGGCAATGGACGAACATATGGAATCGGTGTCTGGATTCTTATGCCCTATTACTGATATCTCTTTATTCACTGATGGTCCTCCTTCAACATGGCGGCTATCTTTTCCGTACAGAAATCAATAAAGCAATCAAAGTCCTCCTGTACGATTATCCTGCTTTTCTCAATAATATCGCTGCATTTAGATATATCTATATTTATCCCATGCTTTACCTTCATTTGTGTATCATATCTGTTGGCAAGGGCAAAGCTGCTTAAATCCTTCAGTTCCATAATTTCAGCAAACCTGCAGATGCAGTCAAAGACAGAGCTTTCCTCCAGCTTAAAATATCCATCCAATATAGGGGACAGTTCTTTCAACAAGCAGTAATCAGTCAACCCTTTGTGAAAAATATCCAAAATCTCCTTGTTGGATTCTGCTATGTTCATTTCTATTCCCATCTCGATAAAGTTATGTGCCTTCCATAGGCCGAACTTTTCAGGTATATTGCATGCCTCTATGACTTCCGCCTCTATCTCCGCTGCCTTTTGAAAGCAGTAGCCCTTATATCCGTCTCCATACTCCTCATCACCGTAGAAATCAAGGCCTTTCGGATTTACTGTATGAGTGGCCATGGCTTTTGCAAAATCAATGTAAGCCTTATCCTTCTCCATAAAGTATTTATATAAGCCCCACCCTACATTGTGGGTCTGATCATAGGTAAGGGAGCATTTGATGACAGTGTCTGGGAAAACAGACCCAAGGACTGTCATGTTATTCATATATCCCAGCACTTTTCCGCTGAACCAAATATGCGTTATAGGAAACATAGATAACTCCTTTAAAACGTATTAATGCGTCCGTACACTTATATATTAATATATTATTGAAGTTTTATAAAGAAAAACATCCAATATAAAATCGGATGCTCTTCTATAAAAATACATTGTTATGCAGCTTCGGATGCTTTCCCTGCAAACACTTTGTATATCTCTCCCGCCACTATCGGTATGAAGCTCACTGCAAATATTACGCCCCAGTCCATAAGTCCCAGAGGAACAGTCTTAAATATCGGCTGCAGGAAAGGTACATAAAGAACTGCCAGCATAAGCACGAAGGATGTCAAGGTTGCCCATACAAGTGCTTTGTTTGTAAGGAAACCAAGCTTAAGCAGAGGATATCTTTCAGACCTGCAGGTATACGCCATTACCAGTTCTACAACTACCAGGGTGGTAAAAGCAACCGTCCTTGCTATTTCCAAATCCTGTCTGTAATTGCTCAATGCCCACCGGAAGGCCATAAGCACCGAAATAGTCTGTGCTATGCTCAGAACTATGATACCCGCTGTAAGGCTCTTATTCAAAATAGGTTCCTTTGTATCTCTCGGTCTTCTACTCATTATATCTGGCTCGCCTTTTTCAGTACCCAATGCAAGTGCAGGGAAACTGTCGGATACAAGGTTGAGCCACAATAGTTGTATTGGTATCAGAGGTATTGGCATATTGAACAATATGCTCAGGAATATAATAAGTATCTCTGCGATATTGCAGGAAAGAAGGAAGAAAACAAACTTCCTTATATTACTGTATATGATCCTGCCTTCCTCTACAGCTGATACTATAGTTGCAAAATTGTCATCCATGAGTATTATATCTGCAGTACCCTTTGCGACATCTGTACCTGTTATACCCATTGAAACCCCTATGTCCCCCTTTTTCAATGCCATGGCATCATTGACTCCGTCTCCGGTCATTGCAGCAATATGCCCTCTCTTTTTAAGGGTTTCGACAATCCTGACCTTATGCTCCGGTGAAACCCTTGCATATACGCTTGTATCCTCGACACTGTCATAAAGCTCCCCGTCGGATATCTTATCCAGTTCAGAGCCTGTAAGTACTCCCGCAGACTCATCCATAAGGCCAAGGTCTCTGGCTATTGCAACCGCGGTATCCCTATGGTCCCCGGTAATCATAACCGGCTTTATACCTGCCGCCTTGCAGGTCTTTATAGCCTCATAGGCTTCTATTCTTGCCGGGTCTATCATCCCCATCAAACCTATGAATATAAGATCCTTTTCAATATTATCCGAACTTATCGCTTCCGGCAGCCTATCATATTCCCGGTAGGTGAATGCAAGCACTCTCAGCGCTTCCCCCGCGAAGGTACTGTTGACCTTTGCAATCTGCTGCTTCAAGTCTTCTGTCAACTCGATAACCTTTCCATTATGAAGTATTCTTGTGCATTTGTTCAGGATAATGTCAGGGGCTCCTTTAGTGAAAGATACTATTTTGCCCTCGGTGAGGCCTCTATGGAAAGTGGTCATCATTTTTCTCTCAGAATCGAAAGGAATCTCTTCAATCCTTTCAAGCTCCTCATTTATGGCCGCCTTGTCATATCCAGCCTTGGCACCCGCCACAACAAGAGCACCCTCTGTAGGATCTCCAATTATACCCCAAAGGCCTTCCTGCTCATCCTTCTTCTCAAGAGTAGAATCATTACAAAGCACTCCTGAAGTAAGCAAAAGCTTCAGAGCCGGCTCCTGCTCCGGATCTGCCTTGGAATCATCAGCAGTAAACTCACCTGCTGGATTGTAGCCCTGCCCTGATATCTTGTAGACAGTTCCTCCGGTATATGCTCTTATCACCGTCATCTCATTCTGGGTCAGCGTACCGGTCTTGTCAGAGCATATAACAGTTACACAGCCCAAGGTCTCCACTGCCAGAAGTTTTCTCACAATGGCGTTTCTCTGCACCATTCTTTTCATACCCAAAGCCAGTACAATAGTGACAACTGCCGGGAGTCCCTCAGGTATTGCAGCCACTGCAAGGCTTACGGACACAAGGAACATTTCCAGAAGCTCTCCGCCCCTTATCATACCTATGGCAAACACGATGGCACAAATTACAAGACAGGCCAGGCCAAGCCATTTTCCAAGTTCATTGAGCTTGATCTGCAAAGGGGTGGTCTCATCCTCAAAGGATTGAATCGCTTCAGCTATTCTTCCGATTTCAGTATTCGCCCCTGTTCTGACAACCATACCCTTTCCTCTGCCGTAAGTCACTATGGTGCTCATATAAGCCATATTGACCCTGTCTCCTATTGGCATTTCAGTATCAAAGGTTTTGCCTGCATCCTTTTCCGAAGGTACTGATTCCCCCGTAAGAGAAGCCTCCTCCACCTTAAGGTTCACACTTTCAATAAGTCTCAAATCCGCCGGTATACTGTCTCCCGCCTCGATAAGCACAACATCCCCCGGTACCAGGTTTTTTGCCGGGATTATACTGATATGTCCTTCTCTTAAGACTCTTGCATTTGGTGCGGACATCCTTTGCAATGCCTCCATTGCCTTTTCCGCCTTACCTTCCTGCACAACACCTAAAACAGCATTCACTATGACAATTGCAATGATCACAATTGCATCCGATATCTCTCCTACCAGTCCAGACACAATACTGGCTGCAATCAGAGTCAGCACAAGGAAGTCCTTAAGCTGCTTCGCAATTTTAACCCATAGGGATTCCTTTTCCTTTTCCTTAAGCTCGTTGTAACCGTATTTCTCAAGCCGTCTCCCAGCTTCATCCTTGGAAAGGCCTTTTCTCACATCCCCTCCAAGCTCTTCTGATACAGCCTGAATACCCTTGTTGTACCAATTCAGATTCATAAGATTTTCCTCCTCACTCTAGTTAAGCACAATAAAAGACCTTTGACACAACAAAAAAACTTATTGTATCAAAGGTCTTGCTAGACTTTTATAAGCCTTAATAAAGCCAGGCCGTAAGGCAGTGATGTTGGCTCTATATACTCTTGCGAGCAGCTACTCCCCTTTAAGTGGCGAATATATTTTTGTAAACTTAAACTATATATAGGAATTATATTATGTGAGGCATAAATTGTCAATCCCCTTTTGTGATACGCCAAACTTCCAGATCTTTAGCCCCTACCTGTCCAGAATATCCACAAGCTCTGCTCCGCTGTTCCTCTCCATAACCGTTCTGATTGACCATTCATTCTGGAAGAGCAGCACAGGATTTTCATACTGATCCTTTGCTATCAGTGTATCAGTGGTAGTTTTGAATGTTCTCGGATTGAAATCGGCTGATTTGACCCACCTGATATACTTATAAGGAAGATGATCAATATTCACATCCACTCCATACTCATTCTTCAGCCTATACTCCAATACCTCCAGCTGCAGTACCCCCACAACCCCTATTATGAACTCCTGAGCCATCGAATCCTGCTGCTGGAATATCTGTATGGCACCTTCTTCGGATATCTGGTCTATACCCTTAATGAACTGTTTCCTTTTCAGAGAGTTTTTTGTATATACCCTGGCAAAATGCTCCGGAGCAAATACAGGAATACCTTCAAATTTGAAATTACTGCCTTCGCACAGAGTGTCACCGATCCTGAAAATCCCCGGATCAAAAACCCCTATTATGTCTCCGGCATAAGCTTCCTCCACTATCTCCCTATCCTGAGCCAAGAATTGCTGAGGCTGTGACAACTTAATATTCTTCCCTGCCTGTACATGGTTCACTTCCATGCCCTTGGTGAACTTTCCGGAACAAATCCTCAGGAATGCAATCCTGTCCCTATGGGTGGGATTCATGTTGGCCTGTATCTTGAATATGAATCCAGAGAATTTTTCGCTTTCTGCATCAATCTCACCAATATCAGCATTTCTTGAAGTAGGCGGTGTTGTCATTGACAAAAACTCTTCAAGGAACACCTGCACTCCGAAATTTGTCATAGCACTTCCGAAGAATACAGGGGTCAATTCGCCCTTAAGGACTTTCCTGCTGCTGAACTCGTCTCCTGCCATATCAAGAAGCATAATATCTTCTATAAGCTTGTTATGAGCTTCATCCCCCAATAAATCGTGAAATACCTGGTCATCGACATTTTTCTTAGAGGAAGCCACTACACTTTGTCCGTGGTCTCCCCCGTCAAAAAGCTCTATCTGTGACTGCTTTCTGTTGTAGATACCCAGGAAGCTTCCCCCGACCCTTATAGGCCAGTTCATGGGATAGGACTGTATCCCCAGTACCTTTTCAATTTCCTCCACCAGTTCAAAGGGATCTTTCCCTGCCCTGTCCAGCTTGTTTATAAAGGTGAATATCGGTATCCCCCTCATTTTACATACATGGAAGAGCTTTTTGGTCTGATCCTCCACACCCTTTGCAGAATCAATTATCATAACTGCACTGTCAGCCGCCATTAGGGTTCTGTATGTGTCCTCACTGAAATCCTGATGCCCCGGCGTATCCAGAATGTTTATGCAATAACCGTTGTATTCAAACTGCATAACGCTGGAGGTGACGGATATACCTCTCTGCTTTTCTATTTCCATCCAGTCGGATACCGCATGTTTCTGAGCTTTTCTGGCCTTTACCGAACCGGCAAGGCGGATAGCGCCTCCGTACAGCAGCAGTTTTTCGGTCAAAGTAGTCTTGCCTGCGTCGGGATGCGATATAATAGCAAAAGTCCTGCGTCTTCTTATTTCTTTTGTTGTTTCCTGTTGTATAGCCGACATTTAATTACTCCTTTAATAGATTGACTCGTTGTGCCACTATGTGCAGATCTGCAGCTCCAAGTGCTGCAGTATTTGCAGTTCGAATGGATTAGCACAACAGACTAGATTTTATAAACAGTATAGATTTTACACCAAAACTCCTCCTACGTCGAGCAATTTTATTATTTGGCTATGCAAATCCTGTTCCTCCCGGTGCCCTTGGCTTCATACAGCGCTTCATCAGCTTTCTTCACAACTTCCTCACTTGTCTTGCTCTTATCCACAAGAGTACTGCATACCGCACCAAAGGAACAGGTGACAGCGATACTGCTTCCATGGTATTCCATAGTGCTTTCAGCAATTTTCTTTCTTATTTCCTCAAGTCTGAGGTAAATCCCATCTATATCCTTTGTATTTCTGAATATGATGGCGAATTCCTCTCCTCCGTATCTGCATATCAAATCGCCCTTCCTGATTTCATTCTTAATAAGGTTGGACACTTGCTGCAGCACCATATCACCGCACAGATGCCCATAGGTGTCATTTACCTTTTTAAAATGATCCAGATCAAGTATTACAAGGATAAAAGGCAATCCAAACCTTCTATAATCATCCATACAGTTGTTTATTTCCTTATTGAAAAGCATCCTGTTGTGAAGTCCTGTAAGTCCATCTATAAGTGCCATTTCCTCCAGCCTCGAATAAAGCTGTGCATTTTCCAATGCCAATCTTATAGCTATAGCTAAAGTATTGAGATATCTTATTATCTCCGGCTGAAAGTAATTCTTCTTAGTATGTTCAAGAAATATTATCCCCATAAGTCCTTCTTTTCCTGCAAGAGGGACAACTACTGCGGATTTTGTACCTTCCAGCACTCCAAAGCTTTCCATCAGTTCTCTTTCTGCAAGTATGAAGGTTTCTTTGTAATCTTCATATTTTTCTATCAGAACATCTCCTGCCGTCTCCATTTTCTTGAGCATCTGCCTCGGAAGGCTGCTGGCCTCGACACTATATCGGCCGTCTTTATATGTGAACATAGTACTGCTGCTGGCTCCAAGAACCCCTATGAGCATATCGTTTATTATTGAGAAAAGATTCTTATAGTCCGTGACCATATTTATATATTCAAAAATATTGATTATTGTGCTAAGCTCATTCACTCTGTGTTCATACTTTACATTCAGTGCAGATATCTCCTGCAGACTGCTTTCGACACACAGCTGATAGCTGTTCAGCTTATCATTCATTGCTTCCAGCAATTCACACTTTTCAACCTCATTGATATGACATTTCATCTCCGCACCCCCAATAACCATTATTTCCTAATTACATCATCACGTTTAATAATACTATTAATTGACTGCGGCTTCAACAATTTAAATGTAATTCGACAAATTCTTTTGTTGAATACTCCTGTAGAATAAGAGTCCCATCCAGAAACACAGTCAAAGTTTGCTTTTGAGTCCCGAGAACCTTGTTGTTTAACAATAAACGGACGCCCAATGGGCGTCCCTACATATCATCTATACATTCGCTTATGGGTTCTCCGGCGGGAACCATAGGAAGCACAAGATCATTAGGGTGTATCATGCACTCAATAACAACAGGTTCATTCATTCCCAGAGCTTTTTTCAGAACCTTCTCCACCTCCTCATCTCTGGTAATCCTCATGGCTTTTACTCCAAATGCATTTGCCAGCTTGGCAAAGTCTACCTCTTCTCCAAGACTTGTATGAGAATATCTTTCGTTATAGAACATTTTCTGCCATTGCCGTACCATTCCCAAGGAACCGTTGTTAAAGATAACTTGTATTATTGGCAGTCTGTATTTTGAAATTGTGGAAAGCTCGGCAAGATTCATCCTAAAGCTCCCATCTCCCGCCATATTAATGACTCTGCAGTCAGGTTTTCCGACTGCAGCTCCTATTGCCGCACCAAGTCCATATCCCATTGTTCCGAGTCCTCCAGATGAGATGAATGCTCTCGGTTCTGTAAAAGGGTAATACTGCGCTGTCCACATCTGGTTCTGTCCCACTTCGGTTGTTACTATACTCTCTCCCTTTGTAAGCTCATATATCTTCCTTATCAGGAAATAAGGGCTTAAATCACCATTGCTTTTATAATTTACATCATAAGTCCTTTTCCATGTCTGTATCTGTTTGTTCCATGTACCTGCCTGCTTTTCCTCCGCTCTTTCAGACAAAAGCTTCAGGAACTGCTTTACATCTCCGCAGAGTGGTATTTTTATATCGACGTTCTTACCCAGTTCCTCCGGATCAATGTCCAAATGTATTATATGAGCATATGGGGCAAAACCGTCAGCTTTACATATTGTCCTGTCACTAAAACGTGTCCCCACTGCAATAAGCAGGTCACAGTTGCTTATTGCCTGGTTTGAACACCGTGAACCATGCATTCCCACCAACCCCATATAGTTGGGATGATTACCGGGAAATACACCGGTACCCATTAAGGAAGATGCTACAGGAGCTTTTATCTTTTCAGCAAACTTCAACAGTTCATCACAGGAATCTGAGATCCTGACTCCTCCCCCTGCAAATATCACAGGTCTTTTACTGCTGTTTATAAGTTCAACTGCCTTATCCAGGTACAAATTCAACTCTTCAGATAGCTCAAAAGAACTTTCCTTATTATTATGCATATCTACTGATTTAGGCTGGTATACTATCTCAGCCATCTGGATATCCTTTGGAATGTCAATCAATACAGGACCCGGGCGACCTGATCCTGCAACCTCAAAAGCTTCCCTGACAATATCCGGCAGCCTTGAAGGATGCTTGACTATATAGTTTTTCTTTGTTATAGGCTTTGTAATAGCTGTGATATTCAGCTCCTGAAATGAGTCCTTCCCAATAAGCGAACGCGCCACCTGTCCTGTTATAACCACCATAGGAACCGAATCCCTGTAAGCAGTGGCTATTCCAGTCACAGTATTTGCTGCTCCCGGACCGGAGGTGACCAGGACCACCCCCACCTTTCCTGTCGCCCTTGCATAACCATCCGCAGCATGAGCTGCCCCCTGCTCATGAGCTGTTAATATGTGCTTTATGTCATCTCTGGCGTACAATGCATCATATATATTGATTACCGTCCCTCCGGGAAATCCGAATATAGTATCAACCTTCTGTTCCCTGAGACATTCCAGCAGTACCTCTGCACCTTTCAGCTTCATATCCTTCACCTCCTTTATTGATTTCGAACCCATTCAGCAACTAAGGTTCCCATTTTATCAGTACCAGCTTCCGTCATTTCGAGCTGCATTGTATCGGCTGCACCATTTCTATTGTCCAGACTGTTGTTAACAGCCTCTGAACCCGCTGCCTGCCTAGATAAGTTCTGTTTCAAGCTCAAAGGCCCACTTTTCATAAGCACCTTCTCCGAAATAATTGCAGCCATACATCCAACTCATATCCCTGTAGCATTTATTGTTCAATCCATCCCGCCTGAGCACCAACCTGTTTACAGCACTCAAATAAGCCTTTGCACTTGTCTCCACAACATCTTTACCAGCCTCATACCCTGTATAATTCTCACCGTTCCTTGAAAGCTTTACAGTGACCTCTCCAAGAGCATCCTTTTCTCCAACAGCTGCTTTTGCAGAATAGTTTACCAGCTTTATATCCAACCCCAAAGCCCCGTTAATAGCCTTGAAAATAGCATCAACCGGGCCGTCACCGTACGCTTCATTTTCAAAGACCCTATCCTCAAAGCTTACCTTAACTGTTGAGGCTGCCGCAGCACCATTGCTCCTTGATACTTGAAAATAATCCAATTCATATCTTTTCATAACCTTATCCTCCTCTTGATCTATCAATTCTTTAATATCTTAGTCCAACCATGACATCATCTTCCTCAGTTCCTTGCCTACCTGCTCAATCTGGTGTTCTTGTTCCCTCTTCCTCATTGCGCTGAAAGAGGGTCTGTTTGCCTGATTTTCCAATATCCAGTTCTTTGCAAAGCTTCCATCCTGCACTTCTGATAAGATCTTCTTCATTTCCTTCCTTGTATCTTCTGTGACTATCCTTTTTCCTGTTACATAATCACCATACTCTGCCGTATCGCTTATGGAATATCTCATGTAGCTCAGGCCTCCCTGGTTTATAAGATCCACAATAAGCTTCATCTCATGGAGACACTCAAAATATGCACTTTCCGGCTGATAACCAGCTTCCACCAAGGTCTCAAAGCCTGCTTTCATAAGTTCTGTCACACCGCCGCAAAGTACTGCCTGCTCACCAAAGAGATCTGTCTCTGTCTCCTCCTTGAAGGTGGTCTCCAGTACCCCTGCCCTTGTGCCTCCAATACCCTTTGCATATGCCAATGCATGCGCCTTTGCATTCCCTGAATAGTCCTGAAATACTGCTATAAGGCACGGTACCCCTTTCCCCTCCTTGAACTGGCTTCTTACTGTATGCCCCGGCCCTTTTGGTGCCACCATGAACACGTCCACATTCTTCGGGGGTACTATCTGCCCGTAATGGATGTTGAAACCATGTGCGAATACCAGGGATTTTCCCTCTGCAAGCTTTGGTTCTACAGCCTCCTTATACAACTTTGCCTGCTTTTCATCGGGCACCAGCAGCATGATGAAGTCTGCCCTTTCTGCCGCTTCTGCTGCTTCAAACACTTGCAAGCCTTCTTTCTCTGCTCTTTCCCATGAGCTGCTCCCTTTGTATAGGCCTACGCACACATCAACACCGCTTTCCTTAAGATTAAGTGCATGTGCATGACCTTGGCTTCCGTAGCCTATGACAGCTACCTTCCTGTTTTTAAAAGTCCCCAGGTCCGCATCCTTTTCGTAGTACATCCTTGCATTTGTCATCTTTCATTCCTCCAACTCTCATAATTAAATAATTAAAAAAGACTTTCCGCCCCATTGCTGGGGCAAAAAGTCTTTTGCGGTACCACCCAAATCTATACTCATTCTGATAACGGCTATGCCGGCGGAGCTTACTATGATTTCAGCCTGCAACTCAAGGATGATGTTCAACAAATCATCCTATGGATTCACACCAACCTCCACTCTCTGTAAGGATAATATCTGTTTACTCGTTCCTGTCATCGTTTTTGATTTTATTAATTTATCAATAATCTGTATAATGCTGATAATTATGGCACTAATTATCAGCAAGCTTATTATCAGACCCACGACAAATAGAATTATGCCTGTAATTGATAGTACCAGGCTGCTAATTATCAGGCCCAGGACTGCCAATAGGATAATTCCGGATATAAGGTATGAAATTGTGCTTAATGAATATTTTTTGTTTTTATAAATTGTCTGCATGGTCACAATTCCTTTCTTTTCGCGGGTTTGCGTTTCAAAGTATTTAAAAGAGATAATATCAACTATTGTAGTTGATGTCAATACCTTTTCTGTCAAGTACTTACAAATAATTTTTAAGTACAAGGCATAAACTCCCTATTTTCAACGCTTTACAAATCTGAAAAATTTTCTAAATCTTTTCAATATTGACACACCAGTACCCTTGTAGTATATTAGTTTTTATATATTTTTGAATAAACCGATTGGGAAGTGATAAGTTTGAACAGCAAGGATGTAACCCAGGGTACCCATAGGGCTCCCCATAGATCTCTGTTTTACGCTATGGGCTATCTGCCGGAGGACCTTGAAAAGCCGTTGGTCGGAGTAGTAAATGCCCAAAATGAAATAATTCCCGGCCATTTTCACCTTAATGATATAGCACAAGCCGTCAAAGCGGGAATCAGCGCAGCAGGCGGTACACCTATAGAGTTCCCTTCCATAGGCATATGCGACGGGATATCCATGAACCATACAGGAATGAAATATCCTCTGGCCAGCAGGGAGCTGATAGCCGACTCCATTGAAGCTATGACCTTTGCTCATAAGTTCGATGCTCTTGTGCTGGTAGGCAACTGTGACAAGGTCGTCCCCGGCATGCTGATGGCTGCTGCGAGACTCAACATACCTTCAATTTATGTAAGCGGAGGTCCGATGCTATCCGGAAGCCTCAGAGGGAAAAAAATTGATTTGGTGCATGGGGCTTTTGAAGCCGTAGGTGCTTTTGCTGAAGGAAACCTTGATGCGGCTGAACTTGCAGAAATAGAAAACAATTCCTGCCCAACCTGCGGAAGCTGTGCCGGGCTTTTCACCGCAAATACTATGAACTGTCTTGCCGAGTCTCTTGGCATGGCACTGCCCGGAAACGGTACTATACCAGCCCCATACGGCAAACGAAGGCAGCTGGCAAAAAAAGCGGGCATGCAGATAATGGAGATCTTGAAGCAGGGGATAAGGCCAAGGGATATCATGTCCTTGAATGCTTTCAGGAATGCGATAGCTCTGGATATGGCAATAGGGGGCTCCAGCAATACAACCCTTCACCTTCTGGCTATTGCCAATGAGGCAGAAGTACCCCTTACCCTGGAAGAATTTGATACAATAAGCAAGAAGGTGCCGAATCTCACAAAACTCAGTCCTTCGGGAATATACGACATGGATGATCTGAATCAGGCGGGAGGTATCTCAGCTGTATTGAAAGAGCTTATAACAGCGGGCTTGGTCTATCCTGGTGAACTCACTGTCACAACAAAGTCACTGGGAGAAAATGTGCAGGACTCACATATACTGAACAGCGATGTTATAAGGTCTGTACACAATCCCTACAGCAGCGAAGGAGGAATCGCAATCCTAAAGGGCAATCTTGCTCCGGCAGGGTCAGTTGTAAAACAGTCTGCTGTTGCAGAAGAAATGCTAAGACATAAAGGGCCGGCTAAGGTATATGACTCGGAAGAGGAAGCTTTCGAAGCAATTATGGGTAAAGAGATTTTCCCCGGAGATGTAGTGGTTATTCGTTATGAAGGTCCCAAAGGCTGTCCTGGCATGAGGGAGATGCTAAGTCCTACTGCTGCAATCATGGGTATGGGCTTGGAAAAATCTGTTGCCCTGATAACTGACGGACGTTTTTCCGGAGGAACAAGAGGACCTTGTATTGGGCATATATCTCCTGAGGCATATGAAGGAGGACCCATTGCAATTGTTGAAAATGGTGACATTATTGAAATTGATATGCCAGGCAGGTTTATCAATCTGCTGCTGCCGGAAGAGGAAATAAACAGGCGTCTTGGGGAATGGAAACAGCCGCCATCCAAGGCTGTTCCGGGTACTTACCTTTCAAGGTACAGCAGGCTTGTAACTTCAGCCAGTACAGGTGCAGTACTCCAGAGATGATTGCATACTGTCTGACTTATGGTATAATAGACTCTGCTGTTGTATGGCTGCAGCACTATTGGAGATAATATTTAAAATAGACATAGATATGCTGAACATTTTTGTATATAATTACAATATATACTAAAATTATAGTATATAAACTTCTGTAGAAGCTTGGAGGTTAGGCATATGAATAACTTTATCGATTATCTGGATATAAGCAAGGAAGTACTTGATGGGCTCAGGTACTATGACCCTATTGTTGCCCTTGAATCAACCATAATATCCCACGGAATGCCTTATCCCGAAAATATCGAAACTGCAATGACTCTTGAAAAGATAATACGTGATAATGGTGCAATACCCGCTACTATGGGTATTATAAACGGCAGAATAAAAATAGGCCTCACCCGTGAAGAAATGGAGCTGCTGGCAACCTCAAAGAACGTTGTAAAAACCAGCAGGCGTGATATCCCCTATGTGGTAGGCATGGGATTATCCGGCGGCACTACAGTTGCAGCAACCATGATATTTTCACAATATGCCGGTATCCGCGTCTTTGCCACTGGCGGAATGGGCGGGGTGCATCGGGGGGCTGACAAGAGCTTTGACATATCTGCGGATCTTACCGAACTGTCAATTACAAATGTGGCTGTGGTATGTGCAGGAGTAAAGGCAATTCTTGATATAGGACTTACCCTTGAGCAGCTTGAGACCTTTGGTGTTCCGGTAATAGGCTTTGGCACTGATGATTTTCCCAACTTCTATACAAGAAGCAGCGGCTTCAAGGTTCCTATGCGGGTAGACACTCCCGAGGACTGTGCAAAGGTAATCAAGACCAAATGGGATCTGAAGCTGGATGGCGGTGTGATAATAGCAAATCCGATCCCCACTGAGTATGAAGCTCACAGGGATAATATAGACAAAGCTATCGAACTGGCTTTATTTGAGGCTGACAGAGACGGCATATCAGGAAAGGAAGTAACACCGTACCTTCTTGATAAGGTAAAAGAGATCACAGCCGGAGAAAGCCTGGCTGCCAATATGGCTCTGGTCAGGAACAATGCTAAGCTGGCCGCCCAGATAGCCGTTGAATACAGCAAATTGGATAATCAGAAGTAGATTTCGGAGTAAAGCAGGGTTCAAAGATTAATTAAGGTAATATATAAAAAGGAGCTGTCACAAAACTACTGAATAAGTAGTCAGAGACACTCCTTTTTCATATATGTAGAAAAATGCGACATAGCCGCATTTTCGGTTGCGAGATGCAGGCACTGGGTCATGTCTCAGGGGTCCTGTTGCGAGTTTCGGGTGTTTATGCAGGGCTTCGAAACATTTCTTGTACCACCCGCAACCATGATGTGTTATTAACGGGACGGTATGGAAATCGTCCCCTACCAGTGATTTGGTTGAATAATACGTAGGGGCAGGTTTCCATGCCTGCCCTGAAGAATGCGTACATAAACGGACGCGCAATGCGCGCCCCTACAAAATAGCAATGAAATCCGTAGGGGCGGCCATTGGCCGTCCGTTTATTGCGCATCATTCTATTCTTGCGAACCTACTCCTCCAATTATCGATTAAACAACTTCCTTAAGTTTTCACTGTAAGGCTGCTTTACTACGCCTTTTTCGGTTATTATGGCTGTTATAAGCTCGTTGGGAGTTACATCAAAAGCCGGATTGTAGGTCTTTACCCCTTCAGGCGCTGTTCTTCTGCCCATACCGCAGGTTATCTCTTCAGGTTTCCTCTCCTCAATCGGAATCTCCTTTCCGCAGGGAGTATCCAGATCAATGGTAGAAGTCGGTCCAGCAATATAGAAGGGTATATTGTGATATTTAGCCAGCACCGCCAACCCATAAGTACCTATCTTGTTTGCCGTATCTCCGTTTGCTGCAACCCTGTCGCACCCTACAATCACCGCATCAATGACACCTTTTGACATCACCATTGCAGCCATGTTGTCGCAAATCAGCGTAACATCTACATCGGCTTGCAGAAGCTCCCAGGTGGTAAGCCTCGCCCCCTGAAGCAAAGGCCTTGTCTCATCCGCAAATACCTTTATGTTCCAGTCCTTCTCTTTAGCTAGATATATTGGGGCCAAAGCAGTACCAAACATTGCAGTAGCTAGACCTCCTGCATTGCAGTGGGTAAGTAATGTCATACCGTCCTTCATAAGAGTAAGTGCATTCTCACCAATAGACCTGCACATGATTTCATCTTCATCTCTTATGGCATGAGCCTCATCTATCAATATATCCTTAAGCTCCTTCACTGTTTTTTCTCTGTTATCATTAGCCGCTTTCTCCATCCGTCTTAAAGCCCAGAAGAGATTGACCGCCGTCGGTCTGGAGCTTGCAAGGTATTCTGAGTTCTTCTTCAATACTGCCAAAAATTCCTCAGAGCTTTTTTCGCTGCTATCTCTCATTGCGACACAAAGTCCATAGGCAGCGGCAATACCAATGGCAGGGGCTCCCCTTACCTTTAGGTGGAATATTGCTTCCCATACGTCCTCCACCTTTTCAAGCTTGATGAACTCGGTTTCCCCGGGCAACTTCGTCTGATCCAGTATTATCAGTTCATTATTCTCCCATTTGACTGATCTCAGAGCATCCATAATGTTCTTCATCATATTTCCTCCAATTGTATATTTCACGACACATATAGCTTACAGGTTCATTATAGAGAATCGGCTTCAGGATTTCAATTGATCTGCAGGATTATATATATTATATTTACACATTTATTGTGTTAAAATGTGATTATATAAAACAGAGAACAGCTATCGGGAGGGAAACTAATTGAAGGAATATATAGCGGTTGCAGGGGGAATAAATGTAGATATTAAAGGCAAGGCCTTTGACAGGATGGATATAGGAAGCTCCAGTCCGGGGACAATTGAGATCACTCCCGGAGGGGTGGGCAGGAATATAGCCCACAATCTTGCTTTACTTAAAGTTCCTGTAATGCTCCTAAGTGCCATCGGCTCTGATGCCCAAGGTGCAAAAGTCCTTGATGATACTGAAGATTGCGGAGTCTGTACAGCCCATGTGCTTCACTTAGAGGATAGCTTAACAGGGACCTATATAGCCTTGCTTGACAATAGCGGAGAGATGACCGCAGCCCTTTCCGACATGCAGATATTGGAGAAGCTGGATGTGGACTATTTTAGGTCCAGGCTGGAAATATTAAAAGAAGCCTCCTTTATAGTCTGTGATGCCAATCTTCCCAAGGAATCTATAATGTACATAATATCGACAGCCAACTTGCACAATATACCCGTATGTTTTGAACCTGTCTCAGTAAAAAAAGCACTAAAGGTCAAAGACTGCCTCAAGGGCATTGATTTCATAACTCCCAGCCTGGATGAACTGGCTGCGCTGACAGGTATGGATACAAAAAGCAGTGAAGCCGGACAAATGGCTGCCCGGCTTGTTGAATTAGGTGTGCGTAATGTCATAACCACAATGGGGAAGGATGGCTTGTGCCATACAAATGCTCAAGGGAGCAGATATTATAAAAGTATACCTGTCCCTGTGGCGGATGTAACAGGTGCCGGGGATTCACTGACCGCCGGTTTCCTCTATGGCATCATGGAGCAGGTGGGGATCGAAAAAGCCCTGACATACGGCTTGGCATCTGCTGCAATAACCATCGGTTCCAAAGAAACAGTAAACCCTGCCCTATCGGCTGACAAGGTCAGGTCACTGGCTTCGCTGTGCGGCTATGACAACATGTTTCAATAGCATTAATGTTGTGACTGCACCTACACCTCCGGGTACCGGTGTTATTTTTGAAGCAATGTCCTTGACATTCTCAAAGTCGACATCACCGCAAATACCTCCTTCAGGCGCCCCATTTATACCCACATCTATGACCACTGCGCCGGGTTTTATATAATCAGAGCCTATTGCCCTTGCCTTGCCGAGGGCAGCCACCACAATGTCAGCACGGGATACAACATTCTTTATATCCTTGGTCCTTGAATGGCATATGGTAACAGTGGCATTTTCCTTTAAGAGCATCATGCTCAGAGGCTTACCCACCACCATACTTCTGCCTATGACTGCAACATTCTCCCCTTGAAGGTTGATTCCGAAGTATTTGATTATTTCCATGACTGCGGCAGGAGTGCATGGCTCAAAGCCTGAGCTGTCTCCTTCGAATATTTTGATCAGATTCCATGGATTCATGCAATCAATGTCCTTTTCTGGATTTATCAGGCTCCTTACCTTATCTTCGTCTATATGACGCGGTAGTGGTCTGAAAACGAGAATTCCATGTATGCTTACATTTTTGTTCACAGCATCCAGCCTTTTCATAAAGTCGTCATTGCTTATGTCCTCTGGAAGCGCTGTTACTTCAGATACTATTCCCAGTGCTTCACAATTCTTCAGTATTCCGCTTTCATAAGACATATCCTCCGGTCTTTCTCCCACTCTTATTATGCTTAGCTTAGGCTTTATGCCTGCATCTTCAAGTATCTTTACAGACTGTTTGATCTCCGCTCTGATACTCTTTGCAGCTTCTCTGCAATCTAAGACAGCCATTTGCACTCGACTCCTTCGCTCATATATTTACATATCAAGTCCCATTATACCATAATTTTCATACCGGTAATAGGAAATATGCTCTTTGTGTATGTGTGTAAGTTTATTATTCAACTTATGAGTCAGGTTGATTCTATCTTCAGCTTGTATTGTGACAAAAGTAGTTATTGCGTAATAATAGAATGATGCGCAATAAACGGACGGCCAATGGCCGCCCCTACGGATTTCATTGCTATTTTGTAGGGGCGCGCATTGCGCGTCCGTTTATGTACGCATTCCTCAGGGCAGGCATGGAAACCTGCCCCTACGTATAATGCAAACACGGTAGGGGACGGTTTCCATGCCGTCCCGTTAATAACACATCATGGTTGCGGGTGGTATAAGAAGTGCTTCGAAGCCCCGCTTGAACACTCGAAACTCGCAACAGGACCCCTGAGACATGACCCTGTGCCTGCATCTCGCAACCGAAAATGCGACTATGTCGCATTTTTCTACTAATACAAAAAGGAGCACCACAAACCACTTATTCAATAGTCTGCGCCACTCCCTGAAAGGGGTCAATCTCCGTATATTATTTAAACTCTGCGAAAAGCTTTTCAAAATCCTCCATACTGTCCTTCACATGATATACGTGCTCATCGGCTGGAAATTGTCTTTCCTTTACATCCTTTATGTATTCCCTGAAGGCATTTGTCTCTGCCTCAGCCACATTGGCGTATTTTTTGACGAACTTCGGAGTAAAGGCCTGGAATTTACCGAGCATGTCTCCGCTTATAATCAGCTGCCCGTCACATAAGCCTGCGCCTATTGAGTATACAGGAATAGTAAGGAGTCTTGCTAAGAAAGATGTTACCTCCGGAGGAACAGCCTCAATAAGTATTGAATAAGCCCCGGCCTCCTGCACAGCCAGTGCATCCTGAATAAGGCCTCTTGCGCTCTCTACTGTCCTGCCCTGGGCCTTGTACCCGCCAAACTGCCCTGAGCTTTGAGGAGTCAAGCCGATATGTCCCATAACTACCACTCCGGCATCGGTAATGGCTTTGATTCTGCTTTTTACCCTTACCCCACCTTCCAGCTTTATGCAGTCCACATTACCTTCTTTCATAAATCTGACTGCATTTGCCACAGCATCTTCATCGGAGATCTGATAGGAGCCAAAAGGCATATCGCCTATAACCCAGGTATTGGGTGCCCCTCTTCTTACCGCCTGGCAATGAGATATGCAATCTTCCATGGTGACGGGTATTGTTCCCTCGTATCCAAGCACCACCATACCCAGGGAGTCACCGACCAGTATCATGTCCATACCTGCCTGCTCAGCAAAAGAAGCCGTAGGAAAATCATATGCCGTGACCCATGCCACCGGTTCTCCTTCCCTCTTCATTTTGTAGAAGTCCATTACGCTCTTCTTCTTTGCCATAAAAGATCAACCCTTTCTTTTTATTGATATGGATTTTATTTATATTTCTACATATATGTGCGTTTACCTTCCATAATTTATATGAACTGGTATATCCCAACCATATTTCATTCTATACTCATATTTCCATATTAATTCATAATTTCCTTATATTGAATATATAACATGTATATTATAAAATACAATTAATATATAAATTAGTGTATAAATGTTTTTGCAGGAAACTCTGTGAACTGTTGCTGTTACTTGATGTTCACCCGCTGCACACTCACAGATTTGACTTTCTGACAAAAAACAAATTTTAAGTCTGGAGGAGGTATATTATGTTAAGAGACCGTTTGAAGATTGATGCCGCATTTATTGAAGAACTCAATCAGTATTTTGCTGACCCCGGCAATGCTTTCATCAACGACATTCTGAGCGTGGTAGAGAAGTATGGTACTCCTGACGAGATCAATGAGCAGGCAAGGCAGGCCAGAAAGCTGCCAAGGCTTCTTGAAAAGCTGAAGAATCAGGATTCTCCATACCTTAAGGACCTTCAGTGGCTGACAGAAGTAAGGGATAAGGGTGCTTTCATACCGATATCCCAATACAGACGGAACATTCTTGGCGAAAAGGCTGATTCCATGAGCTTCAGCGAAGGCAAGGCAGTAACTTTGGAAATAAGCGCACTGCAATACTTCCCATGGCTTATTGAAGAAGCCAGACAAGCAATCGACAAAAAGGAGATAATGCCCGGACGGTACATAAGAGTGCGTAAAATGAAGGAGCAGGAAGCTGACAGCGGAGACATACTTGCAGTAGCCGCTGCAATGCAGATAATCGGCGCCAGCTATGTGGAAACCTTGGACACCAAAGGAACTGACGGGTCCAATGTTCACCTGGGAGGTCCCGGTACAATCACCGGATACTTCGGAGGTGTAGGGCAGCCTAACGAACACGGCTTGATGTGGATTGACGAACTTTTATACTATTATACCAATTACGGAATAGATGAAGTACTGAACATAAATCCCGGCACTGTATTCCTGGGATATATGCTTTATAAGCTGGGAATAAACATCAAATTCAAAATATCAGTTTTTATGGGAAACGATAATCCTTTCTCAGTACTCTGGACTCTGATGATGGCAAGGCTTTTTGCCAGAGAGGACGGTACCACTCCTTTGATCGGCTTTAATCTTAGCAACTCAGTCAGCAACGATACCATTGCCTTAAGCTCGGAAATCAGAAGGAAATTTGGTTTTGAGAATAACGTGAGAATTGAGCATCATATCACCGAAACCTATAAGAGCATAGTACGCCAGCCTTACAACAGACGAGATGAACTTTTGGATATAGCCCGTACGGTACCCAACATATCTGCCAAACACGAAGGGGGCGAGCCTGATGAAGAGCTTAAGCAGACCCACCCCTCAGATATACTTGATTACTTCAGGGATAAGGAAGAGATCATATCCTCCGGAGATATGCCACATCTTCTCGGAAACTACCTTGGAAAACACGATGCAGTAAATAATACCGCAAGAGCCCTGACAGAAAACGGTCTTGCCTTCATAGGAGCAAAAAAGCTTCATAGGCGATAATATTAGAGGGTGCTGTAAAACTACAGAGCAGTAGTTTTGCAGCACTTTTTTTATATTGTTAGAAAATTGCGTAATATGAGGAGGTTCAATGACCGCCCCTATGGATTGCCATTATTATATTGTAGGGGCGCACATTGCTCATCCGTTTATTTCACATTCTTCAGGGCAGGCATGGAAACCTGCCTCCTACGTATAATGCGAACATATCAACGTAGGGGACGGTTTCCATAACCTCCCGTTAATATCGCATCATTCTAATATTCCGCAGCAGCCTTTTTTCTTTGCGATATTTCCTATTTATTACAATATGGTATAATATATCTATGCGTAAATTTCAATGCAGTTGATACATAGATTTTGAGGAGGGGTTTATATGAGTACAGAAAGAATGGTTAATGAGTTTATTGAAATGGTAAAAGTGAGCAGTATTTCAGGCAAGGAAGGCAGATTCGCCTCTCTGCTTTCAAAGAAGCTGGAGGAACTGGGGTTTGAGGTTTACATAGATAATGGGAATAAAGACTCAGGAGGAGACACCGGAAACGTGCTGGGTAGGCTCAGGGGTACACTTGATGCACAGCCTGTGATGTTCTGCGCACATATGGATACAGTGGTACCGGGGGAGAATATCAGCCCTGTCATCCGTGATGGAGTGATTTACAGTGATGGCTCAACCATACTTGGGGGTGATGACAAGTCAGGAATTGCAGCAATATTGGAAGCGGTAAGGAGCATTAAGGAAAACAACATAAAACACGGTGATATTGAAGTAGCTTTCACTATAGGTGAAGAAGGCGGAATGGTTGGTGCAAAAAATCTTGACTATGGCTGGCTCAAATCAAAACGTGCCTTTGTACTGGACAGCGGCGGAGATGTCGGAACTGTTATAATACAGGCACCGGCACAGATAAAGACTCTTACGACGATAAAGGGTAAAGCAGCACATGCAGGGTTGGCCCCTGAAAAGGGTATCAGTGCCATACAGGTAGCTGCAAAGGCCATCAATGATATGAGACTTCTCCGTATAGATGAAGAGACAACAGCAAATATTGGAAAGATAAGCGGCGGCGGTGCTACAAATATAGTGTGCGACAAAATAGAGATGGCGATGGAGGCAAGAAGCCTTGTGAGAAGCAAGGTTGAAGCACAAGCCAGGCATATGCTGGAATGTATCGAAAATGCATGCAGAGAGTACGGTGCAGAGCACGAAACCAAGCAATTCCTAAACTATCCGGAGCTTAACCTTTCAAAGGATGCAGAGATAGTCAAGCTTGTTGATGGGGCCATTCGGAACCTTGGACTCGAAACCCGTCTCCAATCAACGGGAGGCGGAAGCGATACCAATATAATGAGTGGAAAAGGTCTTCAGGCTGTTACCCTTGGAATTGGTATGACTAATGTACATACCACCTCCGAGTGTATAGCCATAAAGGATATGGAAAAATCTGCGGCATTGGTTGCTGCTATCATTAAAGAAGCAAGCAAGGGGTGATTTGTATGTTTGTAGGAGAACGTGTGAACCTGAGGCCAATGAAGAAAGAAGATATAGAGCTTGCCGTAAAATACGAGGCTGATGAGGATGTGACCAATAATTACTTCATGGGAATGAACCTGTTTCCTACCAAGGACATGTGGGAAAAATGGTACGAAGGTATTACAAAAGACGATGAAGACTTCAGCTTTGCAGTCGAGAACAAGGAAGGCCTGTACATTGGAGGCTGCTTCACCTCATGGCTCAACTGGAAAAACAGGACTACATATATTGCCGTATTTATTGGAAATCCTGATTACAGGAGCAAAGGATACGGAACCGAGGCCTTAAGGATATTCCTTGGCTTCCTGTTCAATGAACTGGGACTCAGGAAGGTCAAGCTAAATGTATTCTCATTCAACAAAAGAGCCATCAGATGCTATGAAAAATGTGGCTTTACCGTTGACGGAATCAATAGGAAAGAAGTCTATAGAAACGGCGAGTACCACGATAATCTCGCAATGAGTATAACAAAGGAAGCTTTTGAAAGGGGGAATCAGTGATGTTTTCTGGTAACTTAGTAAATATCAGAATGCAGACCCTTTCGGACATGGAACATCTTGCAGCTTTCAGGAATCGTCCTCATATAATGGATTCCTTTATCCATGAAATGCCTAGGTTCACATATAAGGAACAGCTTGAGAAAAAGCTCAAGGAGCGTCTGGACAGACGTCATGGTGACACTGATGTGCACCTTACTGTGGAAACAAAGGATGGAAAGGTGATAGGTGCAGTAGGCTTGGATTTTATCTTCTGGAAAAACGGCTTTGGTGCCATGTACCTTTATATAGGTGATGAAGCTTATATAGGCGGCGGCTACCGTGAGGAAGCTTTGGATCTATTCCTGGAATTTGCCTTTAAGGAAGCAAATGTGAGAAAAATAAAGATTCAGGTTCTGGCAGATGATGCAATATCCGTTGGTATCTACAAGTCAAAAGGCTTTCAAGTAGAAGTCGTGTACCATGAAGAAGTGCTGAGACATGGAAAATATCTCGATGTGCTCGAATTAGCCTTATTGAAAGAGGAATACGAAAAATAGCAAAGAAGCGGACATCCGCTTCTTTGCTATTTACTGCAAACACATCTGTACTCCCGGAATCCAACAGCGATGTGTTTTCATACCGGACAAGGTTCTTACACTCTTCAAAACTCAAACAGCTTCTCATCCTTTATAAGCTTTTCTACGACAGGCAGATCTGCCGGAACAAAGTCAAAATCCACAAGCTCTTCTCTTTTCACCCATCTGAAGTCATTGCATTCGAGGGTCCTGCCTTCTCCTTTTATCACTTTGCACAGATAGCACAGGAGAAGTATATCCTTTTCCTCATATTTGAACTTTACTACCTTGTATATGTCCAATACCTCTATATCCATATCCAGCTCTTCTTTAATCTCCCTTATAATGCACTCCTCCGGAGACTCCTCAGGCTCAAGCTTGCCTCCTGGAAACTCCCAGCGGAATTCCATATGAGAACCTGATTCCCGCTGAGCTATCAGTACTTTTCCTTCTCTTATCATAGCTGCTGCAGTAACAATAAACATATATGCGCTCCTTTGCCTATAATATATTTAATATTATACTACAAACCATCGTTTATTAATATAAATATAGGATGTTCACCATACAGCCAATAATTATTTGGTATAATCATCCTCAGATATTATCAGTGTTCTGTCTCTTATCTCTTATAAGCGGCATATATCTGAAATATCACAGCATAAGGACAACAGATAAGCAAAGAGCTTATCCCTTTGAATAAGCTCTTTTTATATGTGTTCTTATTTCACTGTAGGTCCTGCATTTACTATACCTTCTGCAACTCCGCTGAATTTCCGGAAATTATCTTTGAAGGATTCGGCAAGCTTCAATGCCGTTCTCTCATATTCAGCCTTATCCTGCCATACATTCACAGGCTTTAAAACTTCAGCCGGCACATCCGGACATTCGGTAGGCACGGCTACTCCAAAGATAGAATCCTTCTCATACTTGACATTATCCAACTTTCCATTTATGGCAGCTGTTACCATAGCTCTTGTATAGGAAAGCTTCATACGTTTCCCTACGCCGTACGAACCGCCGCTCCATCCTGTATTTACAAGGAATACTCTTACATTGTTCTCATCTATCTTCTTTCCGAGCAGTTCTGCATAAACCTGAGGCTTCCTCGGCATGAAAGGTGCTCCGAAGCAGGTTGAGAATGTCGCTGTCGGCTCTACTATACCCCTCTCAGTTCCTGCCAGCTTGCTTGTGTACCCTGACATGAAGTGGTACATGGCCTGCTCTTTTGAAAGCTTTGAAATCGGAGGAAGCACCCCTGTGGCATCTGCCGTCAGGAATATTATTGTAGAAGGCTTTCCTCCCACACCTTCCTCAACTGCATTATCTATATAAGTCACAGGATAACCTGCACGGGTGTTTTCCGTAAATTGCTCACTATCATAATCCGGCACACCAGTCTCCGGGTCAAGTACAACATTTTCAAGTAAAGTTCCGAATCTGATGGCATTCCATATCTGGGGCTCATTCTCTTTTGAAAGCCTTATGCACTTTGCATAACAGCCTCCCTCAAAATTGAATACCCCGTCATCTGTCCAGCCGTGCTCGTCATCGCCTATAAGTCTTCTTCCATTGTCAGCGGATAAGGTTGTTTTTCCGGTACCTGATAGTCCGAAGAACAACGCAACATCACCATCTTTACCAACATTGGCTGAGCAATGCATAGGCATTACATTTTTCTTTGGGAGCAGGAAGTTCATAACTGTGAATATGGATTTTTTTATCTCTCCACAGTACATTGAACCGCCTATCAGCACTATTTTCTTAGTAAAATTGAGAATAATGAAAGCCTCTGAGTTTGTCCCGTCTATTGCAGCATCAGCATGACAGCCGGGAGCAGCTATAATTGTGAATTCAGGTTCAAAACCCTCTAATTCCCCTGCTTTCGGCTTTATTAACAACTGCTGTGAGAAAAGGTTCTGGGAAGCATATTCATTTATTACCCTTACAGGCATTCTATAATTCTTGTCAGCTCCTACAAAACCGTCGAAAATGTAGAGCTCCTTATCCTTTATGTATGTAAGCATCTTTTCATATAATTTGTCAAATCCCTCACTGCTGATTGGAGCGTTGACCTTGCCCCAGTCAACCTGATCATGTACATCCGGACCATCTACTATGAATCTGTCTCCTGGTGACCTTCCTGTGTATTTACCCGTGTTGATGCTAAGTGCTCCTGTGTCGGTCAGTACCGCATCTTCTTTTTTCAGTGCAGCTTCCACAAGCTTACCAATGGTAAGATTACGCTGCACTTTAGCCCCTAGATAATCCAATTTCACAATGACACCCCCAAATTTTATAAAGCTAGTGCGTTAAATGATTGTATGTTGTATACAAGCAATAACAAACTTCGCACTATTTTTCTATATCACAAAACCTATTATATCTCATACTACTGTTTTGTGCTATTCTGTTTATTATTATTGGGGAACTATGCGTCACATTTGTCTCCATAATGCTATATTTTTCGACTCATATCTCATATTATTGAAAATATTCCCTTAATGCCTCAAGGGCTTTGTTATTTGATTGCCTATCTTTGACAGCAAGCCTGAAATCAAATTCAGAGAGCCCGTTAAAGCCTTCAGCTGTTCTTATAAGTATCCCTCTCTTTATCATGTCTTCTTTTAGAACTGCAGCTGTCGTTATATTCCCCATAATCTTAAGTAAATGGAAGTTTGATGCTGATGGATATACCTTCAGATTACTTATTTTTTGCAATTCCTGGAACAGGTATTTCCGTTCGCTTCTGATCCATTCCCTTGAAACCTCAATATAGTTTCTGTCATCAAATATGCTTAGTGCAGCAATAACTGCAGCAGTATTGAGATTCCACGGCTCCATCAGCTCCTTTGCAGCCCTAATGGTCTCTTTGTTTGCCGAAACAGCGTACCCAAGCCTTATTCCGGGCATACCGAAGAATTTGGTGGCTGCTCTTATCACAGTCACATTGTCATATTTCTCAATCAAATCAACCATGCTGTTATCAGAATAATCCTCTGTGAATTCAATAAAAGCTTCGTCTATTATAAGCTGACAATCCATTTCCATTAAATCTGCTGCTATACCCTTCATGATATTCTTGGGTATTAATGTTCCGGTAGGATTGTTGGGATTACATATTATAACAAGAGAACGGGGCTTTATCTCTGCAAGCAGCTTTTCCGCATCTATTCCTGCATAATCCTCTTTAAATGCGGGAATGTCATAATACTCCATACCTGCTGTCTTTGCCCCTCTGGAATACTCTGAAAATGTGGGTCTCAGTCCTGCAGCCCTTTCCTTACCTGATGAGGCTGCCAGCTTGTAGATAAGCTCCACCGCACCGTTTCCGGGCAATATGTATCTGTTGTCCAATATGTTTATATATGAAGCTATCTTTTTTCTTACCTCTTTATATTCTATGTCCGGATACCTGGTAAAATCCTCAAATCTTTCAATGATCATTCTTCTGAAGCTTTCAGGTATTCCAAGTGGATTGATATTTGAGCTAAAATCCAATATGTCCTCTTTGTACTTGTAGATATCCCCTCCATGGAAATTCATATCCAAACCTCCTCGTATCTTCTGCTAAATAATTTAAAATTGCTGCAGCTGCTATAAAAACCAAAGTTGCCATACTAAGGAACAACGACTTAAATATTCTATGATACTTCGCTATCCTCAGCATGGCACTTGAGCTGCTTTTCAGCAGCTGTATTCATGCTCAAAGTTAAGACACTATCAAAGTCAATATCGAAAACAGTATAAGTGCAAGTATTGAAGCCGCATACATAAGCCTTATCATAGCTTTTATATCATCTCTTCCAAGGGGGCGTGAAGCTTCACCAATGGTCGGTTTCACCACAGGCTTGCCGAAATAGTAGTTCGTTCCTCCAAGCTGCACTCCAAGGGCACCTGCTGCAGCCGCTTCCGGAAAGCCGCTGTTGGGACTGCTGTGGTTCCTGCTGTCTCTCCTGAGTATGCTGAAGCTTTCTCTGAAGTTAAGCCTTAAGATTATCGCCGATACCGCTATAAGCATCCCCGTAAGCCTGGCAGGCACATAATTGACAATATCGTCAAATCGTGCCGAAGCCCAGCCAAAGTGCAAATATTTTTCGTTCTTATATCCCACCATAGAGTCAAGAGTGTTTATCGCTTTGTATGCCATAGCAAGGGGTGCCCCCCCTATGAACATATAGAACAGAGGAGCTATGACTCCATCAGAGGTATTCTCTGCCACAGTCTCAACCGCTCCCCTTGTAATACCGCTTTCATCCAGTTCATCAGTATCCCTGCCTACTATCATGGACAGCATCCCTCTGCTTTTCTCCAGATTTCCTTCCATAAGCGCCCGGTATATCCTATTGCCCTCATCTGACAGACAACGGGCTGCAATACAGGTATACATCATCAGTATATTCACAATATTATAAAGCAAAGGACTTATTCCTCCTGCAAGCTGCAATATTAGAAATACCATACCATAAGAAAGCCCAACGGTAGTTGCCAACAAGATCGCTCCCGCAGCTTTCATCGATGTATCAGTTTTCACCAGCCTTCTTGTATATCTCTCAAAAGAGCTTATATAAGCGCCAATAAGCCTCACAGGATGTAGCATCGACTGAGGGTCCCCAAGAATATAGTCCAGCAGGAACGCAGCATATATACTAAGCATCTGCTCCCGCCTCCAATATTGCATAGAGCTTATCCATATCAATATTACTCCTTACTATATCTGCAAGCTTGTCATACTGTTCTTCCTTATAGTCCCAATAATCCGGAGCATTATTTATCAAAGGCTTCAAACCCTTCTTCTCTCTTACCATATTGAGGAAACTTCTTGTAAATTCTGCGCTGTCAAATATTCCATGTATGTATGTTCCAAACACAGTATGATTGATGTTGACCATTCCGTCCTGAGCAGATACCTCTTTTCCTCCTCTTTCATGGATTTTTATGAATGGTTCACCCTCCCCGGTATTCAGGGTTTCTCCCATATGTATCTCATAGCCTCTAACCTCTGTACCGAAGATATTTTCCTTTCCTTTGGACAGAATTGTGAATTTGCTCTGCTTGAATTCGGTAACTGTATCAAGGAGTCCCAATCCCTGCGAATATTCATTTTCAGACTCAGCCTTCAAGCTGTCCAGTATTTCCCTGCCCATTATCTGATATCCGCCGCAGATACCAAATACAACGCTTCCCTTTTCGTGGCACTTCAATATCCTGCTGCCCATTCCTGCATTGAGCATCATCTGCATGTCATGGATAGTATTCTTGCTGCCGGGTATTATGATGACATCCGGCTTACCCAGCTCTTCATTTATTTCTACAAACCTTAGGGACACATCCTCATGAAGGCGTAAAGCATTGAAATCGGTATGATTAGACATATACGGCAGTCTGATAACTGCTATATCCAATTCTTCATCCCTATCAGCCCCCGACCGCAGCCATTCAGAGACACTGTCCTCATCCTCTATGTTCATTCGGAAGTACGGAATCACTCCCAGCACAGGCACTTTTATTATATCTTCCAGCATCCTCAGTCCCGGCTCCAATATTTCCAAGCTGCCTCTGAACTTATTGATAATCACTCCCTTTACAAGCTTTTTCTCTTCTTCGCTTAAGAGAAGCATAGTCCCTGCCAGAGAGGCAAAGACTCCTCCCCTATCTATATCTCCCACCAGCAACACAGGAGCTTTAGCTATCTTTGCCATACCCATATTGACAAAATCCTCATGGTTGAGATTTATCTCAGCAGGACTTCCTGCTCCCTCTATGACTACGATATCTCCGCTGTCCTCCAACCGATGGTAGATCTCCGAGATCCGCTCCTTAAGCCTCGGCTTGAAGTCGAAATACTCTACCGCATCCATATCAGCATAAACCCTTCCTTCAATTATCACCTGGGACTTTCTGTCCGAGGTGGGCTTTAAAAGTATCGGGTTCATAGCAGCAGAAGGCTGCTTGCCGCAGGCCTCTGCCTGCATCACCTGAGCCCTTCCCATTTCATGACCCTCCGGTGTTATATATGAATTCAGCGACATATTCTGTGACTTAAAGGGATTCACATCATACCCATCCCGGGCAAGTATCCTGCAAATTGCCGTACACATAAGGCTTTTTCCCACTGATGAAGCAGTTCCCTGTATCATCAGACTCTTAGCTTTCAATTTTCTCCTTGTCATATGCCATCCTTTCCTTTCAACCCCAGTGTTGGGCATTATTGCGAAGCTTCTACACCTTATCTTCCGCTGTTTATTCTTTTTACTGTGCAATGTCCATTGCCATCAATTTCATAAAGGCTATATCTTCCCTGTTCTGCAGTGAAGCTCCAATATGCTTCCTCTGGCAGCCTGAGAAGTATCATAGGTGCTATTCTCATAACTCCCTGATGGGACACGATAAGCACTCTTTTCCCTCTGTATTCCTGCAAAATGTCTTCAATAAAGTTCCTGACACGGCTGTATATATCTCTAAAGCTCTCACCTCTTGGAGGTGCTGCATTCTTCCAGTCATTGCTCCAGTTTTCCCAGGCCTCTCGGTGATTTTTTCTGATTTCACTGTGGTGCATGCCTTCCCAATCTCCAAAGTCAAGCTCCTTCAGCCTCTCATCAGTAATGATCATATCCGGAGTATAACCACTTACAATAACCGCTGTTGTAACAGCTCTGGCAAGGCTGCTGGATATTACTGCATCAAAGCTTACATCCTGAAGTATATCCGCCAGATCCTCCGCCTGCATAATCCCCTTCTCACTAAGCCCGCAATCAGTGAATCCGTAGTATACCCCTTTAAGATTAAGCTCTGTCTCACCATGTCTTATGAAATATAACTCTGTACTGTCATTCTTCATATGATACCTCTCCCAGCCATTACAGCCACAATTAGTATGAAGGTTATCTCCAACAGTTCATTAGCAGCTCCCAGAGTGTCACCTGTCATACCCTGCAGCTTTGAATAAATGAATGCCCTGTAGAGAAAACATATTGCGGCACAGCCTCCGAAGGCAGCTGCTCCCCATATGTCCCACAAGCCTATTATTATGGCCAATCCGGCAATTACTCCCAATACAGTGCCGGCAATGGTCTGTTTTTCCAGATAGAGTCTTCCCAGACCGGGGCCTGAGCGTGCATACACTGAGGTTTTCATAAGCAGCACCATAAGGGTTTTCGCTGCTACCGGAGATAGAAGTACAGCTGTTGAAAGTCCTCTCCCTGTCAGCATCGACAGAAGGGAAAGCTTCAAAAGGTAATCGAATATTATAGCTATTGTCCCATTGGTCCCTATCCTGCTGTCTCTCATTATCTCAAGCATCTTGTCCCTTGTCCTGGATGAAAACACCCCGTCGCAGGTATCAGCCAGTCCATCCACATGAAGTCCCCCGGTGATGGCAGTCCCTGCAAGCAGACAGCATATCAGAGGGAATATCCCTCCCAATATCCTTGAAGCAATTGCAAGTACCATAAGGTTAAAAGCTCCGATTATCAGCCCTACCACAGGAAAAAATACTACTCCCCTTGCAAAATCCTCTTCCGATGCATTAAGGTCTGCTTCTATAGGTATCCTGGTCAGAAACTGCAGTGTAAGTATGAACACTCTCATTTATTCTGTTCCTCCATATTATTTCAGCTTCAGTGGAAGTCCACATACAGTCATATAGACTTCATCGCACTGCTCTGCAATATATTGATTCATTCTGCCGGCAATATCCCTGAATACCCTGCCCAGAAGATTCTCCGGTACTATTCCGCTCCCCAGCTCATTTGTAACCATTATAACAGTGGCTTCTGACAGCTTCACTCCTCTTAGAAGCCCATCGACCTCTTCCTTAATTTCCTTTTCAGCCTCTTCAAAGTCCTCATACCGGACATTCTCATAATCAATTCCCGGATGCTCCAGCAGCAGGTTGGTTACCATTACTGTAACGCAGTCCAGAAGTATGCCCTTATACTGTCTGCCCTTGTCCTCTATTATTGCTCCAAGCCCTCTGTAGCCTTCATATGTATCCCACTCAGCAGGCCGTGAGTCCCTGTGCTTCTTTACCCTGTTTTTCATCTCATCGTCAAAGGGAATGGAAGTAGCTATGTATAATATATTGCCCTCCAGTTCCTTTGCCAGCCTCTCTGCATAACTGCTCTTTCCGCTTCTGGCTCCTCCCGTTATAAGAATTGCTTTTCCCATAGTGTTTCTCCCTTCCTAATGCAACCCGTATTGATATAAGAAAATTATCATTTACTTATACGTTATTTTCTTATATCAATTAAAAATTCTCCGGCAATCATTGCTTCCTCCAGGGTAGCCATATCTGATATCACAGCTTCTGCAGCCTCAATAACATTAAAAGCAAGGGGACATCCGCTTCCCTCTCCCAGACGCATGTTGAGATTCAGCATGGGCTGCAGCCCTAACTCCTTCATAACCAGCATATATCCCGGCTCTTCGGAACAATGGGATGCTATCATAAAATCCCTTACCAGGGGATTTATCCTATATGCTGCCAGAGCAGCCGCTGCGGATATAAAACCATCTATCACTATGGGCTTCCTATGATATGCCGCTCCCAGGAAACATCCTGTCATACCGGCTATATCAAAGCCTCCCACTTTTGACAGAACATCAACGGGATCTTCCGCATCCGGCTTGTTCAATGCTATCGCCTTTTTTATAATAGCTTTTTTGTTAGCCAAGCCTTCTTCTGTAAGTCCTGCACCCTTTCCAACCGCCACATCTGCACTACAACCCAACAGACTCATCACAACTGTGCTGCTGGTACTGGTATTGCCTATTCCCATCTCTCCGGTTCCAAAAAGGCTGTAACCCTCTTCAACAAGCTGAGCAACAGTTTCTATACCGATTTCTATTGCTTTAACAGCCTCTTCCCTGCTCATGGCAGGACCCTTCGCCATATTTGAAGTGCCCTTTCTTATTTTCCTGTCTATTATACCTGGATATTCCCTAAAATCACCTGCAACCCCAATATCTATGACCCTTATTTCAGCACCGGCATGCTTGGATAATACACATACACCGGTAACCCCCTTTATAAAGTTCATAGTCTGAATCGCTGTTACCGCCTGTGGGCAGGAGCTTACTCCCTCCTCCACAACACCATTGTCTGATGCCATTATTACAGTGACCTTCTTATCGAAGCTGCTGCTCTGTTTCCCGGTTATTCCTGATATTTTTATTGCCAATTCCTCCAGCTTCCCCAGGCTCCCAATGGGTTTCGCCAGCTTGTCAAGCCTTTCCTCCGCTTCTTTCATGCTTTCCTCATATGCAGGCTTTATTCCTGCTTTGGTCTTTTCTAATAATCCCATATTACATCTCCTTAAAAAAAATAAAAACCCGCTGCCCAAGTTACATGCATGGGAGCGGGGAAATATCCAAATTCCAAATATCCTCCTCCCCTCCCTCCGAAGGTAGAAAACATATCATAGGCAGGTTTCCTGGCTTGTGGATCTTCTTACTTTCCGGCCTTCTCGCATTACAATGGCTTGTCGGATTTCATACCCACTTACAGTAGCGGGGGCTGCAGCGGTATTACACCGCTTTCCCTTTTAACCCGTTAGGGCACCATATGATTATTCTAACCATTTCTACCATTTCATTATATAATTAATGAAAATTTCAGTCAACGTATAATATGCTTTTATTAAAACATACTATATATATCGCACTGAATATTTTCCATGAAATCCAAATAGTGCGATACGTTTTACGCATTTCATGTGTCGTGAAATCAGATGCACTACTAATTCAATAACGGCTGAATAATATTTAAGTGAAATTATCAGGAGGTGATTTTTTGAACGTAACCAAGTTTAATGTCAGTAATCTCAGAAACAGCAGCGATATAGAGTCTTTAAGAGGTGATGTTCAATCCTTAAACGGTGTTCACGCCGTAAGAGTTGATGATGTTTCCAATACTATCACTGTTGAATATGAGGAAAGCCTCAGCAAGGAAAAAATCTCATCAGCCATAAGAAAATACAAGAATCCCAACCATTAAATAAATAAGGAGATTGATAGTCGTCCAACTCAATCTCCTTACTTTTTATCTGTCATATTGATACTTCAATGATCCAACAAGCTTTCTTGCCGGAAGTATTGATGCCGGGCTCATACTGAACTCATCAAGTCCCATCCTTAGGAGTAATGGTATCATCGACAAGTCCCCCGCCATTTCACCGCACATCCCAACCCAGATGCCTGCTTTATGCCCGTTTTCTATGACTGCATTTATAAGCTTTAATATAGCAGGATGAGCAGGGTCATACAAATAGCTTACCTTCTCGTTCATCCTGTCAACCGCGCAGGTATATTGGATAAGATCATTGGTGCCTATACTAAAAAAGTCTACATGTTTGGCCAGCTCATCACTAACTATGGCAGCTGATGGAATCTCAATCATAATTCCTACCTGAACAGAACTGCTGTATTCTATACCTTCAGCCTCCAGCTGCCTCTCTGCCTCATAAAGCACTTCCTTAGCAGCAATAAGCTCTTCCATCCCGGAAATCATAGGGAACATTATTCCCAGCTTTCCGTGAACACCAGCTCTTAGCAGTGCCCTTAACTGTGTTATGAATATGCCCCTCTCCTTAAGACATAGCCTTATGGCTCTATAACCAAGGAAAGGATTCATCTCATACCCAATATCCATATATGG